>JAPLDU010000001.1:42900-113037 GCA_026391255.1 Bacteroidia bacterium | reverse complement strand
ATTTATTTCTGGAATTATCATAGGAAAACTGAAAGTTGAAAATCTTGTTTATGATTTCTCAAAAAACAAAAATATAAACCAGCTTGAATTGCCGTCCTTATCTTGGGAACAGAGACTTATTTATGCCAGAAATTACACTTTTGACATTGTAAAAAAGGTTTGGCTGTTTGTTGTTATAGGTATTGGAATTGGAGCTTGGATACACGGCTATGTGCCAGCCGATTTAATAGCAAAATGGGCGAGCGGAAATAACTGGTATTCTGTCCCTTTGGCAGTATTGATTGGTATCCCTCTTTATTCAAATGCAGCCGGAATTGTTCCTATTGTATCAGTACTTATAGAAAAAGGTGCATCCCTTGGCACTGCATTAGCTTTTATGATGGCTGTCATTGGTTTATCCTTACCGGAAATGATCATACTCAGAAAAGTCCTGAAGCTCCCGTTAATATTCACATTTATAGGAGTTGTAGGAACGGGTATTATGATCGTGGGGTATTTATTCAATTTCATTTTTTGAAACCATGAATGATTTGTTTGAAAATTATGGAATTAGCAGTGGTGGAATGCTTCACGTTTCCCCAGCAGAAGCACTTCAATTATGTGCCCGGGGGGTCGTGCTATTAGATGTCAGGGAAGAATTTCTGACTGCTTTTAAAAGGTTTAATGTTGAACATATTATCTATATGCCAATGAGCCTGCTGGAAAAGAATTTATCGATTCTGCCATTTGATATTAATTTAATTGTTGCCGATTCAGTCGGACTAAATAGCAGGGAAGCAATAAAACTATTGATTGAAAAGGGATTTTCTCATCTGGCAAATCTTGCCGGAGGACTTGTTGAATGGGAAAGGGACGGACTTCCGATTGAACTTGATAAAAAAGAAAGACTTTCCGGTTCCTGTATGTGCCAGCTAAAGCCCAGGGAGAATAAAGCCAAATGAAACTCAACATTCAAATAATCGGGGCAAACTGTTCAAAGTGCGAAAAACTATTTCAACGCTTTCAGAAAATTATATCTGAATTCCAGATAGATGCTACTGTCACGAAATCTGAAGATATTAAAATCCTGATAGCTCAACATGTTTTTACAATACCTTCAGTACTGATTGACGATATAGTAGTTTCAAAAGGTACACTCCTTTCGGAAAAGCAAATTATCAGAATCCTGAACGATCATTTGCCACAGGATAAACAAATTGTTCTGGCTGTAAAAACTAAAAGGATCAAAGACAAAAAACAAATTCAACTTTTTGTAATAATTGTAATCATAATCAGTGCAATTCTATGTATTACTTTATTGTCCGTCAATGCTCAGAATACCGATTCAATATCATTCAAACTTCCGGTTGTCGCTCTGAAAACGCTGGAAGGTAAAAATGTATCTTCATCTGAAATAACCAATAGTGGTAAGCCTGTTGTTTTGATATTCTGGAAATCATGCTGCTCTCCAAATATAAAAATGCTTGACGAAATCAACGAGGTCTATCCTGACTGGAAAAAGGAAACCGGTGTAGCTCTGATAACTGTTTCCATTGATGATTCCCGCAGTTCTGCAAAAATTGCCCCGTTAATAAACGGCAAGGGCTGGGAATTCACCGTGTTCCTTGACCCCAATTCAGATTTCAAACGGGCCATGAATGTTATTACAACTCCTCATGTGTTTATTATCAACGGCCATAATGAAGTCATCTGGCAAAAAACAGCCTATAATCCGGGGGATGCAAATGAAATTTATAAAATCCTTAAAGCAATAAAGTAATGAAAGGCAAAACAGATATAAAAAACGCTACATCTGGCGTAATTGTCTACAAGATGTTCTTCTCAGGAACTTTATTTATCATCATCATATTCATGATCTTATTTGCATCCTGTAAAAAGGAACCCAATACACCACGACCTGATCCTACAGATAATCTGGCTTTAGACAGTATTATCGCAACAAAGAGAAACATTGCAGTGTGGGAAGAGATTTATATAACAGCTTATGTAAGAGGACAGCACATTAGTTTTAACTGGAGTACTAATCATGGCAGTATGGTAGGTAAAGACTCAGTGACCGTAAAGTACTGGGCATGTCCTTCCTGTGTCGGGATAAATACAGTTGTATGTATGATTTCCAACGAATACGGTTCTATATCAGATACCATCATGATCACCGTAAATCCCTGATTATGAAACACGTTTTAATATTTGTGCTTCTGCTATTACTCACAAAACTGGCAGCAGGGCAATGCTGCTCAGCCGGAAATCCTGTTGGGGGTGATGGTTCAAATGAGGGTGCTGCAAAAAACGAGTTAATCATTTTTACATCCTACAAACACAGTTTATCAGAAGATTATTTTCATAATGGTACCAAAACTGAGGTTCCATATATACAGAAAAGCTATTACGACTATAACAATATTTCTTTGACTTATGGCCTATTTCCTATGTTTTCATTGCATACAGAACTTGGCTACTTCATTGATAAAACTCAGGAATTGAACATAGACAATGAAAATGAATTGATCAGATCACATGGTTTGGGTGATCTGTCATTCAATATCCGATATTCTGCGGTAAAAACAGTGAAACCAATTTCTCAGGTTGTGTTTTCAGCAGGTGTTAGGCTTCCTGTAGGTGTATTTGATGAAGAGAAAAATGGCATCACCATTCCAATGTCGTTGCAGCCATCCTCCGGTGCGTTAAAGTATAATGCCAGCGCATTTTATTTTAGAAAACAACCTGGTCATTTGTTCGGTTTTACCGGATTTGCATTTTTTGAAATGAGCAAGACAATCAGGAAGGGCTATTTAATTTACCGCTATGGTAATTATTTTCAGTTTTCAGTTGCCGGTACTTATGCTCTGGCAAAGAATGTGAGTTTTATAGCTAATGCAAAACTGGAATTGAGAGGAAAAGACCGGAGAGAATCCGAAATTGTCGTCGAATCATCAGGAAGCAGAGTGGTCATATTCAATCCTCAATTGATCATTGACCTAAAAAGAATGTGGGGGCTTGTATTAATGGGTGATATTCCTGTTTACAAATTCGTCAATGGTTACCAGCTTACAAACAAAATTTCATTTCAATTTGGGATAAGGAAAAATATTTCGTTCTGTAATTCAATCCATTAGAAATCATTTTAGGAATTTTGACAAAATTTATACTTCCGCTTGAATAATGTTGTATGTTTGCGTCATTAAACATTTAAATATGGCTATTACCAAGTTTGATTCATTTGATTCTGAAATTCAGGAGCTTGCCAGAGCAGCCCGGTTATTTTCAAATCCTGCAAGGATTGCCATTGTACAACTACTTGCCGAAAAGAAAGAAATCAAGACAGGAAATATTTCTGATTTCCTGCCCTTGAGTCGAACAACGGTATCACAACATTTGCAGGAACTTAAAGAATTAGGGGTAATCCAAGGCACTATTGACGGATTGAAAATTCACTATTGCCTCGATATGGAAAAACTCAGTGAAATGAAAACAGCTTTCAACAAATTCTTCGACAGTTCAATAAGTAACTTTCTATGTAATTGCTAATCATCAATAAATCTATGAAATATGAAAAATTTTAAAAAAACTCAAATGTCCGGCATAGTTTCAAGATTATTAAGTTTTGGAATTATTACATGTTTACTTGTTTTAAGTGCTTATTCCAAGGCTGCTGATCCTGCATCTGATCTCGAAAAAGCAAAAAAAGACGGAAAAACTGTCTTTCTTGTTATTACCGGTACAGGTGCAACCGATGTAGATAAAGCAAACAAGCTTGCAAAAGATGTCAGCGCTAAAGTTCCAAAATCAACTGTGCTAACATTAAACAGGGATGAAGCTGCCAATAGCGGATTAGTAACCAAATTTGGAATTGCAAATGTTGCCGTGCCTTTTATTTTTATCATTTCCCACAACGGAATTCCTGTCGGTGGTTATCCATATTTACAGGCTACCACAGATAATCTTATTAAAGCTGTTCCATCTCCTGTGCAGGATCAGGTTCTTCTTGCCCTGTCAGAAAAGAAACCGGTTTTCATTATTGTTTCAAAGAAAGGATTCACTGATAAGGCAAAGCTTGTTGCAAACTGTAAGACTGCCAGTTCTAAAATAGCTACAAAGCCTTCTGTTGTTGAAGTCGATTATTCAGATCCTAAAGAAGCAAATTTTTTAAGTCAAATCGGTGTAACTTCTATAACTGATAAATCGAAAACTGTCGTAGTGGGCGCTGCCGGGAAAATCACAGATACCTTTGAAGGGGAAGTCGATGTAGCAAAGCTTACAGCTTCTGCAACCAAGGTGATAAAAAGTGGTGGTTGCTGCCCTGGCGGAAGCAGCAGTGGATGTGGTAAGAAGAAATAATTGACAGATACCGGATATGAATATCAGAAAACTTGTTTGGCTTGAGTTCAGGCAACATAAATCGCAACTAATTTCGGGATTGCTTGCCATTACACTGGGAATTGCTGTAATTGTCGGTATCAGGTCAATCTCGGTGGTATCGGAAAAAGCAGTTGCCGTTAACCTGGATAATCTGGGAGCAAATATACTTGTATTACCACAGGCATCTAATGTAGACAATTACTATGCTGCCGATATTGACGCACCTACAATGCCGGAAGAATATGTTGACCGGATTGTATCATCCAACCTGCAAGGCGTGGATAACCTTTCTCCCAAGCTCACCCGCAGAACGATGATCGGAAATGAGAATGTTGTTCTGACAGGTATTTTGCCAAAGAATGAAGTCACCTCAAAACCATTATGGCAGCAATCAGGCATTTTGGGAAACGAACTAAAGGCAAGTTGTGCTCCGGATAATGCGGCAAATAAAAGCAATGGATTTGAAGATGAAAAATTACAGAGAAAATCAATTGATTCATTAGGTACAAATGAATGCCTGGTCGGTTCTGTAATTGCCACTAAACTTAAACTTGCAGAAGGAAATCCTGTTGATATTTTAGGTGAAAAATTTACTGTTGGTAGAGTTCTTAATGAGACAGGAACTATTGATGATGACAGGATTTTTATACATCTCCACAAAGCCCAGGAAATACTCAAAATCCCCGGCCAGGTAAGTGCAATAGAAATCATGGGCTGTTGTAATGCTATTTCAGACGGTCTTCTCAGTAAATTACGTAATGTACTTCCTGATACAAGGGTGACTACCATCGGGCAGATTGTTGCAACCCAGATACAGACCAACAAGATGATGAACAAAGTATCCCTGATCTTTTTAATTATCATCATTTTTGTAGGAGGTATTTCCATCGGTAATTTCATGTGGGCAAATATTAACGAACGCCATAAGGAAATAGGCATGTTCAGGATGATTGGTTTCAATAAATCAATCATTTATCAGATGATACTAGCAAAAGCTTTGGTATTAGGCATCTTAGGCGGAATTATCGGGTATATCCTTGGCACATTGTCCGGCATGTGGCTTGGCCCTGAACTGGCAGGTTTACCAGTGAACCCGATACCTATGCTGGTTTTGGTTTCTTTATCAATTTCAATTGGTGTTTCCTTAATAGGTTCAATCATTCCTGCATACCTTGCCGGAAGAATAGAGCCATTCAATATCATGCAGGAGGATTAATATGATTTTAAAGACAAATAATCTTTGCAAGAAATATCAGCATGAGGACGGTCAGGTCAATGCACTGAACAATGTCAGTTTTGAAGTAAACAAGGGTGACTTTGTTACTATCACTGGTGCATCAGGTTCCGGGAAAACAACTCTCCTCCTGACCCTGGCAGGTTTGATCAAATCAACATCTGGTCAGGTACAAATCAATGGTTTTGATGTTATATCAGCATCCGACCGGAAATTGTCAGAGTTCAGAAAGGATCATATTGGGTTTGTGATGCAAAGCTTTGCTTTGATCCCATACCTGACAGCCATAGAAAATGTGATGTTGCCTCTGACCTTATCTAAACTCTCAAAGGATCAGAAATATAAAAAGGCTTTTAATATGCTTCAGTTGGTTGACCTTGAAAACAGAAAAAACCATTTACCAAAAGAACTTTCCGCCGGTCAGCAGCAAAGAGTAGCTATCGCAAGGGCATTGGTTAATTCGCCGACCTTGATTCTTGCGGATGAACCCACCGGGAACCTTGATCCAGGACTTTCCTCAGATATACTCCATCTTCTGAAAAAAATAAACCAACAGGAAAACATTACCATATTGATGGTTACCCACAGCCCTTTGGCTGCTGAATTCGGAAACAGAAAGATTAACCTGATTAATGGAGAAATAAATTAATAAATGAAAATTCTTATTTTATGCACAGGCAATAGTTGCCGCAGTCAGATTGCTGAAGGCTTTCTGAAATCATTTGATGATAAATTGCTTGTTTATTCAGCAGGAACAAAGCCCACTGTAAATGTAAATCCTTATGCCATCAGGGTTATGGCAGAAGCCGGAATTGATCTGAAGGGAAATAAACCTAAAAATGTTGATGAGTTTTTATCACAGGAATTTGATTATGTGATCACTGTATGCGATGATGCTAAAGAAACCTGTCCTGTCTTCATAGGTAAAGTAAAAAACAGGTTGCATATTGGATTTGAAGACCCGGCTGATGCAAAAGGGACTGACGACGAAATTATAGTAAAGTTCAGGGATGCCAGAGATCAGATCAAAGCCAGGTTTTGGGAGTTTTATATTCAAATTGACACATTTTCAAATTAATAAATTGTTTACCATGCCTTCAGAAAAAAGATTAAATTTTCTTGACCGCTACCTCACGTTATGGATTTTTCTTGCAATGGCTGTCGGTGTTCTTTCCGGTTATCTTTTCCCGGCAATAGCCACTTTCTGGGAATCACTAAAATCATCCCCTGAAAGCACAACAAATATCCCGATTGCCATAGGGTTAATCGTGATGATGTTCCCTCCACTGGCAAAAGTGAAGTACGAAGAATTGGGCGATGTGTTCCGCAGCTGGAAAGTGCTTTCGCTATCATTGGTTCAGAACTGGATCATAGGCCCGGTGCTGATGTTTGCCCTCGCAATCTTATTATTCAAGGTGTTCCCGGGCGTAAATAATGCCAACCTGCCTTATATGTATGGCATTATCATGATAGGACTTGCACGTTGTATTGCGATGGTGATTGTCTGGAACGATCTTGCAAAAGGCGACACACAGTATGCAGCAGGACTGGTAGCTTTTAATTCCATTTTCCAGGTTTTGTTCTTTTCTGTTTACGCCTATTTCTTTATTGCTATTCTACCGGGCTGGTTTGGTATTCCGACAAACGATGCTGTTGAAAAGATCACCATTGGACAGATTGCTAAAAGTGTATTTATTTATCTCGGCATCCCTTTTATCACTGGTTTTCTTACCCGTTTCATTCTCATCAGGGTGAAAAGCAAAGACTGGTATCACCGGAAATTTATTCCCAAAATCAGCCCGTTGACACTGATAGCGCTGCTTTTCACAATCATAGTCATGTTTTCGCTTAAAGGCGAATACATCATCAAAATCCCACTTGATGTTGTAATGATCGCTATCCCTTTGCTTATTTACTTTGTGGTGATGTTCACACTATCTTTCTTTATGAGTAAAAAAGTTGGTGCAACTTATGGCCAGGCAGTGACCTTATCATTCACAGCTGCCAGCAACAACTTTGAACTTGCCATTGCAGTAGCCATTGCCATCTTTGGCATGAATTCCGGCGAAGCATTTGCCGCCGTCATCGGCCCTTTGGTGGAAGTTCCTGTCATGATAGGTCTTGTAAATGTGGCGTTCTCATTTAAAAGAAAGTATTTCGCTGCGCAAACTTAAACCTTGCATGGGCAAAGGCAAAGGAATGTATTACCGATAGTATCAAAAAACTAAGTTAAATTATAATCAGACTTATTCCCTTCTCAGTAAATGTTAAATGATGTTAAGAATTCAAATGGGAAAATAATATCTGTAAAGGGAATTAATGATGGTGCATATTAGAAGTATGCTTTGTTACATAGTAATAGGAATCCTTTAGATATGCCGGCATAAATACTACAACCCCGAGCTTTAATTCACCTGAATGAAAAGAGGGTTAACGGAATCTTAAAAAATATTATTTTAATAACATTTTAATATGAATCCCGTTTGATTTTTTAAAAATAGGTTTATTAATTAATTGTTGACTAATTATATTATAATGCGATGAAAACAATAATTTATCTGTTCGTTATTGGACTTTCAACGCTAATGTTATCATGCGTAAGTTCCAAAAAGTATACAACTCTTGATTCCAAGTATCAGAAATCACTTTCAGATCAGAAAGATTGCGCGACACTAACTGAAAAAATGAAACAGGAGAATATGAACTTAAACGCCTCAAATACTGAACTGGTCAATCAAAACAAATCCCTTGCTGAACAGGTGGCCTATCTGAAAAAAAGCAGTAATCAAGTGTTGAGCACACTGCAGGATATGTCAGTTTTATCAGGCAAACAAGCAGAAAGCATGAAGGAATCATTAAAAACTCTTTCTGAAAGGGAAGCATATATCAAAAACCTTCAGTCAGCTATTATGCGTAAAGATTCATTGAACATGATTCTTGTGATGAATCTCAAAAGCAGTTTAGGTGATATTAATGACAAGGATATCAATATTAAAGTAGAAAAAGGAGTAATTTATATTGACTTATCGGATAAATTACTGTTTAACAGTGGTCAATATACAGTTACAGAAAATGCCAAAAAGGTGTTAAGTAAAATAGCAAATGTACTGAATGCTCATCCTGACCTTGATTTAATGGTTGAAGGACACACGGACAGCGTTCCCATCCACAATCCGATATTATTTGACAATTGGGATTTAAGTGTGAAACGGGCTACATCAGTAGTGAGAATATTGCAGGACAAATACAAAATTGATCCATTGAGAATGACTGCAGCAGGTCATGGAAAATATGATCCTATAGCATCAAACAATAGTGCTGATGGCAGGGCACTTAACCGCAGGACACGAATTATCATTTTACCACAACTGGATCAGTTTTTCAAATTGTTGGTGAAAAAGTAATTTTATAAGATAACCCATCATAATCAATTTCATATAATTTTTGTAAAAAGCAATCCTTTCCTTACCAGGAATCAAACTGGAAAATGAAAGTTTGCTTTTTACACAAATATTACCGACTGATTTCCTTTTTTCCTTTTTTATCGTGTTTCAGTACCCTGGCTTCCATGTGGAAAATCATCTCTTCGGCTATGTTTTGAATATGGTCAATCACTCTTTCCAATTTCAGTATGATTGCCAGGGTTTTCATGGTCATTTTAATTTCACCGGGTGTGTTATTTTTGTATTCTGCAATTTTTTCAATAGCATCTTTATTTATTTTGTTGTGGGGTTTTTCTTTACCAATAATGGTTTTGGTAAGTTGTTTATTTTCGTTTTCGAAAGAAATAAGTGTTTCTATCAGCAATTCAATACTAATATCAAACATTTCAGAAATCCTGCAAGACTTCAATAATTCATCTGAAAACGGGGAATCCATATCATCGAGCAATTTTGAAATACCATAGGCATAATCACCGATCCTTTCCAGGTTATAATTTATTTTTAAAACGGCAAGGACAAACCTGAGATCGATAGCCACAGGATTAAAAAGTGCAATAATATTTTCACAATCTTTATCAATTTTCAATTCGTAGGTATCAACCATTTTTTCGTTCACCTGTATATTATGAACAATGCTTTTATCAAAATCCTTAACGGCTGCCTGTGATTTGCTCAGCTGGCTGATTACCAGATGCCACATTTCAACTGTGCTTGCTTTCAGCATTTGTATCTGTTCTTCTAAATGAGTCATTTTTTTATTTTTATTTAATTGTTGAAATTATCAACCAAACCTTCCGGTAATATAATTCTGTGTTTTTTCATGCTTGGGATTTATAAATAATTCAGTTGTATCATTGAATTCAAGTAATTCACCAAGATAAAAGAATGCTGTTCTATCGCTTATCCTTCCTGCTTGCTGCATATTGTGCGTTACAATAATAATGGTATAATTTTTTTTCAATTCAAAAATTAGTTCTTCAATTTTTGCAGTTGAAATAGGATCCAGGGCAGAAGTTGGCTCATCGAGTAAGAGTATTTCCGGATTCATCGAAATTGATCTCGCAATACATAAGCGTTGCTGTTGTCCGCCTGACAGGAATGTCCCCTTTTTATGCAGGTCATCTTTTACTTCATCCCACAATGCTACTCTTTTAAGTGATCTTTCTACTACTTCGTCACGTTCAGTTTTTTTTAATTTGATCCCGTTCAGCAAATATCCGGCAACCACGTTTTGGTAGATACTCATGGTAGGAAAAGGATTTGGGTGTTGAAAAACCATTCCGATTTTTCTTCTTAAAACAATGAGGTTCATTGTATAAATACTGTTATCATCAACCCTGATGTCACCATTCACGGTTGCTCCCTGCGTCAGTTCGTGCATACGGTTGATACAACGGATAAAAGTAGTTTTCCCGCAACCTGAGGGTCCCATCACAGCAACGACCTCATTCCGGTTAATTTCAATACTGATGTTTTTCAGAACCTGGGATTCTCCGAAATTAGCGCTAAAATTGAATGTTTTTAAAATTGTACCTTCCATTTTCTCTGGGCAATTTTTGTGATAATGTTCAGAAATAAAACAATAATTATTAATACAAAAGATGCCCCCCAAGCTAATTTATGCCAGTCTTCATAAGGACTTATGGCATAATTAAATATGATTGCAGGCAGACTGCTGATTGGCTTCAGGATATTAGTATTGATAAATGGATTTCCAAATGCAGTAAACAATAGCGGGGCTGTTTCTCCCGCGACTCTTGCGATGCTGAGTATTATACCTGATAAAATTCCCGTTATTCCTGCGGGAAGAATTACCTTTAATATCGTTCGGTAATAAGGGACGCCTAAGGACAGGGATGCTTCTTTTAAAGTATTGGGAATTAATTTCAGTGTTTCTTCAGTTGATTTAATAATGGAAGGAAGCATCATAACCGAAAGAGCAATACTTCCTGAAATAGCCGAAAATCCTCCCATTGTCTTTACTACCCATAGGTAAATTATAATACCAATAACTATTGAAGGAACTCCCGTTAAAACATCGACTGATAATAGTGTAAAGTAAGACAGTTTAGTATTCCTGTATTCGCTTAAATATATACCGGTAAAAACACCTAATGGAATGGAAATGACCGATGCTACAAGAATAAGTAGCACGCTTCCGATAAGGGCATTGACAATTCCTCCTCCTGTTTCACCAACCGGTTTCGGAAGATTTACAAAAAAATCCCAATTTATTGCAGATATACCCTCCCTGAATATCTTGTAAAGCACCAGAAGCAATGGCAATGTGCAAACCGTTGTCAAAAGAATAATTATTACTTTAAATAATTTATTTTTAAATTCCCTGTATTTAATAGTTGTTACCATTAGCTTATTGAAAATCGTTTTATTACGCTTCTCCCGATAATATTAATGATAGTAGTGACCAGGAACAGGAATAATCCCATTTCTATAAGTGCAGAAAGGTATATTTTTCCTGTGGCTTCTGTAAATTCGTTCGCAATAACGCTGGCCATTGTATTGCCCGGACTAAAAATACTAACAGGTACGATATGAGAATTGCCAATAAGCATTGTAACAGCCATAGTTTCACCGAGTGCGCGACCAAGAGCAAGAAGTATCCCGGCAAAAATTCCGGAACGGGTATAGGGGAGAATGATATTCCTGATTACTTCAAGCCTTGTAGCGCCAAGTGAATATGCAGCTTCTTTAAGGTCTGCAGGAACAAGTGTGATTACCTGTACTGTGAGTGAAACTGCATAAGGTACGATCATAATAGACAATATTATTGAAGAGGTTAAAATACCCACGCCATAAGGAGCCACCCCTATTTTTGTTTCAAGGGAACGGATTAATGGTACAAGGACAAATAAACCCCAAAAACCGTATATTACAGATGGAATTGCAGCCAGTAATTCAACAATATTCTTAAAAATTGCTGAAATTAACCCTGTGCGAAAATATTCCCCAAGGAATAATGCGACAGATAAAGAAAAAGGAATTGCAATGATTAAAGCAAGTAAAGAGGTAAATAGTGTGCCGGCTAAAAAAGGGAATCCTCCGAATTTATCAGAGACCGGGTCCCAGGTGACCCCATAAATAAATTTTATACCGATTGTATTAATTGAAGGAAGTGAAGAAGCAACAAGTGTCAGAAAAAAACAAAATAACAATATGACAATACTGATTGCTGAAATGAATAATATTTTCCGGAATGCAAATTCCGAAAAATTTATTCCTTTTATCTGCTGATCGGTTGTAATTGGCATATTATTTTACTATAAAGGCAATCCCACGGAGGATTGCCCTAAGATCGTTCAATGACTTTCCGAAAAAATCATTTCGGATTATATATGTTTTATTTGCAATTATTAAAATAATGAGAGAGCTATATATTACAATAATTTCTTATTTCCATACATCACAGATTTCAGATTTGCTTCAGCTATTTTTAACGCAGCAACAGGAAGAGATGAATAGTTGAGAGGTTCTGCATATTGTTTGCAATTATGAATCATCCACCAGATTAAATCTATAGTTGATTTTGCCTGAGATTCTGAACGTGTACCATATTTTTGATCTTTATAAACAAGTATATATGTAAAACTACTGATAGGATAACCATCTTTAGCATCAGTATTGGTAAGGGAGACCCTTGCATCGGCAGGAATGGAAACATCAGCTGAAGCGCTTACAGATTTAAGAGAAGCTTCCACAAAATTACCACTCTTGTTTTTTAATTTGGCAAATGGCATTTTATTCTGGATGGCATAAATAAGTTCCACATATCCTATACTACCCGGAGTTTGTTTTACTAATCCGCTGACACCTTCATTACCTTTTGCCCCGATACCAACCGGCCAGTCAAGCGATTTACCCGTACCGGGTTTGTTTTTCCAACTGTCACTGACTTTTGATAAATAATCACTGAATATGTATGTAGTTCCGCTTCCATCTGAACGATGAATGATTGAAATTGCAAGGTCAGGAAGTTTTACACCAGGGTTGATTCCTTGGATACGTTTGTCATTCCATTTGGTGATTTTTCCAAGGAAAATATCAGCAACAACATCAGAAGTCAGTGCTAATACAGGATTGCCTGTAAGATTATAGGTCACAACAACAGCGCCAAGGCAGGTCGGGATATGAACTATTGCTCCGGGGGATGTTTGTAATTCTTCATCACTCATAGGAGCATCTGAAGCGCCAAAGTCTACGGTTTTTGACTGAAGTTGTTTGATCCCTCCGCCTGAACCAATGGATTGGTAATTCACTTTTACACCCGTTTGCTTATTATATTCATAAAACAATTTTGAATACAAAGGATAAGGGAATGTGGCGCCGGCGGCGGTAAGTTCAATATCTGATGAACCGGTCATTTTCGCATTTTCATTTTTGGTATTGGAAAATGCCATTGCTATAATTATTACAGCTGTTAAAATAACTATTGATAATGCTGATTTAAAAGTTTTCATTTTAATATTTTTAATTATAATTTATTTGTACTGAAATTTATTTATTATTATTTGAAAATGTACCATATAGTCAGTCTGGCAACCATATCATAATCACTCTTTGTCAAACCTGTCACACCACTCGTTCTGTTATTATATGAATCGTACCAAATATTGGGCATAATATGAATATTTTTGGCAGGTATATAATCTATTCCGGCAGTGATAAATGATTCAGTATTTGGTAAACCGCCGCTGAAGTAATATTTATCAGCTTTAAAAGAATTATCCGGATTATACATATCGTAGCGTGCAAAATATCTAAGTTTATCTTTAATGATTTTCCCGTTAACAAAAACAGAAACACCAAATGATATTGCGTTGGTAGTATCTTTTGTACCTGTTGGGGAATCTGCATTGATAACATAATTCTGCTGGGCCTGGTTATAGATTTCAATACCACCATTGATCATATCGGAGATATAAGCAAGAGAAGCTTTCATAGTCATACGGCTTTTATGATATGGATCAAGCTGGTCACGGTTGAAATCACCATATAAATCGATAAGTATCTTTTTGTTCAGTATTAATGCATATATTTCTCCATACAATTTTTTAAACCTGTCAGATTCTAATTTCTGGCCTGTTCCGTTACCAACCATAAAATGAATCCCCAATTCAGTGTTATCATTGGAAATAAGTTTACTTTTCAGTGCAATTCCAACATCATTTGAACTGCAGACACCCCTCATATCCGTTATCGTTTTTTCAATTGAACGGTAACCCCAGACTTTCTCAGTTGATCCCGGGAATCCGGGCGTAGCCGACTGCCCGAAAATCAAATCAGTATTAGGTAGAATATTGTTCCACCGGATATTTGCACTTTTAATAAATACTGTCCGGGTCACTCCATCACTTAAAGTTGTACCTTCATATGACAACAGAAATTCGGATGAGAATTTTGGACTGATGTTATAATCATAACCAAGGTAAACACGCCTGAATTCAAATGAATTAGAACTTTTAGGCATATTTGCATATTGTGTTTTTCCCCTGTTAAGAGAATCTGCATGTAATTTCATGTAATAATCACCAAATGCATATCCCCAGACTTTTCCCGATGGGATAAAGTCATTTTTAGTAGCATCCTGCGCATAGGATGTGCTAATCATAAAAAAGATTGCTGCAATTAAATAAATCGTTGTTTTCATTATAATTAAAATTAGATTAGAGATTTAGTTTCAATATTATTTATAATTTTATATATGGTAAATATTTATTTCATTCTGTATCAGTGTGGCAATTTGGCTATTACAAGCATTATTGCTATTTTTCAGGAGAAATTTCCTTCAATTTTATATATCTTCTATTAGGTTCCATCGACATATTATTTTCAAATCATACAAAGCTTAAACATTATATGTTTTTTAACATGACAAAAGTAGATCACGTATATTAACTATTTGTTAATCCAACTTTATTAATTTATTAATTATCGTAATTGACATAAATTTTATAGCTATGTTGAATGTTAAATTATTGAATAAGTACCAATTGTTATGTATGAACAAAAATAATCAACCCGACCCCAATATTTTTTTATCTGATTTCAGTTCCTAATTATTAAATATCAATAATTAAATTGAGTAGATACCAGATAGGATGTTATATATGAAATTGAATACTGAATATATAACAAAGAATTTAATGGTCTATCTTGTAAATGGCTTGGGTCAAACGTACATCGGGAACCGACTTAAATGACAAAATTATAAACAGAAAAAACAAATTGAAGAGGTCAGCAAGGGTTGTTCAAACAAGGTAACAGATGAAGTCAAAGAATTTGCAAAAAAGAAATCAAAATAGTCTATTTATCCCTGATGCAACGTACTGAAAGCCCATTCATTTTAAGGTAGTTGTTACAGAATACACATGAACTACTGTTATTCATCCTGCGCATCCATGCACTGTTAATATCGTACTCAGATGATGACCACCAGTATCCGTGGCGGCCTACTTCCTGAAATGAACCATTAGACTCACAGTGACCACCTGGAAGAGCTGAAAAACAACTACTATTTGTCGTTTCGATGTCGTTAGGACTGGACCAGTCTATTTTTGACTTTAATTTACCTCCGGCAAGACGTAATCCTCCCAAATAATCAGTCAATGTTGTCCATTCATTATCAGTAGGTACGTGCCAGCCAGTCGGGCAAAGGTTCCCTGTATTTACAGCGTGCCAATTGTACAAGGCTCCATAAGTATTTTTGTTGGTAGAATCATTGTCAGACCAACAATATCCGGGAGTGCTTAAATTACTCCAAGCAGTATTATCAGTCACCAGCGGTATTGCTATGCCATTGTTGTATTTGGTGGTCTTAAGGTTCTCCACCATCCATTCCTGACTACCAATAGTCGCGGTATGATATTTATTGCCGTCAATATCAGTAACTGTATCTTTATTTTGTTTACAACTGCCCGTATTATTTTTACAACTGCTTAATAACATTCCCATTATAGCTAATGAGTAAATCCAAATTTTGCACATCTGTTTCACATTAATTTGGTTTTAAAGTTACTACTATTTCAAATTAAAAATCCACATCTTATGGAGGTGGTAATGTAAAAAATAGTAAAGCCGATCATTGTTATTTATAATACCTGGAAAAATGACTCTAAATTGTCTCGTTTCAGATTTTCTTATCCATTCATCCATTGTAAAAAAAATTTTACAAATATCAGCAAAGAATTTTTATTATGAACGTAGGTTCATTATCTTTGCCAAAATATTTTATCTGTGAACTTCAAAATGATCAGTGATTAATGGCAAGACCGGAAAAAAACAGGAAAATCTGTGAGCCACCTCTGATGAAGGGATTTAAACCTTTTGGAATGCCATTGTGTAAAATGGAGACTATCAGGTTGACTCTTGAGGAATACGAAAGTACCAGATTGGTTAATTATGAAATGCTTTCTCAGGAACAGGCAGCAGAGCAGATGAATGTCTCCAGGCCAACTTTAACACGGGTTTACAACAAAGCATTAAAGACAATAACCAAGGCATTTGTAGAAGGTAAAGCGATTTTAATTGAAGGTGGAAGTTATCAATTTGAAAAAGAATGGTTCAGATGTAAAAAGTGCTATAAATTAATTGAAGGCGCTGAAAATCACATTAAATGTACCGATTGCAAAATGTATGGAAGCACTGAACTGATAAATCTCAATCCGGCAATTACTGAACAGATTTGATCATACAATAAAATATTAACCAAATTTTAATCAATAATAATTATTAATATGGATGTTACTTTCGATGGCGGAAAAGTAATTACCGCCCATTTACACGAACATACAATCAGGACTGACCAGCCTGTAAAAGAAGGTGGTGAAAATTCAGCACCTTCGCCTTTTGAATTATTTTTAGCTTCAATTGGCACTTGTGCTGGTATATACGTGAAATCATTCTGCGACCAGAGGAAGATAGCAACTGATAATATAAAAATCGTTCAAACTGCTGAATATAATCGGGAAACAGGTCTGCCAACCAATATTAAAATTGATATACAGGTCCCTGCTGATTTTCCTGAAAAATACAAGGAAGCTGTTATTAATGCTGCTGATTTATGCAAGGTTAAAAAGACCATTGCAAACCCGCCAAAATTTGAAGTGATTACAAGCATTTTATAACATTATAATGGCAAACCATTTTGACCAGGTTGCCGGGGATTGGGACAAAAACCAGATGCACCTCGATAGGACTGAAGCAATTGCAAAAGAGCTGATAGCCAGAGGTGAATTAGATGTGCAGAAAACCGCATTGGAAATTGGATCAGGCACAGGTCTGCTTAGCTTCACACTTAAGGACTATTTTTCTGAGATAATCCTGATGGATAGTTCAGTTGAGATGATCAAAACTGCAAGGGAAAAACTTGCCAAAAACGGAATTGATCATCTTCATCCTCTTCTTTTTGATTTAGAAAAGGATGAATACCCGGGAAAAAAGTTCGATTATATTTTCTCCCAAATGGCTCTTCATCACGTTGACAACATTGAGAAAATGTTTTTGAAGTTTTATCATTTATTAAACCCTGGCGGACATTTGGCTATTGCTGATCTATACAAAGAAGACGGATCGTTTCATGATGCTGATTTTACGGGTCATCATGGTTTTGATCCTTACAGTTTAGTTCATCTTCTTGAACTGACAGGATTTCATAATATTAATCTGAAACCTTGTTTTGTAATTAAAAGACCCGGGAATAGCGGAAATGAAAAAGAATTTCCTGTATTTCTGGTAACTGCAAATGCAGTACCTTCAGGTATTTTTGATAAATAATGTTACTAATCAATAATTTAAATAATATGAAAATAGCAATTCCAGTTACCAGAGGTAACCAGGTAGACGACCATTTTGGTCATTGTGAATTTTACGGAGTTTATACCATCTCAGAAAAAAATGAAATAGTCGATGTTCAATTTTTAAAATCTGAACAGGGTTGCGGATGCAAGTCAAATATTGCAGGTGTTTTATCTGAACAGGGAGTTACAACGATGCTTGCCGGTGGCATTGGTGGCGGTGCAATCAATGTACTAAATCAATGGGGCATTCAGGTAATTCGGGGCTGCTCCGGAAATGCCGCCGACCTTGTAAAACAGTTTATTGAAGGCAGGATTTCTGATAGCGGTGAAAGTTGTTCCCTTCATCAGGAACATCATGGTCAGGGCAACGGCCAGCAATGCAACCATTAAATTGACTGTAGGCTTTTAGAGACTGTAGAATATCAGGTTTTAGGGTATAAATATTATTATTCCTAAACACCTGATAATCTATTGTCTAAACCTTTATTATTATGCTTTCTGAATTTGTTGTAATAAAAATTCTTTTGATTTAACACCGACAAACCGGTCAATTTCCTTACCATTCCTAAAAAGTACAAGCGTTGGGATATTCCTGACTTTATGCTTTTGTGCCAGCAATTGCTCATGTTCTACATTGACCTTGCCCACACTGGCATTGCCATTTAATTCTCTGGCAACATCGTTCAAAACTGGTGCCATCATACGGCAAGGGGCACACCAGCTTGCCCAGAAGTCAACCAGGATAAGCTTGTTCTTTGTCTGCAACTGAAAGTTTGCATTGGTTAGCTTGACTATGTTCTGATGATCCTCTACAACCGGAATGTTTTTCATCTTTAATCTGGCTAAATAGATCAGAACACCGATAGCCAAAACTACTGCGCCAATAATAATCATTGTTGTTTGCATACTATACTAATATTAATTCTTTTTGTTTTGCTTTTACTTCGTTCATATAATTTGAAACTGCCAGTGCAGCAATCGTCCCATCACCCACGGCTGTAGTAACCTGCCTGTATCTTTTTGCAGTACAATCACCAGCGGCATAAACACCTTCAATATTGGTTGACATGTCGGGCATTACAACTATTTCACCCCATTGATTCAATTCCACTTTTTTGTTAAGAAATTCAGTATTTGGAATATATCCGATGAATATAAAGACACCGTCTGTTTTGAAATTAGTCACTTCACCTGTTTTAAGGCTGATGATATCGACACTTTCGAGGTTTTCATTACCATAAAAAGCTGAAATGGTTGATTCCATTACAAAATTTATTTGGAGATGTTCCCGGGCTTCTTCAATCGCATGTTCATAAGCCTGGAAATGATCAAACTGGTGTACAACAGTCACTGTGGTTGCATATTTAGTAAGCGAAACTGCTTCTTCCAGTGCAGAGTTTCCACCTCCAACCACTACAATCTCTTTACCCGTAAAGAAATCGCCATCACAGGTTGCACAGTAGGAAATACCTTTCCCCTTGAGTTGATCTTCTCCCGGCACATTCAAAGTACGTGGTCTTCCTCCCGGTGTAAGGATGACACTATCCGATGTGTAAGTGCTCCCGTCAGTGATTGCAACGGTTTTAATGTCTCCATCAAGATCAATATCACAGATATTTACATTCGCCAGAATATCACAACCGAATGATTTTGCCTGCTTTTTCATAATATTGGCAAGCTGGTAACCGCTGGTGCTTTCTACACCGGGAAAATTGGCAATTTCGTGCGTAAGTACCATTTGCCCGCCTACCGTGCCTTCATTCAGAATGAGGGTCTTCAGTTTTGCCCGTGAAAGGTATATCCCTGCCGTCAATCCGGCAGGGCCTGCACCTATCACAATGGTATCGTAATGTTTGCTTTGATTCATCATTTTATGCATTGACCGGAACTTTAAAGTATTCCTTCAGAATGGTGATTACCTGTTGTGTAATAATATATGGTAAATGGAATACCCATAAAACCGCGTACTTCAGGCAAATTGCGGATAACAGACGATGCAGGGTTATCAAATTCCAAATCACAGAATTTTACATGGGAATATTCTTCCTCAAGTTCTTCAGCAATCCCATAAACAGGGATACACATGGGTCCCATACGACCGCAAACTATCATGACATTATCATTTTCACTGATTACCTTAGCATGTTCAGATACCGATTCGATGTGTTTTAAATTAGTGTACAACATATTTTTAAATTTTAATGTGAATAATTAAATACGGCTCAAAAGTACCGGCTAATTAATTTATTACAAAGCAGTTTCGTGTATATGGCAACAACTATCCCATTGAAATGCGACAACTTATTTATTGATTTAGATTAATTTTACCATTCAAATAATCTGGTAAATTTTAATGAAGACAATAGTCGAAACCAATCACGATTTCATTTGTGACATACAGGCTCCATGCTTTCAGATGCTTTCGTCTGACGAGGCGGAACTTGTCAGAAAAAGCAAGACACAGGTGCTTTTCAGGAAAGGGGATACTCTGACCAAACAGGGAGTCTTTGCATCATACATATTGTTTATCATTCACGGATTTGTCAAACAGTATATTGAAAGTGAACATGATAAAAGTTATAACCTGAAGATCATAACTAAAGGTGAATTTGTCGGTTTGTCATCTGTTTTTTTAAAGAACACCTATAATTATTCGGCTGTATGCCTTACAGAATGCCAGGCTTACTTAGTTGAAAAGGAAGCTATTGAAGAAGTGGTAAAGCAAAATGGACTGTTTGGATTCAATATCATAAAACGATATTGTGAACAAAACACAAACCTGTTTCACTCTTTGCAAAATGTTCTGTTTAAACAAATGAATGGTCGTTTGGCTGATACTTTGCTTTATATTAATCAATTAAAGGCCGGAAATCCGGAGATTTTCCAACTACTTTCAAGAAAGGATATTGCCGACTTTGCAGGTATATCAACCGAAAGTACTGTAAAGCTGCTTAAAGGACTTGAGAAAGATTCTGTGATCAGCCTCAGAGAAAAAGACATTGTGATTATTGATAAAACAAGGCTTGAAAAAATCAGTAAAACAGGCTGAATTTTATCATGGATTTGAAGTAATATTAATTAATATCAACCTTTCCTGCTGATCTGTTCGAGTAATTCCACCTTGTTTATTTCAATCAGGTGGCCTTTAATATTGATGATCCCCTCATCCTTGAATTTAATGAGCACCCTGGTGGCGCTTTCCCTCGATACACCAATCAGATCAGCAAATTCCTGCCTTGACATGGGAAGGGAGAAGGTGGTATTTTCGTAAATGATCCTGGAGAAATACAGAATCCCATCAGCTACACGACCATAAATCTTTTTATGCAGTTGATTGATAAACCTGTGAAAATTGTTCAGGCTGTCACGACTCACCGATACCAATATTTCATATGCAAAATTTCCGTTCTTCCTGACCAGATTGATAAAAACTGCAATATCAATATAGCACACCTTTACATCTTCCAGTGCCGAATAGGAATAGTGATTGATCCTGTCACCAAATAAAGAGGACAAACCTAAATAGGTATGTTCTTTTACGATGGACAGTATCTGCTCTGACTCAGGTGTGGGTTTTACAAACTCCTTGGCAAGCCCGCTCTTCAGGTATATAATATGAGAAGTCAGAGAACCTTCATGAAGGATGATTTCTCCTTTCTTGACCACACTCTCATGGCTGTTAAAGTTGATCATTTCAAGCTCTTCCCTGCTCAGGATGGCAGCTGCACAGGATTTATCCTTACAATCAGGACACGTTGTCTTTTTATTCTCAAATTCAAACATCGGAGTTTTTGTTGTTGCAAAAGTAATCATGCAAACTTAGAAAATGACAATATGTGATATATATCACAATTTATTAATTACATAGTCATATATGTATGTGTATTTACGTATATAATATCAGGTCATCTCTCACAACCTATTATAGTTATAATCACATTTCCTTTACCTCCTACAGCACTATTACTGAGTACTTTTGTAAAAGTGATATTTGTTTATTAACCAATAATCTGAAATATATGAAATTAGCCATTCCGACTGATGATGGGTTGATGATGACACGCAACTTTGGGTCTGCCAAAGGGTTTCTCATCCTTACAATCAAATCAGGTGAGATCACTGAGCAGCAGTTACGCTGGAACATTTCAGGAAACCCCGGGATTTCAGATGATAACATAACTGATTGCGATGGGATTTTAGTAAAGGAAATTGAAGATAAATACCGCCAGCAGTTAAATTTAAAAAATAAAGAGATCATAAATTCTGATGATCAGATCATTACTAAGGCTGTCATTCATTTTCTGGCAGAATATCTTCACAGGGAATCAAATTATTGCTGTTGCCCTTAGCTGATTATCAAGCTAATGGGTTATTTGACTTATATTTTTCAATCTAACATCTGCAAAAGATATTCCCTGAAATCATTATGTTCCTTACAGACAAAGAAATAGTCCATTCAGAGCAATACTTCAGTACATTTCGCAATAATATCATTGGTATTGACCAGTATTACCAGACTCCATATGGCAGGGTGAAAATGGTCTATGCCGACTGGATTGCAAGTGGTCGTTTATACAGGCCTATTGAAGAAATGATCACTGAACATATCGGTCCATTCATCGGTAACACACACACTGAAACCAGTGAAACCGGGAAGCTGATGACACAGGCCTACCATCTTGCCCATAAAAAGATTAAAGAACATGTAAATGCCAACGCTGATGATGTTATCCTGACGACCGGATTTGGCATGACAGGAGCTGTAGTTAAATTTCAGAGAATCCTCGGATTAAAACTTTGCGGAGATATATTACACAGTAAATGTCTCAGGGAAACAGAAAAACCTGTGATATTCGTCACTCATATGGAACATCACTCCAATCAGACCACCTGGTACGAGACATCCGCAGATGTGGTGGTAGTCGAGCCAGGAGAAGATATGCTTGTTGATCTGAACAAACTGGAAGATGCACTGAAAAAATTCAAAGACAGGAAGCGTAAGATCGGATCATTCTCCGCTTGTTCAAATGTTACAGGTATTCGTACTCCCTATCATGAAATGGCCCGCTTGATGCATGAATACGGAGGCCTTGCTTTTATTGACTTTGCTGCCTCAGCTCCATATGATGATATTAATATGCATCCGGATGACCCACGGGAAAAACTTGATGCCATCTTCTTTTCACCACATAAATTTTTGGGTGGTCCCGGGGCATCAGGAGTTCTTATCTTTGATTCAGAACTATACAATAACAAATCACCTGACCAACCGGGGGGCGGCACAGTTGACTGGACTAATCGCTGGGGTGAATATAAATTCATTGATAATATTGAGATTCGTGAAGACGGCGGTACCCCTGGTTTTCTGCAAGCAATCAAGACAGCCCTGTGTATTGATTTAAAAAACAAAATGAATACTTCAAAAATTCATGAAAGGGAAGATCAACTGGTTAATATTGCTTTCAGGGAATTGCAATCAGTACCTGATATTCATATACTTGCTGATCATATTAAAGACCGTCTTGGTGTTATCTCATTTTATATTCCCGGTATCCATTATAACCTGATCGTTAAGTCACTGAGTGACCGGTTTGGAATTCAGTCAAGGGGCGGATGTGCATGTGCCGGAACATACGGACATTACCTGCTTGATGTCAGCTATGAAAAATCACGAAAAATCACAGGTAAGATAAATGCTGGCGACCTGTCAGAAAAGCCGGGATGGGTTAGAATTTCGCTTCACCCGACTATGTCTGATACAGATGTGATTTACATTATCGATGCAATCAGGCAGATACGGAATCATTATGATGAATGGGGCAGGGATTATGAATATGACAGGCGAACCAATGAATTTGTTAATAAAAGAAAAGACAGATCATCGATACAAGTTGAATCATGGTTTATTTTATAAAATAACGAATTATGCCAAGCATTGAAATTGAAGGTAGAAATTTTGAGATTGATGGTGATGGTTTCTTACTTACGCCTGACATTTGGAATGATGAAGTAGCACGGTTATTTGCCGGATACGACGGCATTACCGAATTAAATGAAAAACATTGGGCAATTGTCAGAATCATTCGTAAAAGTTGGGAAGAAACAGGAATGGCGCCTATGATACGTGTAATCTGCCAGCAAACAGGACTAAAACTCCGTGAGATATATGAGTTATTTCCTCTTGGCCCTGCCCGCGGGGCATGCCGCGTCGCAGGATTACCTAAACCTGACGGTTGCGTTTAACTATCCGTGCTATGAAATGGTATTACTGGGTTGCAATAATTCCGCCTGTGTTAGCCTGTATAACCTGCCTTCGGTTGATAATCCGGCTTGTTACTCCTGGCCGTCCTGAGGACTTTTCAGTACCAGCCGGCAACATTTCTGAAAGTATCAGGTACGCCTATACTTCATCAATGAACCCGGCAAGAAAAGAAACAGCATTTTTGCATCTCCCAACATATGCCGCAGGCATTATCTATCATGCCGGAACATTCCTGTCGCTTATTTTTTTCCCTTTCATCTGGCTGCAGTTATCACCTTCAGAACCTGTTATTTTTATTACATCAATTGTGCTGGTCTCGTCTGCCCTGTGTGGAATCGGAATTCTGATAAAAAGGATGACCAATTCCAGGATGCGCAAATTATCAAATCCTGATGATTACATTTCCAATATCCTTGTTACAGGTTTTCAGGTAACAACAGTCATTGTACTTAATTTTTCATCTGCATACTTTACATATTTCATTGTTTCAGGTTTGCTTTTCCTTTATTTTCCGGTAGGAAAGCTTAAACATGCCGTATATTTCTTTGCAGCCCGTTATCATCTCGGGCTTTTCTTTGGAAGACGCGGAGTATGGCCACCGGTAAACGAAAAATAAATATGACCTCAGGGAAATGCAGGGAAATACACCAAAAATAAAACCCGGGATATTTAATAATCATCCAGACAGCAGGATGATTACAAATATGAACAGTTGTGTGCACTGTGGTCTTTGTGCGGAAAGCTGTTTTTTTTATCTGGCCACAAAAGATGAGCGGTTCATGCCAGGCAGGAAAGCCGATCTTGTAACATCTGTATACAGGCGTTACTGCACATGGCAGGGAAAAGTGTTTCCAAAGCTGGTAAATGCAAGAGAACTGAACGGCGAATTTGCATCAGAGATGACCGATCTGCTCTTTGGAGCTTGTACCATGTGCGGCAGATGTTCTATGCATTGCTCAACCGGTGTTGATGTACCATACCTTGTCCGCCTGGGAAGGACAATGCTTTCCGAAATGGGCTTTGTTCCTGCAACATTGCAATCGACGGTGAATGCAGCGCTGGAAAGCGGAAATAATATGAGTATCCCTTTAACAGAATTTCTTGATACTATTAAATGGATGGAAGAGGAACTGATGGATGAGACAGGTGATCCCCTTTCACGTATTCCGGTTAATGAAAAACGAAAAGAAATTTTGTATACACTTAATCCAAGGGAACCCAAATTTTATCCGTTGTCGATTTCAGCAATGGCAAAAATATTTTATTTCGCCGGCGAAAGCTGGACATTGTCATCAGAAATGTACGATGTGACCAATTATGCATATTTTTCAGGTAACAACAAAGAGGCAGCTATTATTGCAGAACGGTTGCGAAAAGAAATGAAACATCTTGATTGCAACACGCTGGTGCTTGCAGAATGCGGACATGGTACAAGGGCATTTCGCTGGGAGGCTCCGAATTACCTTAAGCAGCAATTTCCGTTCAAAGTGATAAGTTCGGTTGAGTGCATTGCTGATTATATCCGCAAAGGCCGTATAAATCTCGACCCTGATAAAATTAAAGTACCGGTTACGATTCACGACCCGTGTAACCTGGTTAGAAATGGTGGTGTAATTAACGAGCAAAGATATATTCTGAAACAGTTCGTAAAACAATTTATAGAAATGGAGCCTCACGGAATTGATAATTTCTGCTGTGGAGGAGGCGGCGGTCAGCTTGCCATGAGCGAGTTCAATGAGCGACGGATGAAAGCAGCCGTAATAAAAGCTGAACAGATAAGGCAAACAGGAGCCAAAATTGTCGTGACTCCATGCCACAATTGTATCGACCAGCTTACACAGGTTAACATTTATTATAAACTTGGAATAAAATTGATGACCATGGCCGAAATAGTAGCGGAAGCTATTATTCCCCATAAAACTAATTTCTGAAAACTCAAGATTAATTCTCCCACAAATAGTCAATTTTTAATAATATTAAACCGAAATTTATTTATTACATAAATATTGTTTAATCCATTAAATATCATATTATTATATTCGTAAATCGTAATTCTAAAATTAATATAAATGCCAGCAAAATGAGCAATCTGATTTACCTGGATAATTCAGCTACAACATTCCCAAAACCTGATTTTGTGTACGATTTCATGTGCAAGTTTTACCGTGAGCATGGTGTTAACCATGGTCGTTCCGGGTTTGATGCTGCAATTGAAACAGAAAGCCTTGTACAGGAAACCAGGAAACTGCTTACCGGTCTTTTTAACGGAGATGACCCGAACCGCCTTACATTTAGTTATAATGCCACCGATTCACTAAATATGATTTTGCAGGGGCTTGCTGAGCCAGGTGACCACGTGGTGACAACCATGCTCGAACATAATTCAGTACTGCGGCCATTATATCATTTAAGCCTTGATAAAATAATAAATGTGACCTACATCCCATTTGATTCACAAGGTTACGTCGAACCTGACGATATAAAAAAGGCCTTACGCATTAATACAAAAATGGTAGTTGTGAACCATTGTTCAAATGTGATAGGAACAATTCAACCCCTTGAGGAAATTGGTAAGATATGTAAAGAACATGGAGTTCTGTTTGTAGTAGATTCAAGCCAGAGCGCCGGAGCAATACCTATCGACATGAAAAAAATGGGAATTGATATAATTGTGTTCACAGGACATAAATGCCTGATGGGGCCGACAGGAATAGGCGGTTCATACGTAATGGAAGGAGTAAATGTGCGCCATTCGCGCTACGGTGGAACCGGGGTTCGTTCTGCTCAAAAAACACACCTCGATGAATATCCATACCGACTTGAATGTGGTACACTTAATATACTTGGGGTTGCAGGACTTAATGCAGGTGTTAAATGGATACTAGAAAGAGGGATTGATAAACTGCATGACCACGAGATGGCTCTTTGGAACAAACTTCTAAATGGTCTGCAGAATATTGAGAACATAACTATTTATTGCGCAGGAAGTATAATCCACCATAATCCTGTTCTGAGTCTGAACATCAAAGGCTTCGACTCAGGCGATGTGGGTACTTTACTTGACGTAGATTACAATATTGCAGTACGAACCGGACTCCAGTGTGCGCCAATGGTTCATGAATTGCTTGGAACTGATAAAATTCATGGTACTGTCAGGTTAAGTATAGGGCCATTTAATACTGAGGATCATATCGATACGGCAATAAATGCCCTTGCAGATATTGCTGCTATTGGCAAAAATCGCAATGTGTAAAATTGCACATTGTGTTGTGATATAAAGCACATATATAATTTTTAAAGCATTTATATACTTTGTAACATTGCAAATATTTATAAATCTATATATATAAATTAATATACATGACTATGACCCCTGATTTTGAAAGGCAGTTGATGGAATTGACTTCCAAAGTATATAAGATTGAAACCGGTACAAAGGATCAGCTATCAATGGTAGTATTTTCCGGCGACCTGGATAAAATTCTTGCTGCAATGATTATTGCGACAGGTGCCGCAGCTTATGATATGACAGTCAAACTATTCTTCACATTCTGGGCTACTTCAGCTTTGCGTGATCCTGAAAAAAGCGGGAAAGGGAAAAATCTGGTGGAAAAGATGTTTGGAATGATGCTTCCCAAAGGAAGCAGAAAGGTAAAACTCTCGAAAATGAACATGTGCGGTATGGGAACATCCATGATCAAAGGCATCATGAAAAAACACAAGGTTGCATCTCTCCCTGAAATGATTAAAACAGCCGGTGAACTTGGGGTTGTGATCAATATATGCGAGATGTCGATGAACCTGATGGGATTCAAAAAGGAAGAAATGATTGATTACCCCGGTTTAACAGTTTGTGGCGTGGCAACATTCCTTGCAGATGCTCAGGAAAGTAAAATACAATTATTCATTTAAAATAACATACAATGACTACAGAAGAATTAAAAGGAATAAAACCAGCTACAATTGTTGATGCAAGAGGAACAGCCTGTCCCGGACCACTGCTGGCCGCAAAAAAAGGAATTGGGGAAATCGGATCAGGTGAGATCATGGAGATTTATTCATCAGATGAAGGAACCAAAAATGACATTCCGAAATGGTGTCAGAAAATGACACATGAATTCCTCGGAATCATTGAAGAAGACAGTTATTCAAGACTTTTCCTGAAAAAAGCCTGAATATGATCTTTAACATCTCTGTAAGAGTACTTTGAAATTGCGTCGTTTGCGCCTTTTGCGTTTAATTTTTAACTCAACTTACGCAAGGGACGCAAAAAAAATAAGAGTATTAAATCCACGGAATTTTGGAGTACTTAAGATTATTATCAATTTATTAGACAATCATGGGAAATCAACATACCAGACCAAGGATACTGGTATTTTCAACTGATAAAATTTCTGATCCGGGCATTGACCAGGCAGGATTGAGAAAAATCCATTACTCACCTTCTGTTTATGTGATAAGTCTGCCTTGTTCTTCAGGCATCAAACCTCGCTGGATCATGCATGCTTTCAACCAGGGTTTCGATGGGGTATTCATTGCTGCTGATGGGCATGAGTGTTCCTACAGCTCTAAGTGTCCAGAATATACCAACATGATCATTGAGGAATCACAGCGGTTAATGAAGGAGGCAAATATCAGCCCGAAACGTATCAGGATGGCAGCGATCTGTTCAGTTTGTGCTGAGCCGTTTGCCAGCCATATGGCCAATTTTACCAGGATATTAGCTGAACTGGAATGACAAATAACAATCAGACATTCGACACATTGGTTATTGGCGGAGGGATTGCCGGGCAGGAAGCGGCGCTCAACCTGGCCAATATGGATTATAAAGTTCTCTTGGTTGATAAAGAACTTTCCATTGGCGGGAAAATGATTCAGTTAAGCAAGGTATTTCCTACTCTCGATTGTGCTGCCTGCATCACAACTCCAAAGATGTCAGAGACAGCAAGACATCCGAATATTACTGTGCTTCTGAACAGTGATATTAAGAGCATCAGGAAAAATAACGGAGAGTTCAGCATTAATATCAATAAGCGTCCCAGGTATGTTATCCCTGAAGCATGTACCGGCTGCCAGGAATGTGAGCAGGCATGCCCTGAAGTCAGACCAGATGAATACAACCGTTACCTGGCAGGCCGAAAAGTGGCCTATATACCATTCAGCCTGGCAAACCCCCGTATTGCAGTCATTGACAGGCAGGATTCATCTGCGCCATGTATCGCAGCCTGTCCCGGAGGTATAAAGCCATATGGCTATATTTCATTAGTCAGGAACGGACAATATGAAGATGCCATGATGCTTCACCTTGAGGATGCTCCATTACCAGGCAGTCTGGGCCGTGCATGCTATGCTCCCTGCCAAAGTGAGTGTACACGTGCAAGCCTTGAAGCATCAGTTGATATACGCAGGATAAAGAGATTCTTTGCTGAAGATTACTATACAAAATACCCTGTTCCTCCTGCCATTTCAATTGAAAAGAAATCAGGCAAAAAAGCTGCCGTGGTGGGATCAGGGCCTGCAGGGCTCACAGCAGCCTATTTTCTTGCACTGGCCGGACACCAGGTTAAATTATTTGAAGCAGCTTCCGAACTTGGTGGCATGCTGAAGCTTACCCTTCCCGAATACCGGCTTCCAAAAGCCATTGTCGACAGGGATATTATGAACATATTGTCGCTGGGTGTTGAATATGAAGTGAACCACAAGGTTGAAAATCTTGAAACTCTTAAAAATGCTGGATTTGATACCGTGTTTGTCTCTGTGGGTACTCACGAAACAAGTAAGATGAATGTGGAAGGCTCAGAACTACAAGGAATTGTTTCATGCCTTGATTTTCTGCGTGAATCAAAGATAGGGAATAAGATCAGCCTGGAAGGTAAAAAGGTCATGGTAATAGGTGGAGGTAATACAGCCATGGATGCATCTCGCACTGCCATCAGGCTCGGCGCAAAAGAAGTGAACATTGTTTACCGCAGGAGCAGAAATGAAATGCCGGCCTGGAAAGCAGAGATTCATGAGGCTGAGGAAGAAGGTGTCAAAATTAATGAATTGAGTAACCCTGTACGATTTATAGGCGAAAACGGTAATGTAGTTAAAGCTGAGCTAATCAGGATGAAACTTGGTGATAAAGACGAAAGCGGGCGCAGAAGACCAGTTTCCATTGAAGGTTCGGAATATTCGGTTGATGTTGATTTCGTCATTGAAGCCATTGGTCTGTATCCGACAACATCGGTGTTCGGCAGAGAACTGACACTGGGCAAAGACGGAGCCATAAAAGTAAATGATAAAACTTTACAAACAAACACATCATGGATATTCGCAGGAGGTGATTCGGTGACAGGCCCGTCAACCATCATTGAAGCTATTGGGCAAGGAAAGAGGGCCGCTTTTTATATGAACAAATTTCTGGAAGGTAAAAATCCCGGAGAGTATGAATTTGGCGATAAGCTTGCTCCGGTTGATAAAAACAAGATACTGGAACGTAAAGATATTTTATTGCTTCCCGGACTGAAAGAAAAAATGCGTCCTGTTTCAGAAAGGATCAGGGATTTCGAGGATGTGGAACTGACATTCACTAAAGACGAGGTCAGGCAGAGTACAAACAGGTGTCTTGATTGCAGCAACTGCCGTGAGTGTCATCAGTGCATTTCTGCCTGTCCGGCCGATGCCATTGATTTCTCACAAAAGGAAGAGAGCATTTCTGCAAACGCCCGTTCAGTAATCATTTCAACTGGATTCAATTTGTTTAATCCTGAATCTAAACCTCAGTACGGCTCTGCCATCTATCCCAACGTAATCGATTCACTGCAGATGGACCGTCTCATTGCTCCGACCAGGCCATTTAATAATGTCCTGCGACCGGGTGATGGAAAGATACCGGGAAATATAGCTTATGTGCTTTGTACCGGATCACGTGATTCAAGCCTTGAAAATTACCGCTCCTGCAGCATGGCCAGTGCCAACAACCCCATTTGCTCACAGATTTGCTGTATGTATTCTATCAAACAGGCACAATTGTTAATGGGTGCCTTGCCCATGGCCGATATTACCATTTATTACATCGATATCAGGGCTTTCGGAAAAGGATACGAAGAATTCTTCCAGCAGTCGAAATCTATGGGAGTAAATTTTATCAAAGGTAAGGTTGCAAGGATTAAGGAAAAGGACGATAAAAGCGGAGACCTTATCCTGAGATATGAGAATATTGAGACCGGCCAGGTAAAAGAAGTGGTTCACGACCTGGTAGTCTTGTCTGTAGGTGTTTTGCCTGATAATAAAATTGTACAGGCCTTCGGTGACAATCAGCCGGAACTTGACCAGTTTAGTTTCATACGCCAGATAGATGTAATGACAAGCCCGGCCAGAACATCGGTCGATGGAGTGTTTGTTGCCGGAACTGCTGCAGCACCAATGGATATTCCCGATTCGATATTGTCAGCAGGATGTGCTGCCTCAGAAGTGGCCGGTTACCTGAATGAAAGAATTTGAAAATTTGAAAATGTGCTAATTTGAAAATTATCATAAAATACAAGTAAACACATGAATCGTCAATCGAATAAATATGAACCCAATATAGAAATTCAAAATTATATTATGATTAATTATCTGAACTTGTATCATAATTCACTAATGCCTATCTCCTCATCTTCAAATCTTCAAATTTTCAAATTTTCAAATTGAGTTTCATGGAGAAAAAACAACGGATAGGAGTGTACATCTGTCATTGCGGGGGAAATATCTCCGACTATGTGGATGTATCACAGATAAAAGATATTGTGAAAGGACTGGACGGGGTTGTGGTCGCAAAGAATGTGATGTTTGCCTGTGCCGATTCAAACCAGAAGGAAATGGTCAATGATATTGTTGATCAAAAGCTTGATGGTATTGTTGTTGCTTCCTGCTCTCCTAAACTTCACCTGCATACTTTCCGCAATGTGGCAATAAGAGCCGGATTAAATCCTTACAATTATACCCAGGTGAATATACGTGAGCAATGTTCATGGGCTCATTCAGACACCCCATCAGAAGCAAGTGAGAAAGCAGCAGGTCTCATTCTGGCAGGTATCAACAGAGTTTCACATTCTGAAGCGCTTGAAAATATTGAAGTCAGTTCAACAAGGGCAGCAGTAGTCATTGGTGCAGGCGTATCCGGTATGCGTGCAGCAATAGGTTTGTCACAAATGGGAAACCAGGTGTACCTGATCGAAAAGGAATACAAACCGGGAGGGCACATTGCCCGCTGGGGAGAAATGTTTATGGATGGAAAAACAGGTGATGAAATTATTTCCGCACTGTTGACCAAAGTGAAATCCGATAAAAATATCACCCTGTTTACTAATGCCGGTATTGGTAAGGTCAGCGGCAGTCTCGGAAATTTCGATGTTGAAGTCAGAATTAGTGATGAAATACTGAATTTAAAAGTGGGAGCTATTCTTGTCACCACCGGATATGACCATTACCAGCCGGCTATTGGTGAATATGGATATGGTGAACTTTCTAATGTAATTACCCTGCCTGAATTTAGAGAGCTATTAAATAACTGCGGTGATACTCTCAATTATCAGAATAAAAAGGTAAACAGCATAGCTTTTATTTACTGTGTTGGAATGCGGCAGACCAAAGGCGAAAACAAATATTGTTCCAGGGTCTGCTGCACTACTGCCATCCATAGTTCACTGCTTGTTCATAATAAATTCAAATCAGTTTTGGTATATCACCTTTACAGGGATATTCGTACTTATGGGAAACAGGAAGTATTGTATGAACAATCATCAAAGAACGGGGATATTTACCTGAAATTTGATGAGAAAATACCTCCCAAAGTGAGTAATTCAAAGCATCGCCTCCTTATTCAGGTGAAGGATGAACTTACAAGAAAACAGGACCTCGAACTGGAGACTGATCTTGTGGTACTTGTCACCGGGTTGGTTCCCGGAAAAGATACAGCGGAATTAGCGGGAAAACTGAAGATACCGGTCGGAAATGATAAGTTTTTTAATGAGATACATCCAAAGTTAAGACCTGTAGAAACAGTGATCAATGGAGTATTCATCGGCGGATCATGCCAGGGACCGAAGAATATCACAGAATCGGTACAATCAGCCATGGCTGCAACAGTTAAGATCAATGCCCTCACGAAAAATCCTACTATTCAACTTGAACCCGTCATTGCAAGAGTGAATTTTGATACCTGTGTCTGGTGCGGAAAATGCGCTGAAGTCTGTGAATACGACGCTGTTCATCCATTGGAAATGTACGGAAAAACAGTTGCCTCAGTGAACGAAGCGGTTTGTAAGGGTTGTGGTATCTGCGCACCTGTTTGCCCTAACGATGCCATTGACATAGCTCAGTATTCGAATGCTGAAATCGAAGGAATGATTGACGGATTTTCAGAGAAAGTCGAACTCAAAGAATCCGCAGAAAGTGAAGATGAACAAAGTGCAGTTACCGGGGCTGAAATGAAAGACCAGCCGCAGTTATGGCTAAGAATATCAGCATCTCTGCAGAAGGAATCAAAGACTATACCTGCATTGGTAAAAGAGCTTGATGTACCTGCCAATGTCCTGACTTATCACCTGATGACAATGAATAAATACAGCCTGGTTGAGGCTGATGGGATGGATGATTCCGATGAATATTATTATTACAGACTGAAGAATATACAACATGACCAGAATTGATCCGGGTTTTGCATCCGAAATAACAAAATACGGAGCCAGCGATTTCAATGCTTGTTTTAATTGTGGCAATTGCACTGCTATATGTGGATTAACGGCAAATGATGCTAACTTCCCCCGCATGTTCATACGATACGGTATGTTAGGATTAAAAGAAGAAATCCTCAAAAGCAAAGAATTATGGTTGTGTTATGCCTGCGGTGATTGTTCCGAAACCTGCCCAAGGCAGGCCGCACCCGGTAATTACATGGCAGCCCTGCATCGTTACGCCATTGCCAGCTACGAACCTACCGGCCTAACAAAGTTATTGTTCAAAAACAAGCTTTTATTCATCCTGTTTACATCAATCATGGCATTAGTACTCGGGGTTTTTCTTTTTACCCTGAAACCAGATCATGTTGTATCGAGGTGGATATTTAAAATGATCCCATACGCTGTGATCCATAACATGGGACTGGTTATATTCACTATTACCGGAATGTCAATCATCTGGGGGCTTTTGAACATGTTCCTCAGGCTGAAAAGTAATAAATCAGGTGAAGCAAAGAAAAACAGCTGTCTTAGTTCTTGGAAAGAAGTATTTGGCGAATTAGCCACCATGAAACGTTACCGGACATGCGACCTGGAAGAAGATTCATACTGGAAGGACAAACCTGCTTTTCAGAAACCATGGTTTATTCACTGGTCGGTGATGTGGGGGTTTATTGGTTTACTTGCAGCCACTTTACTTGATTTTCTGTTGAAAGATCCGGCAACCACAACCTGGTGGCCTGCCCGCATATTGGGAACCCTGGCCGGTTTATTTCTGATTTATGGCACAAGCATGATGCTCCTTTACCGCAGCAGGAAAGCCACAAGGTCTTATGCAGAGACAAATATTGCCGATAACGTTTTCCTATGGTTTCTTTGGATAGCAGGATTTACAGGCTTCTGGATGGAAATATCCGTATTTTTTACTTTTAACCATCCTGCAAATCACTACATTTTACTAGTGCATACCATTATTTCAATGGAACTGGTACTCCTGTTTGCATTTTCAAAGTTTGCACACGCTGTGTACAGACCACTGGCATTATTTTATTACTTCCGGGAGAATTTATCAAATAATTAGAGTCCGTCAATAATGTTCAATATTTTGATTGACGAATATCGATTAACGATTTTAGATTTTTGATGTTATCATTAAATCAGATGATTACAAATACTTCTAAAATCAAAAATCGTTAACTTAGCGAAGCGATCTCACGAACACATTTTAAAATTAATATGATTGTGAGTAATCCTTGTTCTTAAATCATTATCATCATTGAGTTTAAAGACAGACACTAATTAATCCCGGAAATATTTGAGTTTTCAGGAAGTACTTATTTTTCCTGAACCGGTACTGATCAGAATAAAAGCTTCAGCTTCCTGCACCTGGGATATTGTATTTTATTTTACTGTTCTAACTTTTCCTTACAGGTTTTTAGTCCGAAAATAGTATAAAGGGGACAAAAATTAATAATACTTGTCAGCACAAAAATCCCCGCAAGTATCAGTAAAATAATACCCAATGTACCGGAAATGACATTGGTCATATATAGAATTACAATAATGGCCGCAATGACCAACCTGATTATCTTGTCGGCACTTCCCATGTTTTTTTTCATGACAGTAATTTTTAGTTTTTTATTAAATGAATTGACTTGAATTTCCTATCTGATTATGTTATTCAAAATAAAAATTAAAATGTTAAAACAACCTTGTTTTTGCGGACAATATCATACAGGTCTTTCATAGATGAGAATTTGCATACCTGTGGTTCACTTATTTTACGGCTTTGTAAGCAAGTGCCACAGCCAAGTATAGTTCCACCGGCCTCTGTAAATTCATCGGTCTGCTCTTTAATATTCTTATCAGTCTTCACCAGGTTGTCCAATTCCACTCCTTTTCCAAGTAGGAAAATACTTACCGTATCGCCCTGGTTCTTCGAGAAATTTGCAAACCGCATGGCATTCCAGACAGTCTCCGCATCGTTTGAATAAATTACAATGCCAATGCTGGTCGGCTTATTTGTGCCTGGTTCTGCACCACCGCATTGTGCATGAACATTGAGCGTAAATGCACTTATCAAAATTGCCAGGCATAAAATCTTACTTCTCATGGTTTATAAGTTTATATAATTGATGCTTATGTTTATCTTCCTTCAAATTTTCTCAAAATTAATTAAATTTATTATCCTTTCACTATCCTAATTTCCTCCTCCGTCAGGCCATATAGCTGAAATGGCAAGGGAGAAACTGACCAAAGCCCAGGTAATGAAGATGCTGGGGATATGCAGCAAAACGTTCCACAACTATCACAAACAGGGGATTCTTCAAATCATACACATCGGACGAAAAATCTACTGTGAAAGGGCTGATATCGAAAACCTGATGAAGCGAAACCGAATCAATCCCTTATCAATCAAAAAACGTTGAAATATTTGAAATCAATTATATTTAAGACCATCAGAATCTTTGTTCAGTCTATTAATTAATGCTAAGCATTGTAAATAATCAATTGAATAGCAATAATTTAATAATATATCATTTTGGATACCAATATTAAGTAAAAGGTTTACCATCATTGCCCTAAATCAAAAAAGTTTCAGTATTGTTTCAGTTGAAAATAAAAAAGCATTGTATATCTCATTCATACAATGCTTTACATTAATTTGCAGGTGATCTGCCTGGGATTCGAACCCAGGACCCCATCCTTAAAAGGGATGTGCTCTACCTACTGAGCTAGCAAATCATTCTGAAAAATCAGGCCGCAAAAATACGTTTTCTTCAATCCAAAACAAATACCTGTGGTAATTTTCATGAAACTTATTTAATAGCCTAAATATCATACCTGTATAAATTGTATTTGGTTTTCTTATTCCTCAATCCGTATATTTGCCGACCAAAATTATTTATTATGATTCAGTCTGAAACAAAATTACGGGTAAGATACAGCGAAACTGACCAGATGGGATACGTGTATTATGGCAATTACCCGCAATATTATGAAATTGCCCGTGTAGATCTTATGCGCAGCGCAGGCATATCTTATAAAAGTATTGAGGATAATGGCATACTTATGCCTGTTATTTCAATGAACATTCGCTATATAAAACCATCACTTTATGACGAACTGATAACCATCAGGACAAAAGTAGATGAAAAACCCTCTGCCAGTATCAGATTCGTTTACGAAATTTTTAATGAACAAAATGAATTGGTAAATAAGGCCGAAACTACTCTTGTATTCATTGATTCTGTTACCCGTAAACTCAAAAAACCTCCGGAAAATATCACTGAATTGTTTGAGAAGTATTTCTGATTGATTAAAATGCAATAAGACATAAGGAATAAGACATAAGACATAAACATTTGACTAATATACCTCACAACTAATGACTGTTGACTTACGACTTATGACTTATGACTTACAACTATAATAAACTTAACTTGATAAATGAAAATAGCGGTTGATTTTGACGGAACCATAGTGGAACATTGTTACCCTGATATAGGAGAGGAGAAACTGTTTGCTTTTCAGACACTTAAAGAATTACAAAAAAAAGGACACATTCTTGTGCTCTGGACATTCAGGGCAGGCAGGGAACTGGACGAAGCGGTTGCTTTTTGCCGGGCAAACGGACTTGAATTTTATGCAGTAAATCAAAATTACCCCGAAGAAGTTTTCGATCGGTCCATCAGCCGTAAAATTGAAGCTGATGTTTATATTGACGACAGAAATGTCGGCGGTTTCCCTGGCTGGAGCAATATATGGCAAATATTAAATGAAAATGATGAGAAGAATATTAACTACTCAGGAAAGAAAAAGAACAAATCAATGTTTGGAAAATTATTCAAGTAAAGCTTGAATAGCTTTTTAGGTCTTTAGACTGTAGGCTATAGTTAAAAGTTCGTAAAGTCTATAAAGTTTATAAAGTTCAAACTAATATATCTTCACAAAAATAAATGACTAATGTCTCATAGTCTTTAGCCCAAATTCCTATTGTCTTTTTCTAAGTTTAATCACGGTGATTTCCGGAGGCATGCCAATTCTGCCTGGAAATCCAAAAAAACCAAGACCGACATTTACATAAAGATATTGTTTACCAACCTGGTATAAACCTGACCATCGCGGATACTTATATTTTGCCGGGCTCCATTTTAATCCGGGTATGCGAAATCCAAATTGCATTCCATGTGTATGGCCTGATAAAGTCAGGTCAATGTCAGTTTTCTTAATTACTTTTGCATCCCAAAAGGTCGGATCATGGCTTAATAACAGCTTAAAACCAATATTTTCGACACCTTTCATGGCTTTATCCAAGTTGCCATATTGACTATAAGGAGGTAGGCCCCAGTTTTCAACGCCAATCAGTGCAATCTCATTATTATCAATCCGTATCTTCACATTCTCATTCAACAGCAGCTTAAATCCCAGTAGTTGCTCATTTTTCATCAGTTGTCTGTGATCATTCTCTTTCATATCATCAGACTGCCATGTTTGGTAATCACCGTAATCATGATTACCTAATATTGCATATTTACCGAGTTTTGCATTAAAACCTGATAAAATGCTCATAAAACTATCCATTTCATTGGCCGTATAATTAACCATGTCACCAGTAAAAACCAAAATATCAGGATCCTGCTCGTTTACCAGATCAACAATGGCTTCAATCTGCTTCTTGTCCCCGTAAAAGCTGCCGATATGAAAATCAGAAATCTGTACGATTTTCATTCCGTCAAAATTCGACGGCAAATTCGGAAAAAATAATTCAACTGACTTTACTTTAAAGTTGAATTTTCCTTCTGAAATTCCATATACAATGGATGCAAATGGGATGATGGCCAAAACTATACCTATTTCAGATATCAGGGTCATCCTTGCCTGAGGGGGTAATGTTTCACCCAATGAGATCGCTTTACTGGCCTTTTTTAAAAAATGCAGCATCCTAAAGTAATGTATCACATCTTCAATAAAATGAAAAATAATAAATATCAGTTTAGGTACATATAACAACACCAGCAATCCTGTAAAAAAATAAATGTGCTTATAGGCAACCACACTTCTGATGTTAGGTTTTAATTTGAAGATATAAAAACTGAGTATGATGAATATCAGTGTAATAATCCAGAAAAGGTAAATAAATATCCTTTTAAAAACTGGACTGTTGATCCTTTTGAAAAAGGCAAGCCTGACTCCTTTAAATGTATAAATATCTATCAGTATGATAAATAATAAGACGAAAACCAGTTTAAAATTAAAATCCACCTTGCAAAATTTAAGGATATTTTATTGACGAATATAACCAGAAAAAATGAGATAGCTGGTCAATTATAGCTTGAATCAGTTTTTCTAATCTCTCGACATTGATTTAGTTATCGTATACATACACAGATTCAAACTATGAATATCATTGAATAAAATATCTGCATCATCAAAATTTTGTCGATATATAAATACATTCGTTTTCCTGATTGCTCCGGTTTGAATAATTTTGACAGGATTTATGAGTTTTAACCTTATCTGAAAGATATGAAGAAAGAGAGTAACGAAAACAGGAAAAAAAAGGACTTCATTAAACTGCCCGAATATCCCGGCGGAAAGGAAGAATTGAATAAATTTATTAAAGAAAACCTCCGTTATCCGGCCGATGCTGTTAATAACAGAATCGAAGGTTTTGTGCATATCAGTTATGATGTTGACCACAATGGAGAAGTCAGCAATGAGAAAATCCTGAGAGGCATTGGGCATGAATGTGATGAAGAGGCATTACGCCTGGTCAGAATGCTGAAATATAACAAGACTTATAACAGGGGAATGCGTGTGAAAAAGACCATGAGGCTTAAAATTGATTTCAAAATCGGCGGTGGAATTTCTTATTCATTTGTCAGAAGTGATATTAAGAAAGATGAACAGGATGAATTTTCAAAACAACCTGTACCTGAAGTATATAACTATACAATAACTCTCTGATTTCGTTACTTTTCATGTATTTCCCAGATGTATCAGACCGATAATTAACAGATCTCTGATGACAGGGTTTGAAAGATTCAGAGAAGGAGAGTACTACCGGTTTATCATTGATAAAACCGTACTAATGCCTGATCATGAAGAGTATTATCTATTTAAGGATCATTTTAATAATAAACACCTGATCCTTAAGAATCTGTATGCAGATTATCACTTTTTTCCCGGTCAGTTTGTTCAATGTCGCATCGATAAAATAAACTGCAGCGGCAAAATATTTATTGAACCGCAAAATCCTTATTATGAGTCTGGTAACAGATATCTATTTCCTGTAAAAGCCTCATCATCCTTAGTTAATTCCTTTGGTGACAAGGAAAACCTCTTAATTGTCTCAGATAAGATGGGAAATGATATTAGTGTATCATCTGATTATGAACAGCTTAATCCTCCAAAAGAATTGATCTGCACCATTGAAAGAATCAAAAGAGGCAGGCTTTATTTAAACAGTTATGATTATAAGTACCATAAAGGATTGGTTCAGTTTTCTCAGTATAAATTCACAATTACCGGTATTCTGACCCTTGCCGGAAATACCGAATATTTTGTGATAATGGATCCATTTGGATACAAGCATATTATCCGTAAAAAATACTATGATCATTTTAATTTCCATAAAGAGCAGGAAATAAATGGGTTAGTAACAGAAACAACAGGTCAATATATTGAAGTGGAAAATCCTGTTTATAGGACAGGAGAAGTATATGAGTTTCAATTTGCAGGTTTCGAAGAAGTTAACTGGTACAACAAACAGAAAGAATACATATTAACTGCCAGGGATAAATTTGGCATTACTTGTCCTGTTACCCCTCTAAGCCATAATTTCCATGATTGGCTGAACCTGACTACAATTTATTGCAGGGTTGAAAGATTCAGGAGAGGTAAATTATATCTGACTCAGGTTGATAAATATAAATAATAGTTTTTAGGTTAATATATCGATTAATCGTAAAGAATGAAAAATAATACATCATTGGTTTCATCGGGTATCAGCAGAGATGACAAAGTAAAATTGAATGATGAATATAAAGCTTTACTTAAAATTTCCAAGCCATTGCTTAAAAAAGGCGATACAGGAAGGATTCGAAAGGCTTATGAATTATTATTAAAATATCAGAGTAATAAATATTTAAATAATGAACAACCAACCATTCTCTTTTCGATTGGTGTTGCGCGAATTTCAGTTCAGGAAATAGGACTGGGAACATCCACAATCATTTGTGCATTGCTCTTTATACCGGTAATTGAAGGTCAGATCACTATTGCACAGATTACTGATGAATTTGGACTTGTCGAAGCTGAAATACTGGATGGCTTGCTCAAGTTCCAGACAGTTACGAATAGTAAAGTGATTTTGCAGGCCGATAACTTCAGAAAGTATCTGTTTTCACTGGCAAAAGATGTGAGGGTAATCTTGATTTCCCTTGCAATTCAAATGTACAAACTCAGGAATACCTCATTGTTTGAAAAGGAAATAACCTTGATAACCTGCGAAGAAGCAAAACAGATTTATATTCCCTTGGCTCACAGACTCGGATTTTATAATATTAAGACTGAACTCGAAGACCTTATACTAAAATATTCCCAACCTGACATATATCATTCAATATTTCAAAAATTATCTGATACTCAGGAAGTCAGGAAAGAATATGTCGAAACGTTCCTTTTGCCGCTGAGAAATGAGCTGGATAAAAGGAAGGTTCGATATGAAATTAAATGGAGAACCAAATCGGTCTACTCCATCTGGTCGAAAATGAAGAAACAGAATGTGGAATTTGAAGAAGTATATGACATTTTTGCTATCAGGATCATACTGACAACCAACATGGAAAATGAAAAAATGGAATGCTGGAAAGTATATTCTGTGGTCACAGATATTTATCCACCAAATCCAAGCCGGCTGCGGGACTGGATATCAATACCGAAATCAAATGGTTACGAATCCCTTCATACTACTGTAATGGGCCCACAGGGAAAGTGGGTTGAGATTCAGATCAGAACGCAGAGAATGAATGATTTAGCTGAACGTGGACTGGCAGCTCATTGGAAATACAAAGGGATAAAGGAAACTGGTGATTTTGACCGGCAATGGTTGAATAATTTACGCGAATTGCTTGAAAATTCTGAACTTAATGTAGTTGATTTCATTAACTACTTTAGTATGGATATGGCTTCAAACGAGGTTTTTGTTTTCACTCCTGGCGGTGATCTGAAAAAACTTCCAAAAGGCGCTACAGCTTTGGATTTTGCTTTCGAGATACATACAGATGTGGGTGCTAAATGCATTGGTGCCAAAGTAAACCATAAAGCCGTACCTCTTCGATACCAGTTGCAGAACGGCGACCAGGTCGAAATTCTTACCAGCAAAAACCAAAAGCCTGCCCACGACTGGTTGAATATCGTTGTTACTACTAAAGCCAGAGCCAGAATAAAGAAACTGATTGATGAAGAAAAGTTTAAGTTGGCCGAAGCAGGTAAGGAGATCATTCACAGAAAACTGAAAAACTGGAAATTAAATGTGGATGAAAGTATTACTAAGCTATTAGCTCATTATAAGTTAAAGACTTCCACCGAGTTGTACTACCGGATTTATGACGAAAGTATTGCTGTTTCCGAGATTAAAACCATACTTACCATCCCTGAAAAACAAGAGATTACTCCTTTATTACCTGAACAAAAACATATTGAATATTCTAATAATGAAGATACTAATGCTGATTATATACATCTGGGTGAAAATATAAAAAATGTAAATTATTCATTAGCTAAATGTTGTAGTCCTATTTTTGGCGATGATGTTTTTGGATTTGTAAGGGTAGGCAAAGGGATCAGCATTCACAGGAAGAATTGCCCCAATGCCTTACGAATGATAGAAAAATACAACTACAGAATTATGAAAATTACCTGGGGAACCCGTCCTGAGAAATCAGCTTTTCAGGCTATTATTAAAATTACCGGTTTGGATGAATTAGGTATGATCAACAATATTTCGACCGTTATTTCCCAGGAACTTAAATTGAATATGAGATCATTTACTCTGTCTTCTAAAAAAGGGGTTTTTGAGGGAATTATTAAGGTTTTTGTCAATGGTCAAACGCAACTTCAAATATTACTCAGAAAATTAATTGAAGTAAAAGGAGTTACTAAAGCAATCAGGCTGGAATCCTAAAATTGAGTTTAATTATAAATGCCAATTATGCATAGAACCTAACCTAGACGAGCCAGAACGTAACAAGAAATCACAAATCTCAAAATACAAATAACAAATAAATATCAATCAACAAAATGACAAATTCAAAGTAGCTTGTTTCGTATTTGAAATTTTGATATTGCTTATTATGTGTTTTTTGTGATTTATTTTTTGGAATTTTTTGCCAAAACGCGTCAATATTTCAGAAATGAGATACTAAAAGGTTGAAATTAATACCACCAAATAATTCAGGTAGAAATTAGTTTTTTTCATTTTATTAGCAGCAAATATTCAATCATATCTTTTGACAAGAATTTGGTTTATTATCAGCATGTTGTGTATTTGTGCACAATATTCATTCTCCCAATATGGTGGTCTTGGTTCATTGGATGAAACAAATGGATACTGGAAATATTTTTTGACCTCAGATACAACGACAGGTTTAAAAACAGGCATTTCCGGAACACTTGGCACGTTTTCCAATTCACTGACAAACAATTTTGTAAATTCATTCTATCAGGGGAAATACATCAGCGCTGATCTGAAAGGAGCCAGTAAACTGGCAAACAATAATTTCTTTCTTGCTTCAGGAAGTCTTGATTGGTTCCTCACAGGATTTTTTCCTCATAGCAAAAGATGTGGATACCTGATATCGGGATCACAGAATTATTTTGCAGGAATAAAATTTTCCAGGGATTATTATAACATTGTTTTCTATGGAAATTCAATGTTTGCAGGGAAAACTGCTGACCTTTCCGGGTTCAGTCTAAATTATACTGATTATCAAAAAATAAAGTTCGGTTTGTTCAGGAGATTCCTGGCTCACAATAACCTTACTTTTTTTTCTGCCATTTCCATTGTGAATGGTGTTAATAATTATTCCATAAGATTTAATGATGCGCATATTTCTACCAGTGAAGACGGGGAATACCTGAATCTTGATGCAAACTATGATTACCGTAGTACAAAAGCCGCAGATTCGACAGGTAATGGCAGAGGAATTGGTTTTTCAACTGATTTCATGCTTTCATACAGGTTTGTTAAAAGCCAGATAACCATATCATTGACGTTAGAAGATGCAGGCACAGTCTACTGGAATGATCAGTCGACTTTAGTTAACCATGATACTTCAATAAGTTACACAGGTGTTGATATTACAAGTCTCTTTGATCTGGGGAGCGCTAATTTCAACTCATTTTCCATTGACAGCCTGAAAAAGCAATTTTATTATTCACAAGCAAAAAAAGGGGAGTATAAAACATCTTTGCCAAGAAAAATTTCATTTGAAATGGATATCCCTTTTTTACATAATAATCTTATTCTTTCACCTGGTGCTTATTGTTACCAGGCTTCAGTAATGCCAGCTCCAGTAATCTATTTAGCTGGGAAGAAATTCTTCAATATAAATGATAATAATAATCTAGCTGCATTATTCCAGTTGAGCTATGGTGGAAATTCATCTGATATCAGGCTTGGATTAGGCACAGAGATTAAAATTCATCGTTTCAGATTCAGAATAGCAAGTGGTAATATTATCGGATTTATTAAACCTGACAACTCTTTATCACAAAGCATTAATATTCAGCTTATTTATGGAAATTAATTAATTTGACATGAAGAAAAATGAAATATTGAGTAGCCTGTTTAAAGATTTTGATTTTGAGAATGGCAATTTCTTCCTGCTTGCTGGTCCCTGTGTAGTGGAGAGTGAAAATCTGGTGTTTGAAGTTGCCGGAAAAGTCAGGGAAATTTGTTCTGTGCTTCAGATTCCTTTGGTATTCAAGGCATCTTACCGTAAAGCCAACAGGTCAAGGGTTGATTCTTTTTCTGGTATTGGTGATGTTCAGGCTCTTGAAATACTTGCTAAAGTCAGGAAGCAGCTAGGCCTTGTTATTGTGACCGATATTCATTCTGCAGAAGAAGCTGACCTGGCAGCCGGATTTGTTGACATACTTCAGATTCCTGCATTTCTTTGTCGTCAGACCGACTTACTGATTGCAGCAGCAAAAACCGGTAAAGTGGTGAATATTAAAAAAGGTCAGTTCATGTCAGCAGAAGCAATGAAATTCTCCGTTGATAAAGTAATTGATTCGGGCAACGACAGGATAATGCTCACAGAACGTGGAACTATGTTCGGTTACCAGGACTTAGTAGTTGATTTCCGTAGCATTCCTGTCATGCAAAAGATTGGTTATCCTGTGATTCTCGATATTACACATTCACTTAAACAACCTAACCAGTCAACAGGTGTTACCGGGGGTAATCCTGAGTTAATCGAAACAATTGCCAGGGCTGGGATTGCAACAGGTGTAGATGGAATTTTCCTCGAAACTCATCCTCACCCTGAAAAAGCCCTTTCCGATGGGGCAAATATGCTTAATCTGTCCCGATTGGAAGGATTGCTGACCAGACTTGTCAGATTGCACCAGACTGTCAGGCATCTTTAGACTGTAGGCGATTAAGAGAAAAAACTTACTAACATATTGTCGCTTATTTGTTGTCTTTAATTCGTAAATCGTCATTCGTCATTCGTAAATTGATTCACCTTAAAAATAATTTCGCCATAAATAAAATGATTACTTTTGCGTTGTATTTGAAATACAAATGTTATGAAAACATTTATTTGCATATTTGCTTTTAGTATTCTCTTTTACAATGGATACGCCCAATATTCAACTGAAATTCCTGAATATGCCCGGAGAAAGGATACTCTAAAATCTGGTAATACATTAGAACCAAACAGTTCATTCAATATTTTAAAAAATAATCCGAAAATCAGAACATCCCTTGAACTTGGAACATCTGTCAGCTCTTTTAAAGGTTATGGTACCTGCTTTAATACCTTTGTTTCGCCCTTTGTCAGTTATGATCTTTCAAACCGGTTTTCATTAGATGTCGGGGTTACTTATTCCCGGGGAAATATGCTAAACACTTATAATCCTTTATATGGTGATATTTCTTTGCCGGTAGCTGGCTCTCTTGACCAGAAACTGGTATTTACCAGGGGAAGGTATTTGGTGAATGACAGGATTACCCTGTATGGAACGGCTGCCTATGGAATTAATACTTATAAACAGAATGGCGATAATAAAAGCATTGATTATCAAGCAAAGGAATTTTCTTTTGGTGCAGAATTTAAAGTCACCGATAATTCCATGATTGGTATAGAAATCAGAAATGTCAGTGGCAATGCACCTTTTCAGCAATTTGATAATGTTGCAATGTTTCCTCAAAGATCTTATTTTAATCATTGAAAACAGACAGGATTTATAAATATACAGCCCTGCATTTTTTTAACGGCAGGGCTTTTTTGCAATCATTCATGATCATAATTTTTCCGGATAATTATTGTTATTGAGAATGTAAAACTGATAATTATGAAATTACTTGAAGGAAAAACAGCTGTAGTAACAGGTGCAGCAAGGGGAATTGGCAAGTCTATCGCTCTGAAACTGGCTGGAGAAGGAGCTGATGTTGCTTTTACTGACCTGGTTTACAATGAGCATATGCAAAACCTGGAGAAAGAACTTACTGCTTTTGGGGTTAAAGCCAAGGGTTATGCTTCAGATGCGAGTAAATTACTTGATACAATGACAGTTGTAGATCAGATTGTGAAAGATTTCGGAAGAATAGATTTCCTGGTGAATAATGCCGGTATCACAAAAGATACTTTATTGATGAGAATGTCTGAAGATCAATGGGATGCTGTGATAAATGTCAATTTAAAATCCGTTTTTAATTTTACCAAGGCCGTTCAAAAAACAATGCTTAACCAACGATCCGGCTCTATTATTAACATGAGTTCTGTTGTAGGTGTAAGTGGAAATGCAGGACAATCCAACTATTCGGCATCCAAGGCCGGAATCATTGGATTCACTAAATCGGTAGCAAAAGAGATGGGATCGCGCAACATAAGGTGTAATGCCGTTGCACCGGGCTTCATCCTCACTGAAATGACCGATACTCTTCCGGAGGAAGTAAAAGCCGGCTGGATTGAAAAAATTCCCCTTAAAAGAGGCGGTACAACCGAAGATGTTGCCAATGTGGTGCTCTTTCTTGCTTCCGATCTTTCTTCCTATGTGAGCGGACAAGTGATAAATGTCTGTGGTGCAATGAATACCTGATAACAATTTTAACCTGTTCAATTTTTCCAATTGAGATTATTAACTGAATACCCTCTCTGGCTGATAATATTCTGCATTATTCTGGCAGTTGCAGCCTCTGTTTTGCTTTACAGGAAAGACAAAAGTCTTAAAGATATACCTGCCTGGGCAACCTGGGGAATGGCCATTTCGCGTTTTGTTTCTGTATTTTTTATTTCTCTTCTTCTGCTTTCGCCTCTGATCAAATCACTATATAAATATATTGAGAGACCAATTATTATTTTAGCCCAGGATAACTCAGAATCTATTGTCATTAATAAAGATTCATCGTTTTACAGGAATGACTACAAGAATAAGGTCAATGATCTGATCAGAAAACTATCATCTAAATATGAGGTAAATACTTATTCATTTGGTGACAAGATATCTGAGGGACTGAAGTTTAATTATTCCGACAAGCAAACGTCTATTTCATCATTGATGGATGAAATAAAGAATCGTTATGTGAACAGGAATGTCGGCGCCATGATCCTTGCCAGCGATGGGATTTATAACGAAGGCAGCAACCCTGTATATTCTGCAAATTCTGTTAATTTTCCCATTTATTCACTCGCACTTGGTGATACCAGTGTATTGAAGGATATTATTTTATCTGAAGTCAATTACAATAAGATCGTATTTCTCGGAAACCGGTTTCCCATCCAGGTGATTGCAGATGTGAAAGACCTTAGCGGGGTGAAAACCACGCTGACTGTTTTTAATAATAATACGGCCGTTTTCTCTAAGGATATCAACGTTTCTTCCGCAAATTATTCTGAAACTGTGAACCTTGAACTGGAAGCAAAAAAAACCGGTATGCAACATTACCACATTTCTCTCACTCCTGATTTCAGGGAGATTAATACAAAAAACAATTACAGGGACATTGCAATTGAAGTAATTGACAGCCGCCAGAAGATACTCATCCTGGCAAATTCTCCTCATCCTGATGTTTCTGCTATTTATGAAAGCTTAAAATCAAATGAAAATTTTGAAGTTCAGAGCTTTACAATAAACGATTTTAATAAACCGGTAAAAGATTATAACCTGGTTGTATTGCATCAATTACCTTCATTGACAAACTCAGCAACAAGCGTATTACAGGAAATATTTAAAAATAAGATACCCGTGCTTTTTATTTTAGGTTCCCAAAGCTCTGTTCAAAGCCTGAATAACCTGAAAGCCGGACTGAATATTATCGAATCTAAAGAATCATTTGAAGAAACCCAGGCATCGTATAATGACCAGTTCATGCTATTTGAACCCGGGGAAGAGGGTAAGGACTTTATCCCCAAAGCCCCGCCACTTATTTCACCTTTTGGAAATTATAATATCAACTCGTCAGCTCAGGTTCTTTACTATCAGAAAATAAAATCAATACCTACTTCCAAACCATTACTCTTTTTCTGCCAGCTTGCTGATAACAAGGTGGGCTTTATTACCGGTGAAGGCATCTGGCGGTGGAAAATGTATGATTTTTTGCAGCATTCAAACCAGGTTGTTTTTGGCGATCTGATCAATAAAATTGTTCAATACCTAGCCCTAAAACTGAACAGGGAACAACTAAACGTGTATGGAAAAAATGTTTTTAATGAAAATGAACCTGTCATCCTGAATGCTGAAGTTTATAACCTTAGTTATGAACTGATCAACGAACCCGACGTATTTATTGAGATTTTGAATAAAGAAAATAATAAGTTTCCCTTTGTATTCAATAAAACAGCCAGGTCATACAGGCTGAATGCCGGTGTTTTTCCTGTTGGTGATTACACGTATACTGCAAATACCACTGTCGGTGACAAGAAGTTTACATTAAACGGAAGATTCACAGTGTTGCAGGTCAATACTGAGGCGACAAACACCATTGCAAATCACCAGGTGTTATTTCAGCTTTCTAAGAATAATCACGGGAAAATGTTCTATCCCCGGCAAACAGATAGTTTGTATAACCGGCTGATCAATAATAATGATATTGTACCAGTCTCATATTCAGAACAAAAACTAACAGAACTCATAAACCTCAAGCTATTATTTGTTTTTATCCTGATTTTGCTTAGTGCAGAATGGTTTACACGCAAATTTTTCGGTAGTTATTAATAATTGATCCTCCACGGTATTTTCAAAATATGGCACATACGCTCTATTTTATCATTATTTCCATCATAGTCATTTACTATGTTTTTGAACGTATACTTGATTACCTGAATTTCAGGATGATAGATTCAGCGATTCCTGATGAACTGGCAGATGTATTCGATCCTGAACAATTTAAGAAGTCAAGGTTATACGAAAAAGAATCTGCCAGATTCGGATTTATCACAAGTTCCCTGAGTTTTGTTCTGATACTGGGTATGTTGCTATTCAATGGCTTTTCATTTGTTGATGATTTAGTAAGGAGCATTACGGTTAAACCTGTGCCTATGGCCCTGCTGTTTTTTGGAATTCTGATGTTTGCATCCGATTTGATATCCATTCCTTTTTCCATTTATTCGACTTTTGTAATTGAACAGAAGTACGGGTTTAATACTACCACGCATAAGACGTTTTTTCTTGATAAACTAAAAGGCTGGTTGCTTGCAGCCATCATTGGAGGAGGATTGATTGCCCTCATTGTCTGGTTTTACCAGGCCACCACTGATTTGTTCTGGGTATATACCTGGATTGCCATCAGCGTTTTTTCCATTTTCATGGCCATGTTCTATTCAAGCCTGATTGTCCCTTTATTCAATAAACAAATACCTCTGGAAGAGGGCGAACTCAGAAATGCAATCGAGGAGTTCAGTAAAAAGGTAGGTTTCCGGTTAACCAATATTTTTGTCATAAATGGCTCCAAACGGTCAACCAAGGCAAATGCTTACTTTAGTGGGTTCGGACCTAAGAAAAGAATTGTTTTATATGATACATTGATTAATGATTTGTCAGTAAACGAGATAGTTGCTGTTCTTGCCCATGAGATCGGTCATTACAAAAAAAAACATATACAGACAGGGATGATCATTTCTGTTATCGAAACCGGGATCACCTTGTATGTTTTATCCCTTTTTATCGGCAATCCTTCACTATCTGCATCCTTAGGTGCAAAGGTCAGTTTTCATATCGGGATCGTGGTCTTTGGCATAATCTACAGTCCTGTCTCCACCATTATCAGTCTTGGAATGAACTTTATATCAAGGAAAAACGAGTATGAAGCAGATCATTTTACAAAAATAAATTTTGACGCTAAGTACCTTATAAATGCATTAAAAAGATTATCAGCTAAGAATCTGACAAATATTACACCTCATCCTTATTATGTGTTTTTTCATTATTCGCATCCCACGCTTCTTCAGAGAATAAGGGCACTAAATTAATTTGAAAATTTGAAAATGTGCAAATTTGAAAATTAAATCCGTTTCCCGGGAAAAAGATTAGCGACAACATGTTGGTAAGTTTTGTTTCCAAAGCGTCTAAGTATAGTATATGACCGGTGAGTATTATAAAAAGCTGGTATGGATCACTGTTTTTGCAGTGGCCATGGGATTTCTTGAAAGTGCGGTAGTTGTGTACCTCCGTCAGTTATACTACCCGGAAGGTTTCGGATTTCCTTTGAAAATCATTTCAGGAAGAATCGCATTTACAGAATTACTCAGGGAAATAGCTACCATTTTCATGCTGATCGCAGCCGGAGCGCTTGCCGGAAAAAACTTCACCGAAAAATTTGCATGGTTTATCTATTCCTTTGCTTTATGGGATATCTTTTACTATGTGTTTCTGAAATTATTACTTAACTGGCCTGAATCGTTCCTGAGCTGGGATATTCTGTTTCTGGTGCCAGTTATTTGGGTCGGCCCAGTATTGGCTCCCGTAATTAACTCTATGATAATGATTGCTTTGGCAATGTTCCTGTTGTATTTTTGCAGCCGATGCGGAAATGCACGGATATCAGGTTCAGCCTGGGTTTTGCTAATTACCGGTTCATTGATAATCCTGGTATCGTATACTGAAGATTACATGCAGTTTTTATTAAAACATTTCTCCTTTCCTGAAATTATCTTCCCTTCTGATAAGCACTCTGTTATTGACCTCGCGAAGAATTATATTCCCGGATCATTTCACTGGCCAGTTTTTTCGACGGGAGTCGTCTTACATATTTTTGCGATTCTCTTAATAATAAAAATCAACCATGAAAAGAAATTCTATGCAGGCTGATATTATTACCATTGGTGACGAGATTTTGATTGGTCAGGTTATTGATACCAATTCGGCATGGATAGCTGAACAACTGAACATGACAGGTATCAATGTAAGGCAGATCATTTCTGTTTCAGATGATCATCAACATATAATTGATACGTTAACTGATTCCGAAATGAATGCATATCTTGTGATCATTACCGGTGGATTAGGGCCGACAAAAGATGACATTACCAAAAACAGTCTTTGTTCATTTTTTGGATCAAAACTGGTATTAAATGAAACTGTTCTTCAATCAATCACCAACCGGTTTGTGAAAAGAGGGTTTGCCATCAATGAGCTTAACAGGTTGCAGGCAATGGTCCCAGATAATTGCATTCCTCTTCCGAATACGATTGGAACAGCTCCGGGCATGTGGTTCGAACGAAATGGTAAGGTCATTGTTTCCCTTCCTGGGGTTCCTTTTGAGATGAAAGCACTGATGGAACTGGAAGTCATACCAAGAATAAAAGCTTACTTTAAAACGCAATTCATTTTACACAGAACTGTTCTGACTTTTGGAATACCTGAATCTACATTGGCTATCAAGATCGCTGATTGGGAAGATAGTCTGCCTGACGGTATTAAACTGGCATATCTTCCATCGCCCGGACTATTAAGGTTACGACTCAGCCTGAAGGGCGAAAATGAAGAAGTACTTAAATCACTGGCATGGAAGAAAATTGAGGAATTAAAACTGATCATTCCGGAGGCAATATATGGATATGATGACGACAGTCTTGAAAAACTCGTCGGACATTTGCTTATAAATAAAAACAGCAATCTGGCGGTTGCTGAAAGTTGTACAGGCGGAAAAATTGCTTCCATGATTACATCAATTTCCGGTTGTTCGGAATATTTTACCGGATCAGTTACTGCATATTCGAACCACATTAAGGAAAATGTGTTAAAAGTAAAGCACGAATCACTTGAAATATATGGAGCGGTGAGCAGGGAGGTGGTGGAACAGATGGCATTTGGGGTACGTAAGTTATTTTCAACCGATTATGCAATTGCTACATCAGGAATCGCAGGCCCTGATGGTGGATCAGAAGAAAAACCGGTAGGAACAGTATGGATAGCTATTGCTTCGCCAGATGGCTTGTTCTCAAAGAAGTACAGCTTTGGAGATAATAGGGAAAGAAATATTATCAGGGCATCTCTCACAGCGCTGAATATGTTGAGAATGATATTGGAAAAATAAATATATTCATGATAATCATTCAATTATATTGGTGATTATAATAAAATAATGTTCAATAATTATCAACAAAAATATTTTGATAACTTTCCTGAAAAATAATTTGGTTAATTCAATAATTACCACGTTCTTTGCAATCCGTTTTAAAAAACACGCGAAATGTCGAGAATTTGTGAAATAACAGGGAAAAAAGTGATGGTTGGAAACAGTGTTTCCCATTCAAACCGTAAAACAAAAAGGAAATTTTATCCCAATTTGTTTACAAAACGCTTTTATTCGGTCGAAGAAGATCGTTGGATTACATTAAAGGTGTCGGCTGAAGGAATCAGAATTATTGATAAAGTGGGGCTGAAGCGGGCAATGGCTGATGCTGCACAGAAAGGTTTTCTTAACTTATAATATAATTACACATGGCAAAGAAAGGAAACAGGGTACAGGTTATTATGGAATGTACAGAGCATAAGGACAGCGGCATGCCGGGAACTTCAAGGTATATTACCACCAAGAACAAAAAAAACACCCCCGACAGGCTTGAACTTAAAAAATACAACCAGATATTAAAGAAAGTTACAGTTCATCGTGAAATTAAATAATTTAACATTATGGCAAAGAAAGTTATCGCAACCCTGAAAACCGGATCCGGCAAAACATTCGTCAGGGTCGTTAAAATGATAAAATCACCTAAGTCCGGTGCCTATGAGTTTAAGGAAGAAATTGTCCATACCGACCATGTGAAGGACTTTTTCGCAAAGAAATAGTTATATTGTAATATCAGCGATATTCAGGCTTTCTCATACCGGGAAGGCTTTTTTTGTTCATAATAATCAATATTCACTCATGGGACTTTTCGGATTTCTGTCAAAAGATAAAAATGAAAACCTTGAAAAAGGCCTTGCCAAAACGAAAGAAAGTGTTTTTAAAAAACTTTCACGTATTGTTATCGGTAAATCAAAAGTTGATGATGAAGTCCTGGATAAGCTTGAAGAAGTACTGATATCTTCTGATGTGGGCGTTGACACTACTGTTAAGATAATCAGAAGAATAGAAAAAAGAGTGCAGGAAAATAAGTTCCTGGGCGTGGATGAACTGAATTCCATTCTGAAAAAGGAAATTACTGACATGCTCGAAGAAAACAATTCAGTCCAGCTTAGTACTTTTACTCTGCCAGAAATGGATGATCCATATGTTATTATGGTAGTAGGTGTGAACGGCGTTGGTAAAACCACAACCATAGCAAAACTTGCATACCAGTTCAAAAAAGCAGGAAATGTTGTTTATGTTGGCGCTTCTGATACTTTCCGTGCGGCGGCTGTTGATCAGTTATCCATATGGGCCGAAAGGGCAGGAGTAGCTATTGTAAAGCAAAAAATGGGATCCGATCCGGCCTCTGTTGCCTATGAAACATTGGTAGTTGCAAAGAAAAATAAAGCCAGCGTGGTGATCATTGACACGGCCGGCAGGTTACATAATAAGATACCATTAATGAATGAATTGTCAAAGATCAGGAAAGTGATGCAAAAGGTAATTCCGGATGCTCCTCATGATGTGTTGCTGATTCTCGACGGTTCAACGGGACAGAATGCTTTTGAACAAGCCAGGCAATTTACTAATGCGACTGAGGTCAGTTCTCTGGCAATTACTAAATTAGACGGAACTGCCAAAGGCGGTGTTGTCATTGGTATTTCTGATCAGTTCAGGATACCTGTAAAATATATCGGGACAGGAGAAGGAATGGATGACATCCAGATTTTTAATAAATATGAATTTGTTGATTCACTTTTCTCCGAATAAATTTCTTTTATTTCCTTGTGAAGAAGCATAAAATCAATATCGTAACCCTCGGATGCTCCAAAAATCTGGTCGACTCCGAAGTATTGATGAAACAAATAGCTTCAAACCATGCTGAGGTAGTACATAATTCTTCAGACCCTGATTACAAAACCGTTATCATTAATACCTGTGGTTTTATCAACGATGCAAAAAAAGAATCCATTGATGCCATTCTTAGATTTGCACAAGCAAAAACAAAGGGTATCATTGACCATTTATTTGTAATTGGTTGTTTAAGTGAAAGATATTTAAGCGAACTTCAAAAGGAGATACCCGAAGTAAATGGATTTTTTGGGATTGACGATCTGAGTTCAATTATTGAAAAGCTTGGTTTCCGGTACGATAAAAGCCTCATGGGAGAAAGAGTGCTCACTACACCGTCACACTATGCATATCTCAAAATATCAGAAGGTTGTGACCGTTCATGTTCGTTTTGTGCAATCCCTCTTATCAGAGGTAAACATATTTCCAAGCCTCCAGAAGAAATAATGCATGAAGCTGAAAATCTTGCAAGTGCTGGGGTAAAAGAGCTGATTCTCATTGCCCAGGACCTGACCTATTATGGATACGATTTGAATAACAGATCAATGCTGGCTGACCTGCTTTCAGAAATTACCAGAATCCCGGAAATCGAATGGATCAGGTTACATTATACCTATCCTGCAAATTTTCCTCTCGAATTATTGGATATAATTAATGCTAATTCAAAGATATGCAAATATATAGACCTGCCGTTCCAGCATATCAGTGACAAAATCCTGGTAGGAATGAGGAGAAATATCGACAGTTTTAAAACGACCGAACTCATTAATCAGATTCGCAGCAGAGTACCCGGAGTAGCTATCAGAACCACACTACTGGTGGGACATCCTGGTGAAACAGAAAAGGAATTCAAAGAACTGAAAGAATTCGTCGTGAAGAACAGGTTTGAAAGACTTGGTGTTTTTACATATTCGGAAGAAGAAGGCACTTATTCAGCCAGTCATTATAAAGACAGTGTTCCTGAAAGTGTTAAAAAACAAAGAGCATCCGAAATTATGAAATTGCAGCAGCAAATTTCGAAAGAACAAAACCTCTCAAAAACCGGCGTAATTTTCAGGATTATTGTTGACAGGAAGGAAGGAGAATATTTCGTCGGAAGAACCGAATATGACTCACCTGAGGTTGATAACGAAGTACTGGTAAAAGATAATGGCCATCAAATTGAAATCGGTAATATTTTGAATGTAAAGATCACTTCTGCAAGCGAATACGATCTTTTCGGAGAGATAATTTGAAAATGTGCTAATGTGTTAATGTGATAATTGATAATTGATAATTGATAATTGATAATTATTCGATGCCTATTTCTATATCTTTATTTCCAAATTGCTACATTATCACATTGGGTTATTGTCAAATTAGCACATTTAATTCTGCTTTTCGTCTAATTTATTTTTTTCCTTAGCTGGTTTTACATTTATCACCACATCCTGCTTCTTTTTATTAAATCCCACATGGATGACAGCTCCTTTCATCAGTGAAGCTTTTATGATTACTTCAGCCATCTGATCTTCAAGGTACTTCTGGATAGCTCTTTTCAATGGTCTTGCACCGAACTTCACATCATATCCTTTTTCAGTGATAAAGTCCTTTGCAGCAGGAGATATAATAATTTTAAACCCTAATGAATTGACGCGTTCATACAGGCCTTTGAGTTCAATGTCGATTATTTCATGAATATGCTTGCGATTCAGTGAATTAAAGACGATCAGGTCATCAACCCTGTTTAGAAATTCAGGGGAGAATGCTTTTTTCAATGCATTCTGTATCACATCTTTAATATAAGTATCGTCAATTTCATCCGTTAGTTTGGTTGAAAATCCGACGCCACGGCCGAAATCTTTCAGTTGCCGGGTACCGATATTTGAAGTCATGATCACAATTGTGTTTTTGAAATCGACCCTGCGGCCGAGGCTATCGGTAAGATGGCCGTCGTCAAGAACCTGGAGTAAGATATGAAATACATCAGGATGTGCTTTTTCTATCTCATCGAGAAGAACAACTGAATAGGGGCGACGTCTGACTTTTTCAGTAAGTTGTCCACCTTCTTCATAACCAATATACCCCGGAGGTGCTCCGACGAGCCTTGACACGGAAAATTTTTCCATGTATTCGCTCATATCAATTCTTATCAAAGCATCCTTACTATCAAATAGATAGTTTGAAAGAACCTTGGCCAACTGGGTTTTTCCCACACCGGTAGGTCCAAGAAAGATAAATGTCCCTATTGGCTTATTTGGATCTTTTAATCCAACACGGTTTCGTTGTATGGCTTTGACCACTTTACTGATTGCTTCATCCTGTCCGATAATGCTTTTCTTCAGTTCATCGGCCATATTAGCAAGCCGGGTCATCTCAGTCTGGGCTATTCTCTGAACAGGAACGCCTGTCATCATGGCAACTACTTCTGCAACCTTTTCCTCATCTACTATCTCGCGGTGAAGTGACAATTCTTTTTCCCATCTTACTTTCTCATATTCCAGTACTTGTAATAGTTCCTTCTCTTTATCTCTGAGGTTGGCAGCGAACTCAAAATTCTGGCTTTTTACTGCAGTTACCTTACTGTTTTTGATTTCTTCAATTGACTTTTCAATTTCCTCAATATTTTTAGGTACCTTGATATTGGTGATATGCACGCGACTACCTGATTCATCAAGAGCATCAATGGCTTTATCAGGTAAATGCCTGTCAGATATATATCTTTGGGTAAGTATTACACAAGCCTTGATAGCCTCAGGAGTATAGGTAACATTGTGATGCTCCTCGTAACGTTCTTTGATGTTATTTAAAATCTCTATGGTTTCCTCTGCATTGGTCGGTTCTACCATCACTTTCTGAAACCGTCTTTCCAGGGCTCCGTCTTTTTCAATATACTGACGGTACTCATCCAAAGTTGTTGCTCCAATGCACTGAATTTCACCACGTGCAAGTGCAGGTTTGAGCATATTGGCTGCATCGAGGGAACCTGTTGCCCCACCAGCACCAACAATAGTATGAATTTCGTCAATAAAAAGAATGATATTGTTGGTCTTAGCCAGCTCATTCAGAATGGCTTTCATTCGTTCTTCAAACTGGCCTCGGTATTTTGTTCCGGCAACAATTGAAGCAAGATCCAGGGTAATAACCCTTTTTCCAAATAATACCCTCGAAACTTTCTTTTGAACTATCCTGAGTGCAAGTCCTTCTGCAATTGCAGATTTACCAACCCCGGGTTCACCGATAAGTACCGGATTATTTTTCTTTCGCCGGCTCAGTATTTGTGCCAGTCGTTCAATTTCGACCTCGCGGCCAACAATAGGATCGAGCTTGTTTTCTTCTGCTGCTTTTGTAATATCAATACCAAAATTATCAAGTACCGGTGTATCTGAATTAGACTTACCGGACTGTGGAACATTCGAACGGGGATTACCCTGCTGGCCTATTGGTTTTTCGTCATCATCATCAGAAAAATCTGAATTGGCCGATGGGCCGGGATCACTTAATTGCTGCTTGATAATATGATAATTAATATTCATTGTATCAAATATTTGGGTCACAATATTATTTTCATCTTTCAATATAGCAAGCAACAAATGGCCCGTGTTCACCTCAGGATCTTTAAATGATTGAGCTTCAAGATATACTAATTTTAAGGTGCGCTCTGCAGATTTTAATAAATGTATATCTCCAAGTTCCAGGCGTTTGCCCGGAATTCCTTTTTTAATTTTAATTTCTACCGAATGCCTGATGTCGATGAGATCAATACCCAATGAGAGCAGGGCATCAATGGCAACGCCCTCACCATCACGTAAAATTCCTAAAAATAAGTGCTCATTGCCAACAAAGTCATTACCAAGCCTTATCGCTTCTTCTTTGCTGTATGTTAATACATCTCTAACCCGTTGAGAAAACTTTGAATCCATGGTCAAATATTTGTGATGACAAAAATACTAAAATTGGCCTAAAGTCCAAAATATTGATTATATATTTTAAAATCAAATTATTAACTACAAATAACCAATTAATATTATCTTTAATAGCGTGTATTTTTATTGACAATTATTTACATCTTTATGTTAATAAATACATTTAAAAAGAGTTGATTATTAGCTTTAAATCACTACTTTTGTGTGGCTTTAAAAAAAAGTTAATTATTAAAGGATTTTCATATTTAATTGTTTTGATTATATAGGTATTGAATGGAAGATACAGGAGAAAGAATTCTTAAGGTAAATATAGAAGAGGAAATGAAATCGGCCTACATTGATTATTCAATGTCGGTCATAGTATCGCGTGCTCTTCCTGATGTAAGGGATGGACTCAAACCGGTTCAGCGCAGGGTTTTATTCGGAATGAATGAACTCGGGGTATCTGCAAACAGGGCTTACAAAAATGGTCAGAATGGCGCAAAACTGGTCATTAAGGTATCCTTTGATTGATGGCCAGGGAAATTTCGGATCAATTGACGGTGATAGCCCTGCTGCAATGAGATATACCGAAGCAAGGCTGAAAAAAATTGCCGAGGAAGTTTTGTCAGACCTTGATAAAAACACTGTTGATTTTACTCTGAACTTTGATGATACGCTGGAGGAACCATCGGTACTACCTACCAGAATTCCCAACCTATTGATTAACGGAGCTTCAGGTATTGCAGTGGGGATGGCAACCAATATGCCGCCACATAACCTGGGAGAGGTAGTAAATGCCATTGTGGCGTTTATTGATAAAAATGAAATCACTATTGAAGAACTCATGCATTTTGTTCTTGCACCTGATTTCCCGACAGGTGGCATAATATACGGATACCAGGGAGTCAAAGATGCATTTGAAACTGGAAGAGGCCGTATTGTTATCAGGTCTAAGACAAATGTTGAGACATCTCCGTCAGGAAAAGAAAAAATCATAGTCACAGAAATTCCTTACCAGGTCAATAAAGAAGAACTTATCAAGAAAGTGGCTGACCTGATCAATGAAAAGAAAATTGATGGCATTACAAATGCCAATGATGAATCAGATAAGTTTGGTATGCGTATTGTCTTTGATCTGCGCAGGGATGCCGTAGCTGGTGTGATTCTCAATAAATTGTTCAAATACACACAATTACAAACCAGTTATAGCGTAAATAATATATGCCTGGTTGACGGTAGACCAAAGTTACTGAACCTAAAGGAGTTAATTTTTCATTTCGTAAATCATCGGCATGATGTTATCGTAAGACGCACCCAATACGATCTCGACCAGTCAGAAAAAAAAGCTCACGTTCTTGAAGGACTGCTTATTGCACTTGATCATCTGGATGAAGTCATTAACCTGATCAGAGCTTCAAAGAACCCTGAAGAAGCATTAAACGGGCTGATGCTAAATTTCGGTTTGAGCGAGATTCAGTCCAAAGCCATACTCGACCTAAGGTTGCAAAGACTTACCGGGCTTGAAAGAGATAAAATCAGGGATGAGTACGATGAAATTGTTAAGCTGATAGCTCATCTGAAAGAAATACTGGAAAATAAGTCAATCAGAATGCAGATTATTAAAGATGAACTGATTGAAGTCAGGGACAAATTTGCTGATCCCCGCAGGACTGAAATTGTATATTCATCTGAGGACATGAATCCTGAGGATTTTTATGCCGATGATGAAGTTGCCATTACTATATCTCATCTTGGTTACATAAAACGCACACCTCTTACAGAATACCGTACCCAAAACAGGGGAGGGATAGGCAGCAAAGGGGTGATCACCCGTGACGAGGATTTCCTTGAACATCTGTTTATTGCTACCATGCATAATACCATGTTATTTTTTACTGAAAAGGGTAAGTGCTTCTGGCTTAAAGTTTATGAAATACCGGAAGGCAGCAAGGCTTCCAAAGGCAGGGCAATTCAGAATCTTTTGAATATTGATCCTGAAGATAAAGTCAGGGCATTTATTAATACAAAATCATTGACTGATAAAGAATATGTCACTAATAATTTTATCATTCTCTGTACTAAGAAAGGTATTATCAAAAAGACCTCATTGATTGCGTACTCACGTCCAAGATTAAATGGAATCATAGCAATCAATATAAGAGAAGGTGATCAGTTAATTGAGGCCAAACTGACCAGTGGAAATAATGAAATGGTACTGGCATCAAGGGCAGGCAGGGCGGTACACTTCCACGAAACAAGAGTCAGGCCGATGGGCAGAAATGCTTCAGGTGTCAGAGGAATCAGGCTGTCTAATGAAACGGATGAAGTGGTAGGGATGGTTATTGCTGATATAGGCGGAAAAGAAAACGTACTGGTAGTTTCCGAAAACGGGTACGGCAAAAGATCTAACCTGGATGATTACAGGATTACCAACAGGGGTGGGAAAGGAGTAAAAACTTTAAATATCACTGAAAAAACCGGCAAATTGATTGGTATGAAAACCGTGATAGATGCCGATGACATAATGATTATTACACGTTCGGGAAATATTATTCGCCTCGAATGTGAAAAAATCAGGGTTCTTGGCCGTGCAACACAGGGCGTTAAACTTATTCAGCTAAAAGAAAACGATGCGATTGCAGCAGTTGCTACCATAGAATTCAATGAGCAGAAAAACGTCTCTGAAAATAATGATAAACCTGAGGATTGGGATGAGAGTGCGGTTGAGAATGAAGAGATTGAAGAATTTGCTGAAGAAGATGATATTAATGATGACCCGGAATACTCTGAAATAGAAGAGGAAGAGGACGATGATTTGGAAGACGAAGACGAATTAGAAGATCTTTCACAGGAGGAACCGGAAGAGGATATCTGATAGTTTTTTTTGAAGGCAGATAGGTTGTAGACTATTAGGCTGTAGGCTATTAAATGTTTGATTTTATTCTGATAAGTTAATCTTTTCTAAAGGCCTGACAGTCTACAGTCTAAACAACCTGAATAGTTATTTTTATATGAATTATAATAATTAAAACTTTTATTATGAAACGGTTTGTTTTGGTTTTGATCTCTGTTTTTGTTTTCAATGCTTTAATGGCTCAGCCTAATGAAGTCGTAAGCGCTTATAATTATTGGAGATACAAGGAGTTATTTAAAGCTAAAGAACATATTGACCGTGCTACCAAGCATGAAAAAACCATGAACCTTTGCAAGACATGGTATTATAATGGTTTGATCTATCAATCGATGAGTGATAGCTGTATGTTTTCCAAAATCAAAAAGTTCTGTGACCTGGTACCGGATGCGGCAGATATTGCATTTAACTCATACATAAAAGCATTGGTACTTAACTTTAAAGATCCAAAATGGCATACACTCGATCCAATGAATAAGGAAGCTGATGCAAAAGTTTTCTCTCAGTTGATGAGTGATCGGAAAAGTTTGGATGATCCGGAAATAACCATGAAAATTATCGGAGAGATTTTTCCAAGCCTTGCTAATGTATTTGTTAATAAGGGAGTAGAAAAATATAAGTCGACCGTCTTAACTGATAATGAAAAAGCAGTGGATTATTTTGAGACTTCTTTGTTCCTGTCATCAATGACCAGGCTCGACACACCAGTTGTTTATTACACAGCGCTTGCTGCAGAAAAGGCAAAAAAATATGATAAAGTAGTTGAGTATTATACTGTTTTATCCAAGTTATTAAAGCCTGGTGCTATTATTGGAAAGAAAACTGCTGATTACCTGAAACCTAATATTTTATATTTGGGAATTGCCAATGGATATATTAACCAGAAAGATACAATTAAGTATATAAATGCTTTGAAAGAAGGAATGGATAAATATCCGAAAGAAAGCGATTTACTGGTACTTGAACTGGTCAAATATTATTCTAAAGCCAATAAAACTGCGGAAGAATTAGCGTTTCTGAAAGTGGCAATTGAGAAATCTCCTGGTAACTATATTTATTATTTTGCACAAGGTTCATTATACGATAATTTGAATGATGAATGGAAAAAATTGCCTATCAATAACATCAAAACGGGGATGAAGAAAGATGATGTGATCAAGCTTTTTGGGAAGCCCCTGGATGACAAGACAGATCAACCTGCAAAGCCTGCCTCAAATCCAAAAACGGGTACAAAAGGAAAATCTATACAACAAACAAAACCTCAAATAGTTACAGAAACATTAATGTATAAAAATATATCTGTTATTTTAGAAAATGGAGTTGTAAAGTCCTGGACAGAAATAGTTCCGACTCAAAAACCAGATATTAATTATGAAGATGCGGCCATTAAAGCATATAACAAAGCTCTTGAAATTAAGCCTGATTATTTTGATGCACAGTACAATCTGGGAGCGTTGTATTATAACAAAGCGGTTGAATATTTTACGGCTGCAAATGATATTCCTTCTGATCAGCAACAGAAATACGACCAGGAAATTGCTTCTGCAAAAGAACAGTTAAATCTGGCAAAACCATACCTGGAAAAAGCACACAGCCTGAATGATAAAGATGTTACCACCATACAAAGTCTTCAAATAATTTACACCCGCTTGCAGATGTATGATAAAGCGAAAGAAATGAAAGATCTTCTTGAAAAGAAATAATATCGAAGGAGAGGCATTGAATGCTTCTCCTTTATTTCAATAATTACTATTTAACATAATATTAATTATAAGACTTTATTAATAATGTAAAATGTCTTAATATCTTGTGATTAACGAAAAAAACAAAGAATATTAGTAGTTTTGACAGTAATATGAAACCACTCTTGTCCATTGTATTTACAGATTTTGACGGCACATTATTTACACGTGAACGGAAAATTTCTGAACCAGATTATGATATACTTGTCAAATTGGGAAAATCAGGAATAACAAGAGTCATTGCAACTGGCAGGTCTGTCTATTCAATATCTAAAGTAATTTCAGATGATTTTCCGGTTGATTACCTGATCTTTTCTTCAGGTTCAGGTATTCTGGACTGGAAAAACAAAATTCTTCTTCACTCCTGCCATTTATATCAAAAAGAAATTCAGGAAGTTGGTCGAATATTTTTCTGTTACCAGGTCGATTTTATGATCCATGATCCTATTCCTGAGAATCACCGTTTCCATTATAAGCAGTTCAGCCTAAATAATCATGATTTTATTAAACGATGTGACATATATAGAGATTACGTATCTGAATTAACAGATATTAGCAGTTTACCTGATCAGGCTTGTCAGTTTGTAGGGATTATTGATGAAAATAAAGACTGGTTTGATTTTCTAAGTGGCAAATTATTGATTAATTCATTGAATATTAAACTTATTCGTACAACTTCCCCAATTAATGGCAGATCAATTTGGATGGAGGTTTTTCCGGGGAATGTTTCAAAAGCTTCGGCAGCTGCCTTGTTGTGTGAATTTTTATCAATTGATCAGAGCCGAAGTATGAGTATTGGTAACGATTATAATGATTCAGACCTTTTGGCATGGACAGCATACAGTTTTGTTGTTGAGGGTTCACCGGATGAATTAATTACTCAGTATCGGATGTCAGATGGTGAACAGAATAGCGCTTTAGCTAATGCTGTCAATTCTTTGATTGTTCTTTGACAGAATCTAATTCTCTGAGCAATCCTTTATTAATCTTTCTTGCAATTGATGGCCCTTCATAGATAAAACCCGTGTAAACCTGAACCAATGAAGCACCAGCATTTAGTTTTTCTCTGGCATCAATTGCATTAAATATTCCCCCTGAAGCAATTACCGGAATTGTGTTTCCTGATTTTTCAATAATGTATCTGATTACCTTTGTTGACATTTCACACAATGGCTTTCCGCTTAAACCACCGCTTCCGAAGCTTTCAACTCTTGCCTCATCATAGTTCAGATAATCTCTAGAGATTGTTGTGTTAGTTGCAATAATGCCATGAATTCCTGTCTCTTTAACAATGGAAATAATATCGTCAAGCTGTTCATTTGTCAGATCCGGTGCAATTTTCAGCAAGACAGGTCTTATCTTATCCATTGATTTATTGACTGTCATTATAGCATGCAATAATTCCCTCAATGGCTCTTTTTCCTGAAGGTTCCGCAACCCAGGTGTGTTCGGTGAACTCACATTAACAGCAAAATAATCTACATAAGGATAAAGAGCCATAAAACACTGCAGGTAATCATCCATTGCATTTTCAATGGAAGTCAGCTTGTTTTTCCCTATATTACCACCAATGATCACATTGCTTTTCCTTTTACTCAGATTCCCTGCTGCATTCCGCATTCCTTTGTTATTAAATCCCATGCGGTTGATCAATGCCTGGTCCTTCCTAAGCCTGAATAAACGTGGCTTTTCATTACCAGGCTGAGCTTTTGGAGTCACTGTACCTATTTCAATAAAACCAAAGCCAAATGCTTCCAGACTATCAGACACTTCGGCATCCTTATCAAAACCCGCTGCAATTCCCACCGGGTTTTTAAACCTTAATGAGAATACGTTTTTTTCCAAACGTGGATCACGAACCCTGTAAAAAATATTTAAAACAATTCTAAATCCAGGCAACAGGTTTATCAGTTTTAAAATAAATACAACAAAATTATGAATTGATTCTGGCTGAAACAGGAAAAATATCTTTCGGAAGATGAGTTTGTACATGCTCTTTTTTTGCAAAAATAAGGAGCTATTTCAAATTCTGATCATCCTGGATGAAATTCCTGGAATGACTTATCCGAGAAAAATATGATGATTTTATCAATTTTTACATTTTTTTTCTCTTCCGGAAGTGCTTTTTCGATTACTTTTTCTTTATTTACTGCTTTATTTTCAGGGATTTGTGCTCCATTTTCAGTGTTATTTGACAAAATCGATTCAAAAGGCAAACTTGGTTGCAAAACAGTCGCAGACCTTAGCATAGACCCAGTTCCGTCTCTCAGCCATTCAGGATTTACTTCTGGGTGTATCATGGCCAGTGCCCGCCAGAACTTATTTCCTGGCTCCTTTAACCCTGAAATGTACTGTGATATAATGGATCCCGAAAGTCCGATACGTGCTGCAAAATCATTTTGTGTTCTATATTTTAAGAGCTCAATCAGGTGAATTAATCTTTCTTTCATAAATTTAATCCTATTGACAAAAGTAAATATATTTTTAATTAAATACACTTAACTAATAGAATATAATATTTAACTATAGTTAATTTTTCCGATGTGATACTAAATTATATAGAAAATTCTTTTTAATTGATTATTAATCAATAATCAAAACAATTAGCAATGTTGATTATATTAATCATTATAATATTCCGGTCAATAATAATATTTAATATTATGCTTGTAATCAGATAAATAAAAAAGTTATCTGCAGTTGAAGATATCTTCTGTCTTTATGAACTACCAATTAATTACATTTCATATTTGATTTGATATTTAGATAATAAATATAAAATACTGATAATATGAATTATATATAAATATTATTTCATATAAATGAAGTATTCTTTTCATTTCACTTTTATTTGAAGAATTATGGAATATTAGTGTTTAGGTAGTAATGAATATATTACTGATTATCATTAATTAAAATCATTAATTTACAGAATAAACAAAACATCAAAATATATTTGTAAAGTTAATAGAATGGTTAATTTATGCTAGTTAATACGGTTAATATTATTTACTGAACATTTTAACTATCTTTTTAATAAGGTAAATATGCGTTCACATAAGTAAAAGTTAACTGAATTAATCTTTTTAAATATTCATATGGTTTTTTTAAATCTTCTGGTTAGATGAAAAATTGAAATTTTAAATAAAATGAGTAAATTTTTGATATTTTTTACAATTTGGAAAGGTTCTCCCCTTTTTATAGTTATTTTAATCTTATTGAATGAAATAACTATTCAAAGAATTATTAGCAATTCCAAAAATTATAAGCAAGTTCATTATGTTCTTATTATTTTAAAAAGTAAAGAGATTTAAGAATAGCTATCGATAATATTAGAGTTGACTGATTAATTATAAAGAATATTGTTGATCGTAATTAATATTTGGATAATCATATAAAAAATCTTATAAATATGAAAATTAATATAATTTTGCGCCTCATTTGCCCAGGTGGTGAAATTGGTAGACACGCCAGCTTGAGGGGCTGGTGTCCGTACGGATGTGCAAGTTCGAGTCTTGTCCTGGGCACTTTAAAAGAAAGCGATATTATGAATCGCCCGGATGGCGGAATTGGTAGACGCGCTGGTTTCAGGGACCAGTATTCGCAAGGATGTGCAGGTTCGAGTCCTGTTCCGGGCACGCAGATCGGGGTGTAGCGCAGTTGGCTAGCGCGCCACGTTCGGGACGTGGAGGCCGGAAGTTCGAGTCTTCTCACCCCGACTCTTACCAGTAATTTTCTATTCTTCATCCATAATATTTTCCAAGTGATTTTTTGCTTATCTGAATAATTTAAATTTATAAATAAAATTATTCGTAGTTTTGCATATGAAGATTTGTTCAGTGTTTTTGAAAATTGAATGTTGCAGTATAAAATAGAATTATTTATTAACCTAATTCAAATAATATGAAAATAATACAACATTTCTTAATCGTTTTATCACTGGTATTGGTGGTAATTTCCTGTAAAAAGGATGAGACAAAATCAAGAACTGAACTTCTTACTGGTAAGTACTGGATAACTACAGCAGTTACAATTGATCCGGCTGTGAATATTAATGGCACTCTTGTAACTGATATTTTTGCCCAGGAGGAAACTTGCAGACAAGATGACCTCCAGAAATTTACTACCAACGGAGTATATACATTTGATGAAGGCGCTTCTAAATGCTCCGCTAACGATCCTCAGACCACTAATGGAATCTGGTCGTTCAATTCTGACGATACAATTTTGTCCATCACTGACAATGGAGTAACTGATAGTTACACCATTATTTCAATCAATTCTATGACTATTGTAGCTAAGTACTCTGAAGTTGCTGATTATGGATCAGGAGCAATGACGTACACCTATACTGTTACATCACAGGTTCATTAATAACTTATTTTTCCGGGCAGTGGATGATATTCGTTGCCCGGTTTTTTTATATACTGAAAGGACACAGTTTTCTTCTCACTGATAGGAATATTTTACCAATTTGATAAATTGGAGTGAGGGTCATATTGTAGACATATTGGTCAGATGCAATGTAATATATATATTGCTATTTCAGGAATTCTTCAATAATATGTTCTACAGTAATATTTTCCGCTTCCGCTTTGTAGTTTTTTATGATACGATGCCTTAGAATAGGTTTGGCAACCGCTTTTATATCCTCAGTATCAGGCGAATATTTTCCGTTTAATACGGCATGTGTTTTTGCTCCCAGTACGAGGAACTGTGAAGCACGCGGACCTGCTCCCCATTGGATATACTGGTCGGCCAGGGGATGAGCATATTTTGTATGAGGTCTGGTTTTAGAAGCAAGTTTTACAGCGTAATCCAGCACGTTATCATTAATCGGGATACGTCGTACCAAATTTTGAAAATCGTTAATTTCCTCACCTGAAATGACTTTACCGGCCACATAATCAAGGTGTGATGTAGTATTTTTAACAATAGTGATCTCGTCGTTGAATGCAGGATAATCAAGCCAGATATTGAACATGAACCTGTCGAGCTGTGCTTCGGGCAATGGATATGTACCTTCCTGTTCGATAGGGTTCTGTGTTGCAAGTACAAAAAATGGCTCATCGAGTATATATCGCGTACCTGCAGCAGTAACTGCCCTTTCCTGCATTGCTTCAAGTAATGCAGCCTGGGTCTTGGGAGGTGTGCGGTTGATCTCATCAGCAAGTATGATATTCGCAAACAACGGTCCTTTTACAAACTTGAACTGCCTGTTCTCACCTAATATTTCAGTTCCGATAATATCAGAAGGCATCAGGTCAGGTGTAAACTGTATCCTTTTATATGTAAGCCCAAGAGCATGAGCTATCGTATTAACAAGTAAGGTTTTGGCAAGACCAGGTACTCCCACAAGCAAACAATGTCCTTTGCTGAAAATGGAAATTATTACTTCTTTAACAACATCATCCTGTCCATAAATGACTTTTTTTATTTCATTCAAAAGGGTTTCATATGATTTTCTCAGGCTGTCAACAGCTTCCACATCATTTTTGTAATTCATGAGTTATGTTTTTTTGACTTAATCAAATTTTGTAATAATGAATTACTAATAACTGTAATTAACTCCAAAAATTGTAAATGCAATGAGATTCACAATTATTACTCCGAAAATTCTAAGTAGTAAGATATTATTCTATTACTTGTTATTCAGTTATATATACTAATTATTGGGAATTATCATCCGTCTTTCATGCTTATTTAAGCCACTTTTTATTCTTAAAACTGCAGTTATGGTATGAATCATCCACGTGTACATAGGTAGATTGAAGTTTTTTACTGACCCATTCGTCGACTGCCTTTTGCTTTTTTTCAGCCAGTGCATTATCCTGTATCCTCTGATAATCATCGGTCAGATTGGATGTATGAGGAGGAATGAGGTTTTTCAGTCGAATAATCCTATAAGAAATTCTCCCTTTCATTTCCTTTAATTCAAAAGCAGGGCTAATTTCACCGACCTTTAAATTCTTCAGGTGTATGTTGGTCACTTTATCAATTTCATCTGCAGTGAGCTTTGAGTTTCCTGACTCTTCATTGACAACCAGGCCCCCGTTATTTCTGGTTTTTTCATCTTCTGAAAATTTCTGTGCAGCTTCATCAAAGGCGATTTTACCTGTGCGAATCACTGTGGCAATGCTGTCAAGGAAATTCGAGGCTTTATTGATTGATTCCGGAGAAGGTTTGGGTGTCAATAGTATATGTCTTACATCCACCTTTTCACCTTTTCGTTCTATGAGCTGAATAATATGATAACCATATTGAGTTTCAATAACATTAGATACTTCGTCCTTTTCCCTCAGCCTGAAAGCTGCGGCAGCAAATTCAGGAACAAGGTCAGTCCTGCCGACAAATCCCAGGTCTCCATTGTTCTTGGCAGATTCCTTATCCTCAGAATACATGAATGCCAGGGTGGAAAATTTTTTCTTCCCTGCAATCACCTGATCCCGAAAATTCTGTAGTTTTTCCTTGACTTCGAGCTTCTCGGACTCAGTAATCACCGGGTATTTCACAATTTGCCCAATCTGATATTCTGCAGCAATCAAAGGCAGGCTGTCTTTTGGAATACGGTTATAATACTGCCTTATATCAGATGGTGTAACTTTTATATCGTCGGTGATCTTTCCCTGCATCTTCTGTGTAAGCATCTGGTCACGGATGATTTCCTTCAGATCGGTCTTAATGTCAAGTATTGATTTATTAAAATACTCTTCTAATTTTTGCTCCGACCCTGCCTGGTTGACAAACATTTTTAATCTGTTCTCTAATGCCGACTCCACCTGATTGTCGGTCACTTCCAGACTGTCAAGAGTAGCCTGATTCAGCAAGAGTTTCTGAAATAACATTTCTTCCAGTATCTCGCATTTCGGATCCCCTTGAGAAATATATCCCTGTTCTTTTAATTGATGATATTGAGCTTCAATATCAGATATGAGAATAATTTTATTACCTACAACGGCAACCACCTGGTCAATGACCTTTTCATTCTGGCCAAAAACCTGATGCACACCTGCCATACTCAGTGCAACAAATAGTAACCCTGCAATCCATCTAATCATTATTCCGGTTTAAGATTATTAGAAACTGTTTTGAATTTTATTAAGAGTTTGATTATTAGCGTATAATTTAATTTATTTACCCTCCC
>JAPLDU010000001.1:34986-42849 GCA_026391255.1 Bacteroidia bacterium | reverse complement strand
GAGGGGATTGTCCGCTATGTAATATGTTATAAATTTAGCAGAACTCTATTCCCCTCCTTGCTCGCAGGGAGGGGTTAGGGGCGGGTAAAAATTGAATGTTTCAATAACTTGAACTTTTTTAAAATTCAAAACAGTTTCTTAATCTTTATAAATTTTAATTTCATTTTTATTCAACGCATCCTCGTACAACTTTTCGTCAAGATCCTTTATTATCTGAATTTTCCTTTTATTCAGGATGATATCTTTGATGTTATTTTTTACAAAAACCAATGGTGAAACAGAACCTTTCAGTTTAACATCCGATATTTTCACAAAATACTGGTTGACAGAATCCTTTGCTTCAATAAAATTGTCTTTTTTTACATATTGCCTGAGATTTTCACTATGCAATGGCAGGTTCTTCGCGATATTATCAAAGTACACCCATTCGTTGTTAAAATCATCGAACTTACCGGCATAACTGTGACAAAAATCAATAATATTGTTACTATTTTTATTCCCTGATGATTTTAACCAACTTCTCAATTGATTAATTTTAGGAACGTCCTTTTTCAGAACAATTACTTCTGCTTTTACAATATCACGATCAAGAAGAAGCTGGTCATTAAAATCCTTATAATATGATGTAATATCCTCTTGTGTTACAATAGTATCAAGCTTTTGTTTGATAAGTAATTGCTCATATTTAAATATCAGCAGGGATGATTTATATTCTTCAAGTTCCTTGCTGACATCCTTTTGTTTAGCGGTAAGGTTCATGTCAGCTTTGTTAAGTTTCAATGTTTTCTTAATCCATTGATTTATATATGACTCAGTCACATTGACACTATCCGTTTTTGACAGGTTGTCAGGAACTATGTCCATGATCTCACCTAAAAATAAATAGCTATCCCCTGCTTTGGCTACTCTTTTATGCCTGATGTCGTTTTCAGTCCTATTACAGGAAAAAACCAACAGAATAATCAGGAGAATGGCCAGGTACTTCATTGAGCATCGTATTTTATTAATATGATGAGAATTACTTAATTAAATGAATTTGATTTTACAACTCTATTAATAACTTCAATAATTGATTTTTATGCTTAAGCAATGATTTTATATTTCAAACCAGCATTATGCTTTTTAAATAATCAACAAACCCTGCTGAAGTTTCATCTGACTTTGAAGCTAACGGTCTTATAGCCTAAAGTCTATCAACCTGAGTAGTTACAACTATTAAATACGATAAATCACTTATTTGATGGTAGACAAAACGCTCTTGTCAACAGTTACTTTGTACTTGGTACGCAGTTCCTTGATCCATTCACTCTCTAAGAATGTCTGATAATCAGCAGTTACTAAACCTTTTGCTTCCTTCAGAGTTTTAATTTCAGGAGGTATTGAGTTCTTTATGACGATATACATCTTTTTATCTTTATCTGATATTGAAGGATAAATCCCGGGTTTCCATTTGAGAGAATCCACTTTGGGGTTATCTCCTTTTGAGTACTTATAATCGGTAGCAGTAAATACATAATCGGACTTGCATTTGATTATTATATTGTTGGCTTCTTTGGTGATTTCATCATCCGAATCCTTTAAATATCTCTTTTCTATTAGCTTGCTAATCTTATCGAGAGCTTTAGCATTATTTTTACTGATCTCGGTTTTTATCTTACCCGTATCAGATTTTGCAGGTGAAATCAAAAATATGGTTGAATTAACCCTGTCACTCCACTTGTAATTATTCTTGTTCTTATCATAAAATGCCTGCAATCCTGTAGAATCTTTCACAGCTTTTGACCATACCATACGGTCAGTCAGCTCAAACAACAAAATACCATCGTGGTATTCACTCATTAAATACCTGAATTCCGGATATTTGTCTTCCAGCCGGCTATCCTCATAGTTAATAAATGTTTCTTCCGTAAAACGTTTATACATATCGTTAAGGAAGTCATTTTTGCTGGTATTCACAGTTTTGGTTTTGTTCTTAACCAGGTATTCAACAAAATCTTGTTTATTTAATGTTTTGCCGGCAAAACTAAATAAAGTGCCTTTTAAGTTTTTTGCACTTTCGCCGTTCCATCTTCCTTTCAGGATCGAATCATCCACGGCCGTATAGAATTCACTGAGTGGTTTTGGAATTTCAGTGAATGCATATTCTTTTTTTAATTTATTTACGAGGGATGTGCGGCTTTGGTTGCCACGCAAATCTTTGGAAAGTTTGGATTTGATTTCATGTTTAATATCTTCAAATGATCCCAGGGGTTGTTTGTCGATCAAACGTATGATATGCCAGCCAAAATCAGTTTTTACAGGTTCTGAGTAATCTCCGATATTCTTCAGAGCAAATGAAGCCTCTTCAAATTCCGGAACCATCCGGCCTGTGCCAAACATCGGGAGCTCACCGCCTTTTTTTGCTGAGTTTTTATCATCAGAATATTCGAGTGCGAGTTTTGCAAAATCGCCACCTTTTTTAAGTTTATCATATACTTCGAAAATTCTTGCTTTGGCTTTTGCCTTGAAAGCATCGCTGCTATCAGCCGGAACTGTGATCATGATATGGCCAACTTTAACCTGGCCGCGTGCCTGACGACGATCGGTAAGTTTTATTAAATGGTAACCATATCGTGTACGAACAGGAGCTGAAATCTCACCTGTATTTAATTTATATGCAGCATCTTCAAATGGAAATACCATCTGGAATCCTGCAAAATAACCAATATTACCACCGTTTTTGGAGACAGATTTGTCATCTGATACTTCTTTTGCAACTTTCTCAAAATCTTCTCCTTTTATGAGCCTGTCCCGGATTTTAAGTATTTTATTATAAGCTGCCAGTGTATCCTCGGGTTTTGCATCCGGTTTTACTTCGAGAAGAATATGACTGCATTTAATTTCTTCCTTCATCCTGTCGTATGCCTGGTGAAGTATCTTATCATCAGCATCCGGATCAACAAGATAAGGCTTGGCTAATTGCTTACGGTAACCGCTGAGTTCATTTGTAAAAGACTTCGTGGTATCAAGTCCTTGTTTCATTGCTTCTGTAACTTTCAGTTTAAAGTTAATGAACAAATCGAGGTAATCATCCAGGGACTTTGCATCAGTCGTTGCATTTGTATTGTTTTTGTGGTAAATCCGCTCAAATTCGGCTTTAGTGACCGGTTTACCATCAACAGTTAACAATACTGCATTGTCATTATTCTGGGCAATACATTGGCTGAAAAAACATAAAGAAACGATCAACAGGTAAATTTTTCCTTTCATATCTCCTAAATTGTATGTTTACAATTGCTTATATTATATTGAGCTACTTAACTTAATAAATATAATATTATTTTATTAAAAGATTATTTAACGGCTGCTATAATTGGGAGCTTCCCGGGTAATTGTCACATCATGCGGGTGGCTTTCTGTTACGCCTGCATTTGTGATTTTTACAAATTTACATTTTTGAAGATCGGAAATATTTTTTGCACCACAATATCCCATGCCGGCTCTCAGTCCGCCAACCATTTGGTAAACAACTTCGTAAAGACTACCTTTGAAAGGTACCTGTGCAACGATCCCCTCGGGTACCAGTTTTTTGATATCATCTTCCACATCCTGGAAATACCTGTCTTTTGAGCCTTCCTGCATGGCTTCAATTGAACCCATTCCACGGTAAGATTTGAATTTACGGCCCTGAAAGATTATGGTTTCACCGGGTGATTCTTCCACACCTGCAAAAAGCGATCCTGCCATAATGCAGTTTCCGCCGGCAGCAATGGCTTTCACAATATCGCCTGAATAACGTATTCCGCCATCAGCGATCACCGGTACACCTTTAGTTTTAAGTGCCTGCGACACATCATAAATGGCAGACAGTTGGGGAACACCAACTCCGGCAATAATACGAGTGGTGCAGATTGAACCCGGACCGATCCCGACTTTTACAGCATCGGCACCTGCTTCCACAAGTGCAAGCGCTGCTTCCGGAGTGCCAATATTTCCGGCAACTATCTGCATGTCAGGATAAGCAGATTTTACCCTTTTGACCATCTTGATCACATCTCTTGAATGGCCATGAGATGTATCAATTACTATAGCATCAACATCTGAACTGACGAGGGCTTCAACCCTTTCAAGGGTATTTGAGGTAATACCGATGGCTGCAGCTACTCTCAGTCTTCCGAAACTATCCTTGCAGGCATTCGGGCGGTCTTTGGCTTTTGTAATATCTTTATAGGTGATCAGCCCGATAAGTTTCATATTCTTATCAACCACAGGAAGTTTTTCAATTTTATAGCGCTGAAGAATCTGAGAGGCACTTTCAAGATCTGTTGACACATTAGTAGTGATCAGGTTTTCGTGTGTCATAACCTCACTGATCGGCCTCTGCTCATTCTTTTCAAAACGCAGATCGCGGTTAGTTACTATACCTATCAGTGTTTTCTCAAAATCGACCACCGGAATTCCCCCGATCTTGAAATCTTTCATGATCTTCAGGGCATCTCCTACCCTTGAATCCTTTGAAATTGTGATCGGATCATAGATCATCCCATTCTCGGCACGTTTGACCTTTTTAACCTGATTGGCCTGATGATCGATGCTCATATTTTTGTGTATCACGCCAATGCCTCCTTCGCGTGCAATGGCAATGGCCAAAGGCGCTTCAGTCACAGTATCCATGGCAGCTGATACGATCGGAATATTGATCCTTATCGTCCGGGAAAACATTGAGGAGATATCCACATCACGCGGAAGAACTTCTGAAAACGAAGGAACCAGCAACACATCGTCAAAAGTTAGTCCTTCGGATATTATTTTATCAGTAATGAAAGTCATATGGTATTATTTTCTGTACAAAAATCGTAATTTTTTATAAAATACTACATTATGATTTTCATTTTTTGATAATTACCTTTAAAATAACCAGTTACATATTGTAGATTTTTCTGGCAACTATACCTGCCGGTAGAAATAGATTATGACCGACATTTATTAATTTTGCAGAGACTGATCAGGCAATTAGTCTGTAGGTTTTTAGGCTGTAGACTATTAGGTTCAAAAATGATTAGTGAAAAAGCTGAAAGCCATCAGACTTAAATCTGATTAATTTATTTTATTTATGACAGTAAGTAAGTGGAAGTGCATAGGCAAATATTAAAAGAATACTGGGGATACCAGGAATTCAGACCTTTGCAGGAAGAAGTCATTGATTCCGTTGCAGAAGGAAAAGATACTCTGGCTTTAATGCCGACCGGAGGAGGCAAATCCATTACTTTCCAGGTTCCTGTAATGGCCATGAAGGGGCTTGGTCTCATTATCACTCCTCTGATTGCTTTAATGAAAGACCAGACAGAAAACCTGAAAAAAAAGAATATCAAAGCTTTGGCTATCCATTCTGGCATGTCGGCCCATGAAATAGAAATTGCTGTTGACAATGCCACATTCGGCGACTTCAAATTTCTTTATCTTTCTCCCGAGAGGCTTACTAATCCTGATTTCAGAGCCAGGTTAAAATATATCCAGGTTTGCCTGATTGTAATTGATGAAGCTCATTGTATCTCGCAATGGGGATATGATTTTCGGCCGTCGTACCTTAAAATTCCGGAAATCAGACCATTATTCCCTGGTATACCAGTTCTTGCACTGACCGCTACAGCAACATCCGTGGTAGTGGATGATATACAGGATAAACTGGCATTCAGAGCTAAAAATGTTATCAGGAAAAGTTTCGAAAGAAAGAACCTGAGTTATATTGTCAGATATACCGAAGACAAAAGGAAATACCTACTTAATATCATCAACAATTCGACCGGATCCGGAATTGTGTACGTAAGGATCAGGAAAAGTACCAGGGAAATTGCTGAGTTTCTCAGGGAGAGTGGCATTGAAGCCGATTATTATCATGCCGGTCTGACAGCTGATATCAGGAATACCAGGCAAACAGAATGGACTAACGGTATAACAAAGGTAATAGTCGCCACCAATGCCTTCGGGATGGGTATAGACAAACCTGATGTTCGTTTCGTAGTACATGCTGACCTGCCTGATTCTCTGGAAGAATATTTCCAGGAAGCCGGAAGGGCCGGAAGAGATGAAAAAACTGCTTATTGCGTCCTGCTTTATAATGAGTCGGACAGCATAAAAGCAAATAACCGTATTAACAGGACATTCCCCGGACGAGATACAATAAAAAGAATTTACCAGGCACTTGGAAATTATTTCCAGTTGCCGGTTGGCTCAGGAAAAGGAATGATCTATGATTTCAGAATATTTGACTTTGCTTCTGTTTTCAAATTTGATGTGATCACAGTTTTCCATAGTATTAAATTCCTGGAACAGGAAGGTTACCTTGAACTTACCGATGAAATAAACAATCCGTCCCGTCTTATATTTCTTATTAAAAGGGATGATCTCTATAAATTCCAGGTAGAAAACCTTTATTTCGATGCCATAATAAAAATGGTACTCCGCTCATATACCGGTGTTTTTACTGATTATGTCAGGATTGATGAACAACTTCTGTCCCAAAGGCTGAATGTCTCCAGGGAACTTGTTTATGATTCACTAAAAAAACTGTCTAACCTGAGAGTAATTGATTACTTACCTCAGAAAAGAACACCTCTGCTGATTTATACCGAAGAAAGACTTGACGATAAAGATCTGTTTATTTCAAATGAGAGATATGAATGGAAAAAGAACAGATACCTTGACAGGATGAATGCTACCCTCCGGTATGCAACAAATAATGATATTTGCCGGAGCCGGGTACTTCTTTCGTATTTTGGCGAGGAAAATGCCGCTAATTGTGGCCAGTGTGATGTTTGCAAAAAGAAAAATGAACTGGGCCTTACACAGTTTGAGTTTGAAGACATACAGACCCAGATAAAAGAACTGTTGCAGATAAAAAAATATATGTGCAACGAACTGGCTGATAAATTATCCTTTTTGCCGGAAAAATCCATAAAAGTGATCAATTGGCTTATTGACAGCGGAGCTATTTGTGTAGATGATGATTACCTGCTAAAATTAATGTAAGTGTTACTAAAATAATTTGAAAATTTGAAAATGTGCAAATTTGAAAATTAACTCCGTTTCACGGGAATATGATTAGCGACAACATGTTGGTAAGTTTGCTGTCTTAAGCACCTAGTATTTATATATTGGACACCCTGCACTTATTTCTATACATTTACTTTGGGCGTCCTGCCTTTCATGATTATTCAATAATTTTCGCGGAATATACAACAAGTTGAATAACATAGTTGTTATGCTTAATAATTATAATCATTTGGGTACTTTTGTACCGGTTTATTTATAATTCCATATGTTTAAATCCCGCATCACAACTGATGAGATCAATAATCTGCCGGTGAAGAGTTTTCCCGGACAGATTGTTCTTATTGACCGGCTTCACCTGGTGGATGATGCCGTTTCATACTTACATAGTCAGCCTGTTCTGGGTTTTGATACTGAAACCAAACCATCATTTAAAAAAGGATACCATAATTCAAATCGTGTGGCATTATTGCAATTAGCCAGCATGAACAGGGCTTATCTTTTCAGAATTAATAAAATCGGCCTTCCGCAAGGTCTGATCAGTTTGCTTTCCGATCCGAAAATTGTAAAAGTTGGTGCAGCAATTCACGACGACATAAAATCCTTGCAAAAAATACAGCCATTTTCTCCTAATGGATTTATTGATATTCAACATTTTGTAAAGAAATTTGGCATTGAACATGCCAGTGTGAAGAAATTATCAGCTCTTATCCTGAATATTAAAATATCCAAGTCGCAACAGTTGTCGAACTGGGAAACTGAAAAGTTTACCGAAGCCCAGGAAATTTATGCTGCTACGGATGCCTGGGTTTGCAGTGAAATTTTCCTGAAGAT
>JAPLDU010000001.1:34262-34946 GCA_026391255.1 Bacteroidia bacterium | reverse complement strand
GAAGATTTCAGACTCGGAAAAGTAGACTGCATTTTTTATGAAGTTATAATATCCGGAATGCAATTATTAAAAATAATCCTGAAACCAGGTAAAGAACAATCAATCAAACGATTTCACCCTTGGATTTTTTCCGGTGCCATCAAGCATTTGCCCGAAGGTATAAAAGAAGGTGCTGTTGTTGAACTGTACTCTGCTAAAGATGAGTACCTTGCAACCGGTCATTACCAGATTGGATCAATCGCAGTAAGAATTCTAAGTTTTCTTCAGGAAAAGATTGACCTTGAGTTTTGGGAAAAGAAAATCAGCATAGCATTACAGGTCAGAAGTATCCTTGGATTAACTGAAAATCCAGATACAAATGTCTTTCGTCTGGTAAATGCCGAGGGTGATGGAATGCCGGGACTTATTGCTGATTATTACAATGGAACTCTGGTACTGCAATTTCATTCTGTTGGCATGTACATGGTACGGAATGAATTAATTGAAGCTTTCGGGACAGTACTTGGATTTAAGTTGAAAGCCATTTATGATAAAAGCGAAACCACTCTCCCTTTCAAAGCTGGTCTGAATCCGGTAAACCAATACCTGTATGGCAGCCCTGAAACCGATATGGTCAAAGAAAACGGACTGCAGTTTATAGTCAACTGGGAATCTGGTCAAAAAACCGGTTTTTTTATCGACCAG
>JAPLDU010000001.1:26246-34239 GCA_026391255.1 Bacteroidia bacterium | reverse complement strand
CAGGAAACTCGTCAGTAAGTATTCTCATGGAAAAACTGTACTGAACCTGTTTGGCTATACAGGAGCGTTTTCACTTTATGCCGCTCACGGAAATGCCTTATCTGTCACTACCATTGACAGCTCAAAAACTGCTATTGAATTAGCGAAGAGGCATTTTAAATTAAATATACCGGATTATTCGCAATGTATCTTTCATGCTATTGATGTATTTGATTATCTTATAGATATACAAAATAATTTTGATCTGATAATTGTTGATCCACCTGCCTTTGCAAAACATGGTGAGGTTTTACAAAATGCTCTTCAGGCTTATAAAAGACTTAATGCAAGGGTGATTGAAATGGTAAAACCAGGTGGTATTATTTTTACTTTTTCCTGTTCACAGGTGGTAAGTAAGGAAGACTTCGGGCGGACAATCTTTGTTGCCGCTGCAAATACAGGCAGAAAAGTAAAAGTACTTCACCAATTGTCCCAGCCACCCGATCATCATTTCAGCATTTATCATCCTGAAGGCGAATACCTGAAAGGCCTTGTATTGATGGTGGAATAAATATCCCATTTTTAAAATCAAAAGGATGACTTTAAAGAAAGACTTTAACTATAGTCTGTCCATAATATTCAATATTTTGATTGACGAATATCGATTACTCACAACATTTATATTTTTTAAGGTGTTCGTGAAATCGCTTCGCTAAGTTAACGATTTTAGATTTTTAATGTTATCAATAAATCAGATGATTACACATACTTCATACATCAAAAATCGTTGATCCTTGTTCTTAAATCAATAAAGTACTGACTTTATAGACAAACACTAACTAATGAACAATTGCATATATTTAGATTAAGTCATATTTTTGCCGGCATGGAAAATACAATTGAAACGAACGGGAATAAAGCCATCAAACCTTTGTGGCAGTTTCCCTGGGGATACGTCGAAAGCTTTTTTATAGCCATTGCTTTAATTGTGCTCGGATTTGCTATTGAGTTTGCCACTGATGGTCATGGAATTACTCCTCTTTCATGGCCTTACAATGCTTATCTTACCATTATTTACCTGAACATTGTGATCCTGTCGTTTAATTATTACAGGAAAAGCATGTTTATCAGGTGGATATCAGGAGTTCCTGCTTCGATCAGCGCCATAACAATATTTACATTTCTCATTCTCCTGATGGGATTCATCAAACAGAACGAACCTGGTTCAATGCCGATTCTTGATAAGATTGGACTTACCCATGTAAATCGCAGTTGGCCATATTTGCTCGTACAAATTTATTTTCTGACAGTCCTTGGTTTTGTCACCTTAAGAAGAGCTGTTCCTTTTAAGACAAAGAACATTGGTTTTCTTCTCAACCATTCGGGTTTATGGATCATGATTTTTGCTGCAACACTTGGAAGCGGCGATCTGAAAAGATTTAATATGGAACTTTTCCAGGAACGGGTCACCTCCCAGGCTCACGATGCACACGGAAAGACTTATGAGCTTCCAATTGCACTAAGGTTGGTGAAATTCGATATAGAAGAATACAACCCTAAGATGATTCTGGCTAATAAAGTTTCAGGAAGGATAATTGAAGAAAAAAATAAGACTATTTCTATTGTTGATAAGGGTTTTGATAGTGAGATCGGAAACTGGAAGATTCATGTAATCGACTTTATTAAATATGCTTTGAATAAAGATACCGGATTTATTGCTTCCGGAGAAATCGGTGCATCGCCTGCTGCTTATATTCAGGCCAAAAATAAATTGACCGGTAAAACTGCACAGGGATGGATTTGTTCAGGAAGTAATTTTATGGCTGCAAAATATCTCGATCTGGATGGAAACTTATTGTTGGCCATGCTTAAACCGGAGGCCAGGAAATTCAGTTCAAAAATTGAAGTAATGACCCAGTCAGGAAAAGATGACACTGTTCTTATTGAAGTAAACAAACCAGTGAAAGTGGAAGGTTGGAAAATTTACCAGATCGGATATGATGAAGAAATGGGAAAATGGTCTGAAAGCAGTGTGGTCGAACTGGTAAGCGACCCATGGTTACCCGTTATTTATGCCGGGATATTTTTATCATTGGCCGGCGCTTGTTATTTATTCTGGATTGGCAAGGATAAAAGACCAAAAGCAGAGATTATGAGTGATGAATTATGAATGATGAGTTATGAGTTATAAATTATAACTTACGACTTACAACTTTTATCCACAGACTAAATAACCGTAAATAATATAACAATTATTATTAAAACATAAACTAGTATGACCTGGATTTATTTTCCATATATAGCGTTGATTACAGCCATTTTATGGCTAGTTGGATCAATATTTCATAATTTTAGTCAGAACAGGAAGGCAATGGCCAGACTTGGTCTGATCCTGATATTCGCAGGAGTCGCGGTGCTGGCATTTTTTATTGCCATGATGTGGGTGCATTTAGGCAGACCACCGATGCGAACACTTGGAGAAACCAGACTGTGGTACTCATTTTTCCTGCCGTTTATTGGTCTGCTTACTTATACCCGTTGGAAATATAAATGGTTCCTGAGTTATAGTCTCTGCCTGGCAATAATTTTTCTCATAATCAACTATCTGAATCCAGAGACACATGACAAAACCCTGATGCCGGCTCTGCAAAGCCCGTGGTTCGTGCCTCATGTGATTGTTTATATTTTTGCTTATGCACTGCTTGCAGCTTCATCATTGATTGCCGTTAAAGGTTTATACCAGATGTACTTCAGTGAATTCGACATGAATGTGATCAGACTGGCAGATAATCTAGTGTATATTGGTTTTGCCTTTCTCACATTCGGATTGTTATTCGGAGCTTTATGGGCTAAAGAAGCATGGGGCCATTACTGGACCTGGGATCCCAAGGAAACCTGGGCGTTTCTTACCTGGATGGGTTACCTGATATTCATGCATTACCGTTATTATCATCCCGATAAAATTAAAATCCCGTTATGGACGCTGGCTTTGGCATTTATTGTGTTGCTCATTGCCTGGTTCGGCATTAATTATCTACCATCAGCCGCTAACAGCGTTCATGTTTATTCAAGAGGTTAACTATGCAACGCGTTGCCATTGGATTATCAGGCGGCGTTGATTCGAGTGTGGCTGCTTACCTTCTGAAACAACAGGGTTACGATGTGGTCGCGTTGTTCATGAAAAACTGGCATGATACTATCGGACTACTTTCGGGTGATTGTCCTTCAAACGATGATGTTATATTCGCTCAACTGGTCGCACGCAAGTTAGATATTCCGTTTTATGTTGTCGACCTGAGCGAACAGTATTCCAAACGAGTGGTCGGTTATCTTTTTTCTGAATATGAAAAAGGACGGACTCCAAATCCTGATGTGCTTTGCAACCGGGAGATAAAATTCGATGTATTCGCCGCTGCAGCAGCATCTTATGGCGCTGATCTGGTGGCAACCGGCCATTACTGCAGGAAAGAATCGTTGATTAAAGATGGCAAAAAGGTACATCGCCTGCTGGCAGGCACAGACAGGAACAAAGACCAGAGTTATTTTCTCTGCCAGCTTTCCCAGGAACAATTGAATAATGTCCTGTTCCCGGTAGGAGGACTGCTGAAGCCAGAAGTCAGGAAAATAGCCGCAGAACTTTCACTTGCAACTGCCACGCGTAAAGATTCACAAGGCATCTGCTTTGTTGGAAAAGTTGACCTGCCGGTATTCCTGCAACAAAAAATCCAAAGCAAAAAAGGTGATATTATTGAAATCCCTGCTAATTATTCCGGATTTAAAACATATTTCAATATCGATTTATCCGACCCTGATGAAGAAGCACTTTTTCTCCTTTCCCAGCCTCACTCCTACCGGCCATCCGATGGAAAAAAGCTTGGTGAACACATCGGCGCTCACTTTTATACAATTGGCCAGAGAAAAGGATTGCATATCGGTGGTAAAAGGGAAGCATTATTTGTAATCGCTACAGATATTGAACAGAACATCGTTTATGTGGGTATGGGCCAGGAACATCCTGGTCTGCACAGACCGGCGCTGTTTATTAAAAAGGATGAGATTCACTGGATTCGTCCTGATCTGGCATTGCAACCAGATGAATCAGCCAGATTCATGTTCAGGATCAGATACAGGCAGCCATTACAGAAAGGAAGATTATTTACCAGACAGAACGGAGCTTATATCATTTTTGATTCGGTTCAGCGGGGAATAACTCCCGGGCAGTTTGCCGCCTGGTACAATAAAGATGAACTGATTGGTTCAGGTGTGATAAATGCATGAATATTATAATAAAAAAATTGCGCCTTCCGCGACTTTTGCGTTAAAAATTAAACGCTAATGACGCTAAAGACGCAATTCTTTTTATATTGAGTCAGGTCTTTAGTAAACCACCAATTTGGAAATATAAGTTGTATTTCCGGTTACCTTCAGGTAATAGACTCCATTTGAAAGACCAGTCCTGCTGATATCAAATGAATCATTGCAGGGATTCAATTCTTTCACAACTTTTCCGGTCATATCATAAAGCAAAATAGATGCGGAATGATTGCCAGCCGGAAGACTTACATGTACGCTTGAATGGAATGGATTAGGGAAAATTGATATTTGTTTGTTTGTAATTTGTTGTATGTCGTAGGACTCAGACACGTTAACAATCATGGTGTAGGTCAGGTCGCTGTATGCACCGGTATTATCGGTAACTTTAAAAGTGAAACTGGTATAAGAAAAGCCAAATTCATCGGGAACAGGAGTAAAAACAAGTTGAGTCACATCAGGGCATTTGGTGTAAAGGGCAACATCGGCTCCGGCATATTTCAGACTTCCTGTAGATACTGAACCCATAATGACAATACCACTAAAAGCATTTCCATCCATATCAAAAAAATTAAAGTCTGCAGGGCTGAATAAATATGATGAACTCCTGTAACAAAGAACCGTATCATTATTGCCTGTCGGATCATTATGTGAAGTCAGAGTCGTGTTGTCAGTGAACTTCCACATTCCGCCTGCTATAGAACTTGTATTGAACTGCCCGGACCAACCTATAGTATTATTAATAAAATCGAGTACCAGGTACTGCAAAGTATCACCAGAGATAAAATCGGTCCAGGTTGTGCCGAAATCAAAGCTGTAGGAACTGCCAAGGTTTGTCAGATCATTGTAATCTGACCCACTGCTGATGAATGTATTTGTTGTACCAGGAACATAGGCAATGTCATTACTGTACAGTCTACCGGTATATGTTATTGCCTGCCATGTAGCTCCACCATCCTCGGTATATTTCAGGTTCATAAACTTTCCTGTTGTGGCATTCCTGGCAGCAATAAATGCCTTGAATTCATTTACAAAGATAAGTTTGGAAATATCAGCAATCGGAGTAGTCATTACAGACCATGTGTGGCCATGGTCAACAGATTTATAAATCCTTCCTTTATTGGTGCCAAACCAAAAATTATCTCCCACTGCGCTGTATATATCGGTATAACCAAATTCGCCGGACAAGTTAGCAGGGATGTTAGCCTGAGTGGTCCTGATCCAATTATTTCCTCCATCAGTAGTAGTATAAATTTCGAAAAATCCACCGTTCGGGTCTCCAATGGTCACACCATTATTGGCATCCCAGAAATATACGATATCCGGAAATCCACTAGGAGCCGAAAATGCACTTGGAACCTGTTGTACCCAGTTGAGACCGCCATCAGATGTTTTGTACAAAACACCTCCACCGCTGAGAGTGTCGAATAATGGTACCCATGCGGTATTTCCGTCGACGGCAAATATCATGGAAGGTTCTAAGCTGGAAGAAGTCAGGATAGTTCCCGGAGTCCAGGTAGTACCCCCATCTGTAGTTCGTGTAAATTCCTGAACAAGAACATTTGAACCACTTCCATCATAGGCTGTTGCCCAAACAATATCAGCATTGACCGCGCACATATGATTTATCCCCCGGGATGCTGTGGTAAATCCGGTTGACTGTGTCGTCCACTGTGCGTTTACTGAAACAATGATAGTTATTGAAATTACAAGAGATAGTAGCAGTTTTTTCATTTGATTCTTTTTTATATTTTACAATAGATTATCAAAACAAAATTACATTTTTTTTATATGTTATTGATTTTTGCAAACAATAAAAATGATTGGCTAAGAAAAATGATTTCTTTATTTAGAGATGACAATTTATGGCTTCACTGTATATGAATTAATCCGAATTTGTCTTTAAAGTCACGAAAACCAATTTAAGAATAAGGATTGAAGATTTTAGATTACAGATTATCAGTTACATCTAAAATCATAAATCGTTAACTTAGCGAAGCGATCTCATGAACACCTTAAAAAATAAAAAATGTTTGTGAGTAATCGATATTCTTAAATCAGAAGTACTGACTTAATAAACAACACTAATTATTTTCGAATTTGATATTATCCCCTTCTTCAATATTGTATTTATCTGAGAAACCGGCATTTACTTCTACTACATAAAGCGCTGGTTTAAAGGAAGGAATGGATTTTTCGGAAAGAGGGGTAGTATTCTTCTGAATAGTGACGATCATGCCATTTTCATCAGCAAATATGATATCGAGAGGTATAAAGGTATTTTTCATCCAGAATGATTGCATCTGTTGTTTGCTAAAAACAAATAACATACCCTGTGAATCGAGCATAGACTTGCGGTACATGAGCCCCTGCATCTGTCTATTCTCATTGTCAGCAATCTCTATGTCAATATCTTTTTTTGATTTTCCTGTTTTACTGCCAATAAAAGACAAGTTACCTTCTTTTTTGAATCTGGGTTCAGCCGGGGAAACAAATCTTGGCGGTATGCTGTTATCGGGTTGCTTTTCTTTATTTCCGGTACATGCGAGGATTAAGCTGAGTATTGAAAATATGAAATATTTCTTATTTCTACACATTTTTCAGTCAATAAATATTATGTATTGAATTGATAATCAATAATTAATTTTTTAGAATGATAGGGCATTTCTCAATCATATTTGAATATCGGTGGTTTTTTATCGGTGAAGTAAACAACAAAAACAATGGATTTAACCTTGGGTTCTCCTGGTTCTTTCTCGAATTCCCTGACAGGTGCCAATCCCAGTACTTTTTTTTCAAAATTCATTGAATTGGGGTCATAATGCCACTCTTCGATAAAAATCATCCTGGTAATTTCTTCCAGTGAATAATTATGTTCAATCACTTTTTTATTTAACTCACCGGATTCTTGTTCCTGAGTAGTAATGGTATCCCTTGAAAAGCCAAGCCTGTGCTGTACCTGATCCCATGTTAACAGAGTTGGTTCATTTGTGAACAAAGGATCGTATGGCTGCAATTTGCCTGATTTGATCTTGTTAATAATATCTTCAAGGAATGGTATTCTGTCAAGGTTTTTCATCCAGTTAACATTTTCAGGATCAACCTTCAGATCAACTTCATAAATAACGGTTCTGTCAGCATTGATTAAAATATTATTATCCCTTGATTTTGAACATGATACTATAATGACCAGGGTGATGATAAAAATGACTGAATAGTGTTTTTTCATAAACTGCCAATATTAATTTGAATATGCCTCGGGAAATAAAAATGAATACACGTACTTTTGTATGCAAACTTGCTGAAATTATTTAAAAAATAATTCTTTATTATAAATTTATTATCTGATGAGCAGGAAATACAGAGCAATCGGTGTAATGTCGGGTACATCGCTTGACGGGCTTGACCTTGCACAATGTCTGTTTCAGAAAAGTAATGATCAGTGGCATTACTCCATTGAAAAGGCTCATACATATCCATACTCCGGACAGATTAAAGAAAAACTTGATAATGCTGCCAGCCTGAGTGCCAGGGAATTTATCATATTTCACAAGGAGTTTGGCCACTTTATTGGCAATATGATCAATGATTTCCTGATTGAAAATTCAGTAAAAATTGATTACATCGCCAGTCATGGCCATACCATTTTTCATGAACCTTCTTTTAGGCTTACATTTCAATTTGGTGAAGGTTCTTCAATAGC
>JAPLDU010000001.1:22479-26148 GCA_026391255.1 Bacteroidia bacterium | reverse complement strand
TTTGGTCAGTATGATTATTGTCTTAATCTGGGTGGCTTTGCCAACATTTCATATCATGATTCCGGCCGCAGGATTGCATTTGATATTTGTCCCGTAAACATTATTATTAATGAGCTGGCTTCAATATTAGGTTTTGAAATGGATAAAGATGGCTCATTGGCCGAAAAAGGATTGATCAATATGGATATGCTTTCTGATCTAAATATGATACCTTATTATTTTCTGAAATCGCCCAAGTCACTAGGTAAAGAATGGCTTGTGAAGGAATTTTTCCCTGTTTCTGAAAAATACCAGATATCAGTTAAAGACAAACTCAGGACAATTTATGAGCATATTGCCATTCAGATTTCCAATGTTACAATCAGACCGGGTACACGTATGCTGGTAACCGGAGGTGGTGCTCATAACAGGTTTCTGGTTAACAGGATAAAAGAACTGGCCATTCCTGAAATAATCATTCCTGATCAACTGACCGTGGATTTTAAAGAAGCGTTGATATTTGCATTTCTGGGGCTGCTTCGCAATCTTCAGATTTACAATTGCTTAAGATCAGTAACCGGGGCCAAAACAGATAATTGCGGAGGAAACATAGTTTTTATGAAATAATGAAGCAGGGACAATTGTACTTAATTCCATCCCCACTGGGTGAGAATACGGTTGAAAAAGTGATTCCTCCCATTGTGAGGGAAATCGCGTTAACATTAAAGTTCTTTATTGTTGAGAATGAGAGGACCGCCCGGCGTTTCCTGAAAACACTGGACAGGTCAGTCAATATAGATGAATTGCATTTTACTGTATTTGATGAACATTCCGGGTTAAAAGGAATATCTGAAATGCTTGATCCGGCTGTTCATGGCGAAAATATCGGGTTGTTGTCCGAAGCTGGTTGTCCTGCTGTGGCTGATCCGGGAACAGAACTTGTAAGACTTGCTCATAAAAAAAACATCAGGGTGATACCTTTAACAGGCCCGTCTTCAATCATCCTGGCATTGATGGCTTCAGGATTGCAGGGACAAAACTTTGCTTTTAACGGCTATCTGCCGGTGAAAAAAAATGAAAGAATTACAGCTATCAAAAAATTAGAACAAAAATCACTGATGGATGATCAGACCCAGATATTCATTGAAACTCCATACAGGAACAACCATCTCGTTCAGGATATCGTTGAATCATGCAATCCGGGGACTTTACTGTGCATTGCTTCTGAACTCACAACAGAACAAGAATCTGTTCTTACAAAACCTGTGGCTGAGTGGAAAATATCGCTGCCTGACCTGAACAAAAAGGCAGCTATATTTTTGATTAAACGATAATTACAAATAATTATGAGGCATTTATATATTTTGAAAGTACGTCGGGAATAATTTCTATTCAGCCAAAAGTTTTGAATATATGGTTTTTCGGCCATCACTTATCTGCAACATATAAATACCTGGCTTTAGAATACTTATATCCAATGTATTGAGGGTCGTTTTTTCTATACAGATATTTCGTCCTGTGATGTCAGTTATGCTAACGTGAACCATTGATTCAGAAAGGGGAAGGTAAATCTGGCCATGTGCCGGATTAGGATAAATACCGAACGCGGTTGGATTATTTTCAGGAACACCCGACATGTCAATAAATTCAGATACGCCACTTCCTGTTGCAATCCAGATATGATCATTTTTGTCAACGGCCATTCGTCTGACCAGAACATTTACCAGACCATCTGATACTGTGTAAGATTTCCAGGTCATACCATCAAATACGCTGATACCTCCATCATCAAGGTAATCAGCATAAATTGCTGTCCACACATTGCCTTTGGTATCAATTTTAATATCCCTGACTGAATTGTTGTATAAGCCATTTGATTGTAGGTAATTACTCACCCATATATCGTCAGCATTAAGTACACTGATGCCATTAGATGTACCAATCCATTTTTTTCCTGAATTATCAATAGCGATTGTAATTATGTTATTGTCAAGTAATTCATTGGCAGTAGTAAATGTCGTAAAAGTAAAATTATTGAATTTTGATAATCCTCCCAGGGTTCCTATCCATTTATTTCCGGATGAATCAACAGTGATATAATCGGCCAGATTATTTGCCAGGCCTTCTGTGGTTGTATAACTTATCCAGGTAGTATCATAAAGCTTCGATATTCCTCCATTTGTCGCAAACCATATGCTGCCATCAATATCGGCAGCAATATAATTTGTTACGTTATTAACTAATCCTTTGGCGGTATCATATTTAGTCCAGTTAGTTCCATTAAACCTGGCAACGCCGAAGTCAGTGCCTGCCCATATTTTCCCCGACCGGTCAACAGCAATGCAGTTAATGTAATTGTCAGGAAGACCATTTGCTGTCGTATAATGTGACCAGGTACTACCATTCAACTTTGCAACACCTGATTGGGTGGCAAACCATTTATTATTGCTGTTATCTATGGCTATGCCAGTCACTGTATTTGATGGCAGGCCATCAGCAGTGGTATAATTGACAAATGTCTGTGCGGTCAGTGATCTTATTACTAATAACAATATTATGGAAATGAAAAATAATGATTTTTTCATCATATCAATTTATTCAATGACTCTTCATATCAATATTTAGTTGCAGAATCACCAAAAAAAAACAGAATTGTTTAATAACATTTTATGAAATTCCATAATGGTTTGTTGAAGTAATTTTAACTGAGGACAGACTTCTTTTTTTACATAAATAACTGAAAAACCTTAATTTTGCAGGAAATTACGAAACAAAATAAATAAATATGATACGAGACACTAAAGTTTTTGATCTGATTGAACAGGAAAACCAGAGACAATTAAATGGTATTGAATTAATTGCATCAGAGAACTTTGTCAGTGAACAAGTTCTGAAGGTCATGGGGTCCTGCATGACAAACAAATACGCTGAAGGATATCCGGGTAAAAGATATTATGGTGGTTGCCAGATAGTCGATCAAACCGAACAATTAGCCATTGACAGGGCAAAAGAATTATTTCAATGCTCATGGGCGAATGTGCAACCCCATTCAGGTGCACAGGCTAATGCAGCAGTTATGCTTGCATGTCTTAAGCCAGGCGATACATTCATGGGTCTCGATCTCTCACATGGCGGTCATCTTACTCATGGTTCACTTGTAAATTATTCAGGTCTCCTTTATCGACCTGTTTCCTATGGTGTTAATGAAGAAACAGGAAGGATCGATTATGATAAAATGGAAGAAACAGCCTTGAGGGAAAGGCCAAAGCTTATAATCGCCGGTGCATCTGCATATTCCCGGGATTGGGATTTTGCTCGGATGAGAAAGATTGCAAATATGGTTGGTGCTATACTTATGGCTGATATTGCCCACCCTGCCGGGTTAATAGCCACCCGGATGTTAAACCAGCCTTTCCCTCATTGTCATATTGTTACTACTACCACCCACAAAACCTTGCGCGGCCCTCGTGGTGGTATGATACTGGTTGGTGAAGATTTTGAGAATCCCTGGGGTTTAAAAACACCAAAAGGTGAAGTAAAGACCATGACGCAACTTCTCGATTCGGCTGTTTTTCCTGGTACCCAGGGTGGTCCTCTCGAACATGTTATTGCTGCTAAAGCTGTTTCTTTTTTTGAAGACCTGACTCCCGGCTATACCAATTATATGCAGCAGGTAAAAAGAAACGCCGA
>JAPLDU010000001.1:0-22444 GCA_026391255.1 Bacteroidia bacterium | reverse complement strand
ATACCATGGCCGAGGCCTTTGTTGATAAGGGCTATAAGGTCATCTCGGGGGGAACAGATAATCACCTCATGCTGATCGATTTGAGAACAAAAGTTCCGGAAGTCACCGGTAAAATGGTGGAAAATACTCTGGTCAGAGCCGAAATCACCCTCAATAAAAATATGGTGCCCTTTGACAGCCGCTCTCCTTTCCTGACTTCAGGAATCAGGGTTGGTTCACCCGCAATGACTACCCGTGGTTTTAAAGAAAATGAATTCAGAATGGTGGTAGATATGGTAGATGAAGTAATTACACATATTGACAACGAAGCTACAATTAACATGGTAAAATCCAAAGTACACGATTTAGTCAGGGATTATCCGATATTTGGCTGGTAAATTTAAAATTATGAAGCAATTGATGATCATGAGGCATGCTAAGTCCGACTGGTCAACAGGGGCTGAAAAAGACTTTGACAGACCCTTGAACAATAAGGGAAAGAAAGATGCTTCCCTCATGGGAAAGGAGTTGATAAAAAAACAATTAATCCCTGACCTGATCGTGTCATCGCCAGCCGAACGGGCAAGGCAGACCACACTCCTGCTCTCAAATGCAGCCGGATATCAGGGGACTATTGAATGGATCAATGACTTTTACCCGGGAGACTTTGACAAAATATTAAATTATTTATACACTGTTCCTCAATATGTTAACCGTTTGTTGATGATAGGACATAACCCGGTTATCGAACAATTTGCATCCATTTTGTGCCATTTTTCCGAAAATGATATTTCTATGCCGACCTCTTGTATAGTAAACGTTTCAGTTGATATTTCCGATTGGGCCCAATTATCAAAACATTGTAACAAAATTGATGATATCTTTACTCCAAAGAGCGTATTATTATGAATCATTACTATATAAAAAATTAACTTTTAAGATTATGAAAAGCCTGATTGAAAAAACTGGTAAGGAAACCTGCTTTCGCCTTTCCAATGGAAAAGAATTATACAATATTGCAGAATTAAGTGGCGAGATTCCTTTAATGGAAGATCATGTTTTTTACCATCATGTAAGTGATTATCACAACGATTTTGCAAACTGGATCAGGGATGTATATGAACAGAAAGCTTTGGCTAACAAAGTAGTAAAAGCAAATAGCAAAGTTAAACTGGCCGAAATTCTTGAAGATGCTCTTGTGAAAGAAGAACAGAAAAAATCAGTTTCTACAAACACTAAAAAAACACCAACGAAAAGATAACTTAATAATCTGAACAATCGAACTCCGCCACAGGCAGACGAACATACGAACACTTGAACAATCGAACTCTGCCTCCGGCGGACGATTAATCAAATCATTCTCAAATTCCCGATTGTTTTGTGCTGGATTGTTTATCTGACCGAATTAATTATTTCCGGATAAATGGATGATATTTTATTCCATGGAGGAATATTGAAGCTACTGTTGTGCCAGAGTAAGACAAATGTTCCATTGTATTTTTTGCAAATACCTGATAACCTGATTATTTCTTCAAATATTTTTTCTGCATGGCCATGTTTTTTTTGCAGGGCAGTATCCATGACTATCAGAGGAAGTTCTTTAAGATCAAGTTTCCTGCGGGTGAGAATATTAAAAACACTGAATTCATGACAAATTCCGCATCTGAAGCCAACATCTGAAGTAAATCCAAGAGTGCTGTCGGTTTCAATGCCACAGTCATTCCAAATCTGCCAGCTCACAGGGTTTTCAAATCTCAGGTAATGCTGCCTTCCCTCATTTAATTGATTATATATTGTTTTCAATCTTACATATCCTGCATTATACGCAGTCTGATATTTATAAGATTCAAATTGTCCATGGATCCCAATACGATGGCCTCTTTCGGAAATTTTCCCAATCATTTCTTTCACTTCCATATTTTCAAGCAAGTAATTACTGCCAAATTCTTTTGAGATTGCCGGGATGAAATAAAATGTTGAAACCAGTCCGTAATTATCTGAGATATTCATCAGGTAATCATATGTATTATAAGGATCATTTGATTTATTACTTACAATAATCAAATAATCTTTTATGGTCTTTAAACTCATTCCCGGATTTCTGCGAACAAAAATATCTCCCCCTATTGTCCTGAGCATACTGAAAATACCGGTAAACCTTGAAAAATAATCGACATCGTGTGTCGGTTTTACCTGGTATTGCCTTTTTCGCCTGTTATCAGGATGCCCGCAGTAAATCAAAATATTCCATAAGAATTCTGCCATTTCATTTACAATTGCCCTCTGATGAAAACCTGCCCTATAAGCCAGAGATTGCTTTTCATCAAATCGTCCATATTCATCTTTTTCCTGTACCACGAATTCTTCCCAACGGCTTAGCATAAAAAATGCCCCGGCAAAAATATCATTGCCACAAACAACCTGTATGTAATTTCCCCTTTCTAATACCTGGCAATGATCAGTTCCATAAATCACAGGGAGGTCATCTTCCGTCAAAAACCGGTTTTGCATGTATTCGATCTTAGAAGGAAGACTTTTAATATCAAGATATCCGGTTGATTCTTGTGAGACGGAAAAGAAATGATCTTCTATAATTATATCATTCCCATTTGGCAAACACATTTTATAATCCTTCAGTCCGGGATTAATTTCTATTTTGTATTCAATACCTATACATTCATTCAGCAGTATATCAATGACATAACTACGTTCATGTATAAACGTTTGTGGCACTGATATTTGTATCATTTTATATCTTTTAATGATTGCTGACTATATTTTCACCTCTTCCAATGCGATAAATAATGTAAAGTAATAGTGAGTAATATACTGTGGATATAGAGCTTAGCCAATATAAAAAGGTTTTCATATCAAATCCAAACCATTTTATTGACATGCATAATAGTAATATAATAAGCACATTACCTGTTTGCCACAACATAGAAACACGTTGCTTTTCATAGACCGATAGAATTGAGATCAAAGGGCTGGTAATAAAGCGAATGATAAACATTGGCATTAGAATCTGAACATATATGCCAGCTCCTGCCCATTTACTTCCGAATATAACTGGCCATAAATACGGGATGAAAGGGAAAATAAGAATACCCGTCGGAACTGATATTAATAGGAGTTTTTTGAAAGTTGAATTGAAAATCTTGCGGGTGTTTCCGGTTTTGTTTTTTTCAACTGAAGCTTGTTGCAGGAATACCTGACCTATCGATGTACCAATAACCAGGGTGGGTAATCCAAGCACCCGGTAGACAAATCCGTAATAGCCCAGTACTTTTGCCGAAAATAAATCTATAATAAACAAGCCGATCAGGTTAAGTGATAATTGACTTGACAAACCTGACCAAATGTTGTATTTTGGAAAATCAACATACCTACGGGCAACAAATTTCATTTTCTCTTTGCTGATGCAGGAAAGCAATGCTTTATTTCTGATGGTTTCCCTGAATAGCTTATAATTCCCTGAGAACTGTGATATGATCTGACCGGTAATAAGGCCTGCAACACCCGCTTTAAAAAAACCAAAAATAAGCTGTACAACTGACAGACTGACAGATTTATAGACATTTGCAACTGCAATGAATTTATAATTTCTCAGTCGTGAATTAAAATAATTCAACACATCATTCATTAAAAAAAATAATAACCACGAGTAAAACCAGGCTCAGGCTGATTGATAGGAAAACACCTACAGCAACAAGGTTAATGGCATCTTCGTCTTTTTCAGGAAGAACAATTGCCAGTTCATAGCGGGCATTGGCCAGTATGCCAAAGATCATAAGGATGTTAAAGAAAGCCGTGTAAACACCATATTCAGCAGGTGAATACATCCGCGAAATAACAGGTGATATCAGGATTGGAATAGCCTGTGCAATGGCTGTGCCCGATAGCAGAGTCAATACATTTTTCGAAAATTCCGTTTTGAAATATCTGCCTGTTTTCAAGCTATTTCAGATTATTCCAGTACCAATCTATGGCTTCTCTCAGACCACTAATAACGTCGTATACAGGGAAGTAATCAAGTAATGTTCTGGCTTTATCAATTGATGCAAGTGAATGTAGTATATCTCCATGACGTGGTTCTCCGTAAACAGGGTTAATGTTCTTTAAATCAGGATTCAATATGCAAAGCTGGTCGCGGATGATTTCGAATAACTCATTTAAACTGATATTTTTACCGCAAGCTACGTTATACACCGTATTAATTGCAGCCGGATTGTCAGTAGTTGCAGCAAGTTGGTTGATAGCAACCACATTATCGATATAAGTAAAATCTCTCGAATGACTGCCATTACCATAAATGACCGGAGATTCAGCATTCATGAGTGATTTTACAAATTTAGGTATTACAGCGGCGTAGGGGCCATCAGGATACTGGCGTTTACCAAAAACATTAAAATATCTGAGACCAATGGTTTCAATATTATAAAGAGAAGAAAAAACTCCGGCATACAGTTCATTGGAGTATTTGCTAACTGCATAAGGAGACAGCGGATTTCCAATATTATCTTCCACTTTGGGCAGTTCAGGATGATCGCCATACACCGATGAACTGGAAGCATATACAAATCGCCTGACACCGGCATTTTTTGCAGCAGTGAGCATATTGACAAAACCACCGCTGTTAACATCATTTGTAGTTACCGGGTCGATTACTGAACGAGGTACAGAACCAAGCGCTGCCTGGTGCAGGACGATTTCCACATTATCCGTTGCTTTGCTGCAATCGTTCGGATTACGGATATCGCCTTCAATCAAGGTGAAATTGCTGTTTCCTGAGAAGGACAATATATTAGATGGTCTTCCGGTAGCAAAGTTATCAAGACAAACAACATGATTATTCTGTTTCAGTAATGCTTCAACCAGGTTGGAACCAATAAACCCTGCTCCGCCAGTTACAAGAACTCTTTTCCCGGTAATAAGCCTGTTCCCCATCAGGATTACTTTGCATAAGCCACAGCCCTGGTCTCGCGTATAACCGTTACTTTAATCTGCCCGGGGTATGTCATTTCGGACTGAACGCGTTTAGCAATTTCATTGGAAATTGTTTCAGCTTCGGCATCGGATATTTTTTCACTTCCGACAATTACCCGTAATTCTCTGCCTGCCTGAATGGCAAATGTTTTTTGCACACCCGGAAATGATAAAGCCATATTTTCCAGGTCCTTCAGCCTTTTGATATAAGCATCTACCACTTCTCTTCTTGCACCCGGACGAGCACCTGAAATTGAATCGCAAATCTGGACAATAGGTGCCAGAAGTGTATTCATTTCTATCTCATCATGGTGAGCGCCGATGGCATTACAAATATCTGGTTTTTCTTTAAATCTTTCGGCTATTTTCATACCAAGTATTGCATGAGGCAAATCCGGATCCTCGTCGGAGACTTTTCCGATATCGTGCAGGAGACCGGCACGTTTAGCTGCTTTGGGATTAATTCCCAGTTCTGAAGCCATAATAGAACATAGGTTAGCCACTTCACGGGAATGCTGAAGAAGGTTTTGACCATATGATGACCTGTACTTCATTTTACCAATGATTCTGATAAGTTCCGGATGAAGTCCATGAATTCCTAAGTCAATGGTGGTGCGTTTACCGGCTTCGATCATCTCTTCTTCCACCTGTTTCTTTGTTTTGGCTACTATTTCCTCAATACGCGCCGGGTGAATCCGGCCATCAGAGACCAGTTTATGTAATGCAAGCCTGGCAACCTCACGACGAACCGGATCGAATGCTGAAAGAACAATGGCTTCCGGAGTATCATCAACAACAATCTCAACACCTGTGGCTGCTTCAAGGGCACGGATATTACGTCCTTCCCGGCCAATAATACGACCTTTCATTTCATCATTGTCGATATGGAAAACGGTGACAGAATTTTCAACTGCGGCTTCAGCAGCAACACGTTGAATAGTCTGTATTACCATTCGTTTGGCTTCCTTGTTTGCCGTCATTTTGGCCTCTTCCATAATCTCGTTGATGTACGACATGGCTTCAGTTCTGGCTTCTGCTTTTAATGAATCTATTAACTGCGATTTTGCTTCTTCTACTGATAAACCGGCGATCTGTTGTAACTTATCGACTTGTTGTTTATGGGATTTATCAAGGTCAGCAGCACGTTTTTCAACATGTTCCAGTTGATTGTTAAGATTTTCTCTAAGCCTGTCTGTTTCATTTTTGCTGATTTCCAGTTCTTTCTGTTTTTTCTGCAACTCTTCTCTCTTTTGGAACAGCAATGTTTCACGTTGCTTAAATTTATTCTCAGCCTGAGCTATTCGTGAATTCCGTTCATTAATGTTTTTTTCATGTTCAGCTTTCATAGAGAGAAACTTCTCTTTAGCTTCCAGAATTTTATCCTTTTTCAGTGTTTCCGCGGTTTTCTCAGCCTCATTCAGAATCTCCACCTTTTTATTTACTATTGCTTTCTTCCAGTAATAGTATACCGATATGCTTCCCAATGAGAAGGCAGCAATACCGGCAATTATCAATTCTACAACCATTTTCAAATAATTTTAGAGTTCATATATAAAAAAAGCCCGCATTTTTACATTTAAAAATTTAGAAAACCCCGTTTTCACATGGGTGGAGTCGCCGCTCATTTCTTGCTTCCACTGTCTTTATTTCAAAAGATTCCGGTAAACCGGAATGAGGCCTGCCTTACGTGAACCGAGCTTTACTCCAATTTTTTTAGTGTTGAGTTTTCAAACGCTTAAAGAAAAATGCGGGCAAAGATCTTAGATCAATTTAAAGAACGTGATTATTACTCTTTATTAAGATAAACACTTAACTGATTATCAATATTGCGTAATTGTATCAACATATCATTCGAGTCAGGTAATTGCCTGAATCCAAGCATCTTACATGCAGCGTCGAGAGCAGCCATTGCAAGATAATCAAACTGATCCCTGTCTTTATATTTTTGTTGATACTGTATCATTTTACCATTCAGATACTTAACACTATTTCTGACAATCTCCTCCCCTTCCTCATTATCAATATCTACTCTGACTGGAAATTTCCTCCCGGCCAGTTCGATATTTATTACTCTTTTCCCACTCATTAAGTCTATACGTTTAACAGAGCAATACATTTGTTTATATCCCGCACCATTCTACTCATCAGTTTTTTTGCATCATCAATATCGGAATTTGATAAAATTGCTTCTCCTATTATGAGTTGCTTATATTTCAAATGCAATTCACTGATTTCTCTTTTCTGTTCCGAAAAATTATGATTTAATTCAAAAATTTCCTTTTGTAACTTTTCTATTTCCAGTTTATTATTATTATTCTGCTCAATTAATTGGTTAGTTTTTCTTTTTATATTATTTATTAATTCATCACTCATCTCCAAAAAATATGTGTTACAAAAGTATCTAAAATTTTAAAAATGCACAAATCCTTAATAAATCATATAATCATCCTGATATTCATTTATATATAATTATTTGAATGTGTAAATATACTATTTTCAGGCGTATTGACCATAGTTGACAAATAAATATATGGGTTTCGAAAGTTAACGCAATAAATTCGGTCTTTTGTCATTTACATTGATTAATAAGTTTCAGGCAAAATGAAATATATACGGGCAATATTCGCACTGATTTTTCTATTGTTGACAAGGTCAGTATTTTCACAGGATGTGAAGTACAAAGGACTATTCAGTGCCCCTTTGACGATCCCCCTTAGTCTTGCAGGTAATTTCAGCGAACTTAGAACCAATCATTTTCACGGAGGGTTGGATATTAAAACCGACAGTAAAGAAGGACAGGCGGTACTTGCAGCTGCAGATGGCTACGTTTCAAAAATCAAAATCTCAGCTTCCGGGTTTGGAAATGTGATGTATCTGAAGCATGGAGGCAAATACATGACTGTATATGGCCACCTTCGCAATTTCCGCAAAAATATTGATCAATATATCAAAATGAAACAATATGAAAATCAATGTTTTGCTATTGAAATTGAAATGCCTGAATCCTTATTCCCTGTTAAAAAAGGTGATACCATTGCTTTCTCAGGAAACAGTGGCAGTTCATCAGGACCTCATTTACACTTCGAGATCAGGGATTTTAATTCGGAAATTTCCTATAACCCATTGCTTTTCGGATTTGATATTGTTGACAAAATACCTCCGGTCATTGAAGGTATCGAAGTTTTTCCGTTATCTGATAACAGCAAAGTCAATGGCCAGGATCAGAAAAAGATCATTGCCGTTAAGAGAAAAGGTGGAACATATGTCCTTTCTGATCCAAAAATGCTGAATCTTTCGGGTGATATTGGCTTTGCTGTTATGGCCTTTGACAGGTTAAACGGTTCGGGTAACAAATGCGGTGTATTTTCCATCGAATTGAAAATAGATGGGAAAAGGGTATATTATTATTGTACGGATCAATTGTTAATTAATGATACCCGCTATATTTTAAGCCACATTGATTATCCTGAAAAAGTCAGACATAACCGCTCATACCAGAAATCATTCATTGCGCCGGGAAATCTGATGAAGACGTATCATGACATAGTTAATCATGGCATTATCAATTTCTCTGATGATTCTGTTCACCAGGTTTCCGATATCGTGTGCGATGCTAATGGAAATATTTCTTATCTTGATTTTAAAGTCAGGAGCCATAGGTTATTGAAAAACATGACTCATAAAAAGCATCAGGAATGTTCCAAATTGATTCCGTGTCTTACTGCAAATACTTTTACGTCGAAAGATATTGATGTCAATTTTCCCGATATTGCATTATTTGATACCTTATGTTTTCAATACAGTACCTCTCCTGCATTAAAAAATACTTATTCTCCTTTAATTCATGTACATAACGGGATAACTCCTTTATTCAGAGCGATTACTCTGAATATTCACCTGCAAAATATACCTGCCAGGATGCGCAATAAACTCCTGGTAGCCTCTGTAATCCAGGAAAATAATAAAACTATTTTCCACTCCATTGGAGGAAGTCTGAAAGATAGTATCATCAGTGCCTCAACCCGTGAATTTGGCAACTTTACCGTTATTGCTGATACCATTTCTCCTGTAATAAAGCCGGTAAATATCAGCAGGGGAAAAAATCTGTCGTCTGCCGGGGAAATAAAATTCATCATTAGCGATAATTTATCCGGTATCGGCAGTTTCAATGGTTTTATTGATGGCAAATGGGTTCTTTTCAACTATGATGAAAAAAGAAAACTTATCTGGTATGATTTTGATGAATCAAGGTTAGAAAAAGGAAAATCACATAGACTTCTTTTAAAGGTCAGTGATAATTTGAACAATGAATCTGTTTATTCTTCAGAGTTTTTCTGGTAAAACATTAATAATAAACAGAAATTAAAATTCAGTTTTATAGGATTGTAGAAAATTTCTTACCTTAAACCAGAACAAAAAAACGGCAGCCTGCGAAGACTGCCGTTTTCTATAATATTTAGTATCTGTCTATAATATTCAATATTTTGATTGACGAATATCGATTAACGATTTCAGATTTTTGATGTTATCATTAAATCAGATGATTACACGTACTTCATAAATCAAAAATCGTTGATCCTTGTTCTTAAATCAAAAAGAATGACTTTAAAGACAGGCTCTAATTAAAACTCTATTTAATGATACTCACAGGTCTGACTATTAAATCACCATTTTCTGCAGTAACTTTTATAAAATACATACCCTCTGCATATTCAGTAGTATTCAGGTAAAATTTATTACTTTCAATTCTCTCGGATTTGATCAATTGGCCCAGAGAAGAATACATTTCAATTCCGGTAAGTATTAACTTTTCTGATGAGATGATGAGTACGTCTTTTGCCGGGTTTGGATAAATGTTGATTACCTCCGGTTCATTGATTTCAATGCCCAGAATCTTTAAAAAGATTTTGCCCTTTCCTTTGCAACCATTGGCATCTGTCACTGTAACATAATACCATGACTCATTCTGAACGGTAACTGTCTGTGTACTTGCACCTGTTGACCAATGGTAGGAAACAAATCCCGGACCTGCATCGAGTGTAATTGATTGCCCCTGTCCTACCATAACAGTGTCGAGACCGAGATTTACAACAGGCACGGGGTTTACGTTCACATGGATTGAATCATTCAGCGTACCGCATGTATGTGTAACAGTTACGTAATAGGTGCCTGAAGAAACTGCATTTATGCTTTGTGTGGTTGCCCCGGTTGACCAATGATATACTGATCCGGGATGCTGTGCATCTATGGTCAGGCTGCTGCCTTCACAAATGGATGTATCATTTCCAAGATCAATCGTTGTATCAAAAACATGAACATTTACCGTATCAAATTTCGTCTGGCATTGATTCGTTACTGCAACTGAAAACTCACCTCCGCTGATCACATCGATGGTCTGGGTAGTTTGTCCGTTTGACCATGAATACATACATCCCGGGTTTTGGGCGTCCAGGATGATATTACTTCCCGGACATATGGTCACATCCGGCCCAAGGTTAACATTTAACTGGATCACCTGAAGATTGACGGCATCAGAATATGAACCACAGGTGTTGGTCACGTCAACCATATAACTATCCGACTGGTTAACAAGGATGCTTTGCGTAGTCTCTCCGTCAGACCAGTAATAACTGCAGTCCGGATAACCTGAATTCAAAATATATCCGGGACATACTGTCGAATCAGTCCCAAGATTTATTGTAAGCGGTGTGTCTCCCTGTAAATGAAGGCAGTCTGACACTGCCCCGCATTGGTTAGTAACAGTAACACAATAATTTCCTGTTGCAGATGCCAGAATTGCCGGGGTAACAGCATTGGTCGACCAATGGTATGTAGCCTGATCAGGTCCTGTATATAATGCATTCAGATGTAATAACTGTGTGCTGCTGCAGATAGCAGTATCATTACCCAAATGAACAACAGGAGTATTAATACTAGTAACTACTATAGTATCTTTATATGTTCCGCATCCATTGGTCACCGATACCATGTACGTTCCGGGATTTGTGACATGTACAGTCTGAGTGTTCAGTCCGACCGACCACAGATAGGTCGCATACTGATAAAAACCGGCATCGAGTAATACTGAATCCCCCTGACACAAAAATTTATTACTGCCCAAATTAATGCTTAACGGATTGACAAAATTAACAGTCTTGGTGTCCGTCTCAGTACAGGCACCACGGGTTACTGATACAGAATATGTCCCTGTTGCTGTAACTGTTATTGTCGGTGTGGTCGCACCAGTTGACCAGTGATAGGTTACTGACGGATATCCTGCCAGAGGTGTAGTGGCATTCAAGGTTACAGGAGTGGATGAACAAACATTGTTCAGGTCAAGTCCAAGGTCAAGTCCCAGATTATTATAATGCACTGTTATGGTATCTTCATGCCCGCAACTCATTACAATATTTGGAATTTCCACCCAGTAAGTACCCGGTTTATCAACCAGCCACCATGAATTGGATGAAGTTGTATTACCATAACTGTTGTGCCATATGTACTGAGCGCCAATGTTCTGACCGTTGTTTGAAGCATCCAGTAAAAGGGTGGCATCGGAACATAATGTGGTATCCGGCGGGAAATTGACTATCCAGGTAGGATGAACAAGCAGATGAACTGTGGTATCATACGAACAACCATAATTATCAGTGGCCGTAAGAGTAAAGTTATAGCTTCCTGTGTCCGGAAGAATGGAAACAGTGTAATGATTGGTAGTCTGGATGGTATCAAGAACAAAGGAAGACGGAGCATCCCAGCTATAATGCACAAACTCGGGGGTATAATCAAAATCAACCGGTAAAATCGATGGATCGAAAGTGACTCCCCAGGTAAAAATATATCCGTTATCAGAAAGCCAGTTATCTGTTGCAGTAAATGTCCAGTCCCCGTTCAACGGGCAGCCGATAAAGTTTGTAATCGGGTCATAAGTAGTATAAGAACCTGCAGGCATGGTGGTATAAGTGGCACATATATTATTCATAATACCGTAAGTGGGGTTAGGCGTCCAGCAATATTCCCAGCCTGTTCCGGGAGAAAGATCAGTATCTATATCAATAGGGATGCCCAGATATTGTCCGTTACAACCCGGAAAATGTTTCAATGTAACAACAGTTCCGTTCGGACAGGTGACAGTCATATTCAGGTCGCCAAGATATGAATGTTCCATAACGGCACATATACTGATTAACTGATTGATATTTGTCAGTGTCTGACCAGGTGCAAATACATCGTACGTCAGAGTAGTGGTATAAGAACCATAACCATCAGGAAGAAAAGTAGTATCACCCCACATTAGACTAGGACTTAAGTGGAATAACGTTGGATGAACAATTCCTTCCAGGCTGACAGTATCACCATGGCAGATCTCAGGATTGCTAACAATGGTTCCGGTGAATTTCGGATGGGTCGATATACGTACACGCTGACCAATGATATTGGTGCTTTTACATCCTAAAGAATCATAAACAGTAAGATTAATTATATGCCCGGCAGTATCAGAATATACGATAGTTCCCATATTAGAAGCCGATGAATCAATTAATCCGGTACCATAATTCCATACAAATGTCGATGTAGAGTTGGATTGGTTATAAATGGTATTATTCTGGGGGAATAAGCCGGTTCCTATCACATGAATGGGAGTACCCGGGCAAATGTCAATAAAACCGCTGTCATTGGCGGCCGGGCTGGTGGATACAAGGCCCGACATCACTGTCTGGCAGGGTGTGACACAGCTAACTGTAGCTTGCCAACCCACATCTGCTCCGGAACCGGATGTCCATGTAAAAGTAAGACAACCCGTAGTATCATATAAAGTAGCAGTCACAGGCATTCCCACAGGTGAAAAACCTCCGGCACTAAATGTGGCTCCTGACCAGGAAGATGTACTGGGACCATCATATAACTGTAATGATGCACCTGAAGCCACAGTCCACAGAGTAAAATTCAATGAAATGGATGTTCCTGCTGTCTGAGGACAAAAGGTTACTGTATAATTTTCATTGGAGCTATAATTCGAACCACCGCCCCCACTATCGTAAAATGTACCGCTGCAGGTAGTGATCGTTTGATTATTATACTGGCTGATAATATATGACTGTGCCATGCTTACGCCTGATACAGCCAGGAAACTTAATATTAATAAAAATCTTTTCATAATTTCTGTTATTTATTCCTGGGTTTTAAATAGCCAATTGATACAAGATATTCATTGAATTTCTGTGTCAGTTCCTTCTGTGTATAAAATACAATGATCTGATGCCTGTCGCCCAACTGGAAATAAGTTTGCTTCTTATTATTCAGTTTTAAATTGGATTTCAGGACATTTAACTGGCTCAAGTCTTTACCGGCCGCGAAATCAATTACCGGAAAATTACATACATAATCTGCCTTTGGTGGAAAATCAGTGATGTAATAGGAATGATCCAGAAAAAAATTATAGTACAAAATGAGTTTAGGGTTAATATCCAACTGATGCTGGATAAATGACGCATCAAAGCACTCGTACAATCTGGGATCAGGAATTACTTTGCTACTCTTGCCGGCATTCTGCCCTGAGGCATAAAAATGGCTGCTGATTGCAAAGCACAAAAACAACAAGCTTAATGTTCTGAATATTAGTTTCATACAATTAAAATTTTATCTAAATAATACGTTGCAAGTTAAATAAATATGATTAATAATTAAGATATTTTTAACATTCCGTTCTTTAGACGATTAAAATCCTATTGGTTGCGTGATTTTTCAGATTAAAAATGACCTTTAACTGTGATTTTTTACATTTATTAAAATATTTGAATTACTTGAGTATTTTATTAATTGATAATCAATAATTAATGTTCGAAATAATACGCAGTCATTATTTGATGTCTTTTACATTTCAACTCATGCTATTTCTGTTTATTAACAGATCGGCCATTACCATTATGAAATTATTAAGCATTTGTCATTTTAACAGGATCATAAAAAGTAACTGCTGCTATTTTCGGATGAGTGCTCAATCTGATTTTTATCATTCCCGGAATTGATGAATTAATTGAAATTATCCGGTCATCAGTATACTCAAATGGTAATTGTCTGGTAACGTAGTTATTACCTTCAGAAAAAATGAATTTGATGTTGAAAAAATACGGAATTTTTATCCCGAAGAAAATTTATCAATGGAAAATAAGAAGTGGTGTTTTTGAATGAAACAGCATTTGTTTGGTCAGGCTGGTACTGAACAACCTAGCAAAAAAACCTTTTTTATGTGTGGTCATAGCTACAATACCAATGTTTTTATCTTTAATGTACTTATCGAAACCCGATAAAATGTCATCCGATTCAATGACATCAATTTCCAATTCCTTACCTATATATTGCTTATTAAGATGTTCTCTTAATGCATCCATTTTGATATTATCCCAGGGATCTTTATTACCCGAACGGATGTGAAGACAACTGAGCTTCATTTTAAAAGGGCTGATAAGATACATCAGTTTATGAATAGCCCTGAAGTCAGAATCATCAAAATTTGTTGCATACATTATATTTTTCAATGAATCAATTCCCTGGTATAATGAATTACGAGGGATTGCAAGCAAAGGTACCTTAACGCTTTCGACCACTTCTGCAGTAATACTTCCATACAGGTCGGTGGTTTTTTCATCGCTGCCACTGGTGCCCATAACAATAATATCTGGTTGATAAACTTTGTAAATTTCAAGTATTTCATCTTCAGCATACCCTTTTGATAAAATATGGCTGAGCCTTGAATTCAGCAGTTTTTCCCTTGATTTCCATTCATTCAGGGAATTCATCAATTCATGCATCCTTTTTTTTGCGGCAAATTCGATGTCATGCAGATGTTCATCAAGAGTTCCGGGGAACAAAGATGATTCACCCATCGGCATTGCCTCAATGGAGGGTATATAAAATGAATGCAGCAGTTTCACTTCGGCATGAAAATAATCGGCCAAACCAATGGCAAAATGGCAGGCATTCCGTGATTGTTCTGTAAAATCAACAGGAACAAGTATCTTTCTAACGACCACCTCTTTATCCCTGATCTGGTCAGCTCCATATTCATCTTTAATCTGCTCCAGCACCTCCATTGCTTTTTTATATTCATGTTCAGGTACTTTCAGTTCAATGCCGTCCTCAAGATTGGCATGAATGCCGTATGTAAAATTCTCATTGGTCAGGTAACACTCCACCCCTTCTGACTCAAGCCTTTGCCTGGTAAGGTAAGCCCTGAGAGAGTAAGTGTAGGTTGCAATGGTCATTAGTTTTTCTTCGGCCATGATTTCTGATTTTTACCAATGTAAATATACAAAAAATTCAAAAAAACAAATCACAAAAAACAACAAATATGAAACAAACTACTTTGAATTTGTCATTTTGTAGATTGATATTTATTTGTTATTTGTTCCGCCACGGCGGATTCCTGTTTGGTTCTGGCTTGTCCAGTTTAGGATGTAGTTGCAAGTTCATAAAGTATTGTCTGATGCCTGATGCCTGATACCTGATTTATATATATCTATTAAATCATTCAATGAAGGAAGAATACGATTTGTCTTTGTTTTCAACCTTTCCAGAGATTGGTGACCATGGGCAATCAGGAGGCAGTCACAGGCCATTTCACGGGCTACCTCCACGTCATGAATTGTATCGCCGATAAACAGAATTTCCACAGGATTGATATTCAATTCTTTAATAAGTTTTATTCCCGAATCATTTTTACCATATGCAAAGTTATCATTTAATCCTGAAATTTTTATGAAATAGTTCTTAATCTTATAATATTCAAGATTATGTATTAATGCCTGATGTTCACGGGCTGACAGAACAGATTGGGTAAATCCCGATTCAGAAAAATATTTTAATGCATCAGTTGCTTTCTCCTGCAAACTGCATTGGTACTGTCTTTGGGTGTAGGCATTGATGAATTCAATCCCTGTTTTCTCAAAAGGTTCTTTATTAAAATCAAAGCCGATTTCAAGGTAATAGTTCTTTACCGGGAAATCAAAAATACGGCGGTATTTTTCAATACTCATTAATTCAAGGCCCCGTGAGGAAAGCATTTCGTTAATAACATCAACACAAAGCCAGACATCATCCAGCAGGGTGCCATTCCAGTCCCAGATGATATGTTTGTACTTGTCAAATCGTATGATATCAGTCATTATAATTTTCAGTTTACTTAAGAATACATAATTAGTCTGTCCCTAATATTCAATATTTTGATTAACGAATATCGATTACTCACAACTATTTTTATTTTTTAAGGTGTTCGTGAAATCGCTTCGCTAAGTTAACGATTATAGATTTTTGATGTTATCATTAAATCAGATGATTATACATACTTCATAAATCAAAAATCGTTAATCCTTGTTCTTAATCAAAAAAGAACGATTTTAAACACAACATTAAATATTATGCTTTGGTTATTCAATTCATCTTCAATATGCCGATCCATCAGTGATAAAGATTTTTGTTTTTCGCATTGAAGTAATCATAAGAATAATGGCAAGAATCAGAGTCATTATGGAAATTAAAAAAGTACCTGTATATCCGATTGTTTCATAAAAAAATATTCCCAATGCAGGGGCAAACATGGCCCTGATTCCGGTCAAAGACAGATGAACCGCCTGGTAATCGCCGGCATATTTTCGTTGACAAAAATATACGGTGCCAATATAAAATGCGAGTGTCATAGTGGAGGTAAACAATCCATAAAATACGACTGAAGGAATCAGCATGAAAAATATCTTAAACCTGAATAAAGAGAAGTAATATGGAATAAATTGTGTTATTTCAACAAATGAAATATGCAGTAAATAAAACAGATAGGACCAGATCATAAATTTCCGGGGATCAATTTTTCCGAGCAGCTTTCCATAATATGGGGTAGAAATGATGGCAAATATGAATACCATATTTTTATACAGAGCGATACTCGAATAATTCATTTCAAGTTTTTTGTTCAAAAATATGGTAACCACTGATATTGTGGACATATAGGCGATGCCATATATCATGAAACCTATCTCAAAACTAAGAAAGGCTTTGTTTCCCCTGAATATTTTTTTCATATTAACCAGGGAGTTGCTTACTTTTCTGAAGAAACTGTGATGATCCATCCATGAATCATCCTCATTGATATGAATTCTTGTCAGCAGAAACACCGATGTGACACCCAGAACGGCAATCGCCGGATAAACATAGGTAAAAGCAAAATTGTCAGCATCAAGTAACACTCCGAAAAGTAATGTTACTGCAAGTATCATTGTCATATTGGCTGAGACGGAGTAACTGTAAAGTCTTCCGAAGTTCCCGGGCTCATAATTATTCTTCAGGAATAAATTAATGTTGGGAAGAACAAAGGGATTGGCAAAATAATATGATAAGAAAATGATGAGGAATAAGTAATGGTATAGCCCCGAGTGTGCAAGAGTCTCAGGGTTTCGTGGGAAGAACAGCAAAATTATCAGGGGAAGTCTTGTCAGGTAAGCTGTTATCATCAATAACCGCTTCCGGTTCTTCACCCTGTTAAGCAACTCATTTGTAATAATGGTAGGTAGTAGAACTATCACACTGAACTGGTAAAGGAAACTGAGCATGTAATTTGATCCATGAAGACTTTTTATAAATACGAATTCATTCAAAGCCAGGATACCGGCAATAAAACCTTCTATAATATTATATGCAAGGTGCAGCCTGAACGTCCTGCTTTCAGATGGATTCAGTCCCCTCAGATTGAACAATGCCATGTGCCGCGATCATATGAAAAACGGACTTTGCCAAGTCCGTCTTTCAGTTATTTTTTCAGGTCATAAAAACACCTGACCGGAGAATGCAGTTTCGCTTCCTTAACAAGTACCTTAATGATCTTCTCCACATCTTTTTTTTCAATTCCGCTGGCTTCGGCAATTTCACCAGCACGCATAGGTTTACCGGCTTTTTTAATTGCCTGCATTACTTTGTCAGTATTTTCCATATTCAATTATTTTTAATATTTGCAGTAAAGATAGGCAATGGAACAAAACTGGCAAAACTTTATCAGGGCTCAGTTAATCACAGATATTGGCAGATTACTGGAACATGGATTTGATTATATTTCCGTTGCAATTATGGTACAGGCTATTGAGTTTATGGGGAGCCTGCTCGACGACAAACCCCTCAGGGCACGCAACCAGTCAAAAATAAGGTTCGGGCATGCAATTTCCAGGTTATTTGACAAAAGATATGCATCCCTTAATGCAAACAACTGGCTTTATGATAAACTCAGGAATCATATGGCACACCAGTTTATACCAAGTTCATGGATTATTATAACCCGGTCAGTAGATTTGAAATCAGGAAAACATCTCCAGAGAGACGGGGAAAAACTGATCATTGCAGCCGATGCTTTTTATTCAGATTTCAAACAGGCCTGCGAAAAACTGATCTCGTTGTTGGATTCGGGACGTCTAAAACCGAAAAAAGGATAAACAGTTTACACTGACATTTATTTCGGTGATAGGAATCATGTCATTAATCTATGAGGAACAGAAAAAAGATTTTTCTTTATTCTTTGATAATTTTTTTTGTCATTACAATTCCATAATTATTGATAATCTTAAAAATATACATACCGGATTGTAGCATGCTCATATCAATAATAAATCGTTTTACAACATTCATATTTCCTTCAAATACTTCCTGTCCCTGCATGTTAAGTAATTCTATCTTCGGGTAATATTCCTTCGGGTTGCATATTTCAATTACCAGGCTTGAACTAACAGGAACAGGATAAATAATAAAAGATTCATAAGGTGTGTTAATACCTGCAATATGATCACAGGTACTTTCTATACCTGAAGAATACAAATTAAAATTATTGTCATGATAACATCTGAAAGGGCCTCCTTCATCGACATCAGAAATACAAAAATTATAATCGGGAAATATAAATTCATTTATACAACCTATTCTTTCAACAATTTTGGCAGAATACCAGCCAACACATGAACCGCTTAGCTTACTGACATAGATTGATTTTAATGTATCCGAATTGATGATTTCATATCCGGTGCTGTCAACCACCACGGTTCCTGAATCAGCAAAGACTTGCCTTCCCACCTGCCACATATCACCCACCTGCGCATTAAAATTATATAAAGTGTCAAATTGATTGTTAAAGTAACGGTAAACCACATTTCTCACTGAATCAAAATAAGTATACTCGTTACCAATCAACGCTGTATCTAAATATCCGGGGTAAGTACATCCATATGCAGTTTTCTGTAATAGCTTACAGTTTTTGTTTTGAATTACAGAATCCTTCTTGTATTCAATTTTTATATAACCATAAGACATCATCGTTGAATATGAAAAATACCATGTAGCGCCTGCCGGTGCCCAGGTCTGGGCATTCATGCTGCAGGTAATTATCATAATTGCTGAAAGTAGAATTATTTGTTTCATAGTGTTACTATTTAATGAATTAAATATATTTACTTAAAGCAATTTCTGATCTCTCCTATTTCACAAGATTTAGTTTTTTAATGATGGCCTTTCCTTCAATTTCCAACCTGATAATATATAGGCCGCTGGATACTTTATTTAATCCGATTAGATATCTTTTAGCGCTGCTGTGATCAGAGCAGATAAGGTTTCCAAGACAATCAAATATTTCCACTTTATTTATCAGTTTATTCGTAGAAGTTACAATCACATTGTTTCCTGAAGCATCAGGAATAACAGAAACTGAGCCTGATAAATTTTCCGGTATCCCGGTAAACTGGACAAAAACATGGTCGGTTCCGTGGCATCCATTCTCATCAGTAACTGTAACATAGTAATAGCCCATATTTTGAACGGTAATTGTCTGTGTACTTGCCCCGGTTGACCAGTGATATGTTTCATACCCGGAGCCTGCATCAAGAATTACTGATTGGCCTGCAGGATGCACAGTATCCGGACCCAGGTCAATGGATGGGGATGGATTTACTGATATTGTAATAGTATCCGACAAATTTGCACAAGGATGTATAACATTCACAAAATAAGTACCTGCCTGTATAACTTCTATTGACTGGGTATTGGCCCCTGTCGACCATTGGTATTCAGAACCCGGATGATGAGCATCAATAGTGAGAGAGGTTCCGCTGCAGATAGTCGTGTCGTTCCCGATATTCAGAACAGGATCAAATACTGTTACCTGTATAGTATCAAAATAAGTGCCGCAGGTATTGGTCACTGCAACATCATAGAATCCTGATTCATTAACTTCAATTTCAGGAATATTCTGACCGGTCGACCAGGAGTAATATATTCCCGGGCCTGCATTCAGCAGCAGGCTGGTTCCCGGACAGATGATGGTATCATTGCCAAGATTTACAGTTGTTTCCATGATATTCAGATTTACTCCGCCAGTATAAGTACCACAGGTATTGGTCACTTCAACAGAATAATAACCGGGCGAATAAGCATGAACAGATTGAGTAGTTTGCCCGTCAGACCAGACATATACTGCACCTGAGTATCCACAGTCGAGAAGATAACCGGGACAAACGGTAGAATCATTTCCCAGATTGATATTTAATGGAGTATCCATTGTAACAACCACAGAGCCAATGGCTATTCCACAATAATTTGTGACAGTCACAGTATATAAGCCACCGGTTGTAACTGCAATGGCCGGATTAACCTGATTATTCGACCATAAATAAGATACATCCTGATTATTCAAAGCTGAGAGATAGACTATCTGACCCAAACAAACTGTTGTGTCATTCCCAAGATCAACCGTCGGAGGATAAGCGGAAACTACGTGGGCAGTATCTTTATAGGCTCCGCAGGCATTGGTAACGGTTAATGAATAATCACCGGGGTTAGTTACAACAAGACTTTGAGTGTTGTTCCCGGTAGACCAGTGATAGACTGAATTTGGAAAAGTACCGGGATTAATAGTGAAACTTGATCCAGGACATAGATCGTATGATTGAGGAAAGTTGATAATAATTGGTGAATCGTACTGTACATGAATAGTATCCGATTCCGAACATTGTCCCCTGTCAACAGTCACAAAGTAATTCCCTGATGTCCATGCATGAAGTGTCGGTGTTATTTCACCATCTGACCAATGGTAACTGACAGAAGGATATCCGCCTAAGGGAGTTGTAGCATCCAGAGTAACAGTATTGGTCTGGCAGACACCTGAAATATCAGTGCCAAGGTCCAGACCTATATTATTATAATTGACAACTATTGTATCAATCACAGGAGGGCAAGTTCCATTGGTTACACTAACAGAATATATTCCGGGTTTATCAATAAGCATGGTAGGCAAAGTGCTGTTAGAGGAAGTTGATCCTGTCTGAGCATGCCAGTGAAAGTTACATCCCTGGTTATAAGAAAGATCATAAAATAATGTCGCGTTGGTACAAAGCATAGTATCAGGCCCAAGGTCAACAACTGGCAATGGTACAACCGTAACTACCACATTAGCTTCAGTGATACATTCAGGAGTAACGTATACGGTAAAATGGTAGATACCCGAATCCTGGAGACTCACATTGTTAATTACCGGGTTGTAAATAGTTGATGTGAAATTATTCGGTCCTGTCCATGTATAAGTTGCGCCATCATGTTGCCCTCCGATATCAAGGTTTAAATTGTCGTGTTCACAAACCGTCATTTCAGTACCTCCATTCACAACAACCCCGGTTACTACTGTTGATAAAGTGAGCTGACATTGTGGATTCGAGATCGTACTCAAAACACAGTTAAATGTCTGCCCGTTTTGGGGATTGTCAATCTCAACAGTTTGAGTAGTAGCGCCATTTGACCAATTATAGAGAAAACCTGGCGGAGCAGTAAATGTAATTGAACTGGTATTTCCGCATACTAATGCATTGATATTCATCGGAGCGCAGTAGGCATCAATATATGCATACCCATAATGGCCGCCCAGCGAACAATCACCGGTTGCAAATTCAATTGCAATAAATTGTCCCATATACGGTTCAAGATTCATACCAACCCATGTCCAGTTTCTGAAAACAACCGGAACTGTATCATCAGGTGGGTAATAGACTTCAAAACCTGCTAGCCCCGGAGAGGCATAAACTGAATAATATCCACATACAGAATCAATTATTTGATTGGAAGAATTAAGAATGGCTATGTCAAATCTCGGTTGCTGGCCGGCTAAATGTCCCGGATCCTGTAAAATCACAGCATATTTGTAAACAAACAATGCATTACTGGAATCAACATTTGGTATCGTAAAAATCAGCTTTTCTGCCTGATGTCCGATGGAATCATTGCCTAAGCGTGCAGAATGAATCCCGCCATCCGGACAAACTACTGGAACAACTCCGCCAGTGTTTGGATCCAATCCGGTACCGGAAGTTATGGTATGTCTGTTGTTTATAAAACCTGAAGGAGTTGTCACTATTGGACAGCAATTTCCTATCTGTGCATGCCATCCGGTAAAATCGCCCATTTCAAA
>JAPLDU010000096.1 GCA_026391255.1 Bacteroidia bacterium | reverse complement strand
GGAGGGGAACTGAGTTCTGCCAATTAATACAAATAACTTAGCGGACAATCCCCTCCCTGCCAGCAGGGAGGGGACGAAGGGGTGGGTACATAAATTAAAATTATACGTTAATAATCAAACACTTAATAAAATTCAAAACAGCTTCTTGGTCCTTGTCCTAGTCTAAAATCAGACTAAGTCTAAGACTAAGATTAGGACTAGGATTTTGGGGAAGATGGTATGTTAAAACCGTTCCTCTCATTCTTTTCCTTCAGGAATGGTAAAGTGAAATGAACTTCCCCTGCCCGGTTCACTTTCAACCCATATTTTGCCATTATTCCGGTCAATGAATTCTTTACAAATAATCAGTCCAAGACCAGTTCCCTGTTCTTTTGCCGTACCTTCGATCATTAATTTTTTATCAATATTGAACAGACTGGCAAGATCTGAAGCATGAATACCTATTCCCGAATCAGAAACAGTGATTTGCACCATCCTGTCAGGTTTTTCATCTTCTTTAGATACATGAATACTTTTGCTAATTTTCACCTCGCTTCCAGGGAATGAAAATTTAATCGCATTTGATATCAGGTTACGCAATATGGCACTGATCATATTTTTATCCCCGTTCACAAATGTTCCGCCGGGTACCAGGGAAATTATTTTAATGCCTTTAGTATGTGCCTGGTTATTAAGAATTTCCAAATTTTCTTTAATCACAGATTGAATGTCGAAGAACTCAGGTTTGAATACTCTGCTACCAGACAGGGAGCCGGACCATTCAAGCAGGTTCTGAAGCAATTTGAAAGTGTTTGTGGCAGAGGAATGAATATTTTTAATAAATCGTTTTCTTTCCTTGTCTGAAAAATTATCGTATTCATCATCAAGCAATTCAGTGAATCCGAGAATGGCATTGAACGGGTTCCTGAGGTCATGTGCGATGATAGAAAAGAATTTATCCTTGGTAGCATTCAGTTTTTGTAATTTCTGGTTGGAATTTTCAATTTCTTCATTTTGCATTTGAATGGCTTCTTTCTGTTCATGTATCTCTTTTGTCCTGTCTTCCACCGCATTCTCAAGCTGTACATTCCTTTTCCTTATGTTCCTTGTATAAAGCATAAAGCTAATATCTACCATAAGTAAAAGAAATATTCCACACAAAATATAGAACCAGGTTGTTTTCCAGTATGGGGGTGTAATGATAAATTCAATGCTAAGTGGTTTCTCGCACCTTACTCCATCATTATTTGATGCCTTTATTTCCAGTATATATGACCCTTCTTTCAGGCCTGTAAAAGAAACCTGGTGCTCGCTACCGAGGGGGATCCATTTATTATCCAGACCGTGCAGGAAATATTCATATTTATTTTTGAAAGAAAGATAAAAATTTAATGCAGAGAATTCGAAGGTGATGACTAAATCTTTATAAGAAAAGAAAAACTTATCAGTGTTGATGTTCTGAATGATTTCTTTTTTATCTTCATTTTCAACTGTCACTGAAGTGAGGACAACCTCGGGACGGTAACTGTTTTTTTTGATTCCGGAGGGTTCGAACCAGGTGATACCGTTAATACCTCCAAAATAAATGGTGCCATCAGCCGATTTAAAATGGGACCCCGTATTAAATTCATTTTCCTGTAAACCATCAGACTTGGAGAAATTAATGAATTCTTCGTTTTCAGGATTAAATTTTGAAATGCCTTTATTTGTGCTCAACCATAAACATCCTGAATTATCACTAACAATCGAATAAACAAAATCATTCGGCAAACCGTCATTGGTGGTAAAATGGTCAAATTGCGTCCGTGATTTGTCAAGTCTGTTTAATCCTCCGCCTCCGGTACCAATCCACATATTCCCCTTAGCATCTTCAAAAAAGGCAAGAACAGAATTGTTACTGAGGCTTTTGGTATTATCCTGTATCTGAGTATAGTGATCAAAATGACCTGTTGTGATATTGTATCTGGATGCTCCTCCAATATCAGATCCAAACCAGAGATAGTCACCAGAATCCTGGTAGATAGCTTTAATGGCCCCTGTTTGTATTCCTCCGGGTACATCAGATTTATTACCGAAAATTTGTTGCTGACCGGTGTGTGTATTGTATCTGATCACACCCCATACATAACCTATCCAAAGTATGCCATCTCTGTCAAACAACAAACTGTATATGAATGTACAATTTATTTTTTTTACACATGCAAGTGTGTTGGTCGATTTGCAAAATTTATACAGCACATTACCGGTTCCCTCGATTCCTATCCATAATATATCGGAATTTACAGGATCAGGGCAAATGGCATAAGGCACGTATTTTGGCATAATGTTGGTAATCAATCCCGTATAACGATCGATCTTGTCAAAACCTATATACCCGCCAACATAGATATATTTATCATCCACATAAATACCTCTGACACTCTGAAAGTGTATAGAATTGATTCTTTGATTATCGGGTGTTTTTACTGATATAAAATCAATTCCGCAGGTTTTATTGCTTTGCTTGATTTCTCTGTTCCCATAGGTAATATTGTTGAATTTTTTACCGAAAGGTGAATAGCAGTAGATTCCATAACCGTTAGTGCCACACCAGAGCAGTCCGCTACGGTCAATGTAAAAGGAGCAGATTCCGCGGGGATTATACGATGATACAAAATCATTTCCTATCTGGTGCTGTTCAATTTTGTTTCTTTCTTTGTTAAATATACAGAATCCTTTTGACAGCATTCCAATCCAAATCGTTTTATCTGAATTCAGAATCATGGTACCAATCTCACTGGCATGATCAATATTCAGATCGTCCAGGATCATTTTGCCAACATTATTATTAACAGGATCTATATGGCAAAAGCCTGCATTGATGGTAGAAACCCATAATGTTTTATCGTTGTCTTCAATGATCCTGGTGATTGTACTCCTGTTCTTAAGTGATATATTCCTGACTATCTGGTTACGTCTGGTATCATAAGCTAATAAAGTCCCTTTATTTGTGCCGATCCATACCTGATGATTTGTGCTCAGAAGTAAAGAGCTCGCATATAATATGTTATCCTGCAAGGTTGATTCTCTTTCAGCAACTTTTGATTTTTCATCATCCATTACAAGCGCAATGCTGTTCAACTCACCGGTTTTGGGATTAAAGCAATTCAGATAGCTGTCATTGGAATAGGAAAACCAGATATTCCCTTTTTCATCGGCTAATAACGTGCTGACTTTATATGAAATATTTCCGGGTGTCTTTTTAAAATAACGGATAAAATTGCCGGTATTCTGATCAAAATAATTCAATCCGTTATATGTGCCTATCCACAGATGTTTATTTTTATCAACGACGAGATTGGTAATCTGACTGTTGCTTATTGTGGAAGAAATTGTGCTGCTTGAATAATAAGTGATAAAGTTGTAACCATCGTAACGGTTCAGTCCGTCATTTGTTCCAAACCACATAAATCCGGCGCTATCCTGGGTCATGGAAGTGATAAAACCCTGGGACAATCCATTATCAATCCCGATGTGCTCTAGCTTAATATTGCTGTTTTGAGCAAACGGCTGATAAACAAATAAAAAAATAATGGATAAAATTATTAAAGGTCTCAATCCTGGATATTTTATACAAATAAATTAAAGCTATTTCAAATTTCAAAATGAAATTTTACAGATTTTAATTTTTGATGCAGCATTGAAGAAATTGAAGCGTCTTTTTTATTGATTTAAAAATAAAGTAATGGAAAGTTCAATAAAAATAACAAATAAACAAAAACATACCTTGATTCAATCGTCGAATCAGTCAGTCCTGTTTTTCCATCTTACAACTTACACATTTGTCTCTTCATCGATTATTGTCTCTGGAATGCAGACAGCAGGCTTACTTTTGAAACAAATGGTTTAAAGAAGCCTAATCATAAATAAATGTTAATAGTAATATTATTATAAACAACAGTACTAAGTAAACGTTAATTAAGTCTAATTAAAAATAAATTTAAATTATGAAAACAACAATATTAATTTGTCTTGCTTTTATCATGAGCCTGAGTTACAGCTTTGCAAACAGTATTAAAGAAGTAAAGCCAAAATCAGAAGTAGTTAAATACGTACAAAAAATGGTAAAATACCCTGGAAATCTTGTCGATTCAAAGGTTAACGGGAATGTTTATGTGACCTTTAAGGTTGACAATAGCGGAAATATTCTTGTCGACAAGATAAATTCGGATGATCCAAATCTGAAAGCTTACGTTACCAGCGAATTAGCAAAATTAAAGATTGATTTTTCAAAGGTAAAAATTGATGATTTCGATCATACATACGAGGTTAATCTTAAATTCCAGGTGGTTGAGTAATAGTTGGGATGAAGCAATACAGGAATAATATTCTGAATGATATGAAAACCCGGGTGACTCCCGGGTTTTTTATTTATAACATTTTGATGGTTATTACCGTTTTAGGAGGCATTATATTAATTTTAGAATTACGATTTACGATTTACGAATACAATCAAATGATATTTAGTGGATTAATCAAGATTGATGTAATAAATTAATTTCGGTTTAATATAATCAATAAATTTGTAAATTCCATTACGTCAATACCAATTTAGTATTTAACCGGCCAACCATTACTGGTATGAAAAAAACAAGCAAAATATTTGTCCTCGACACCAATGTTTTCCTGCATGATTTCAAGTGTATCTATAATTTCCAGGACAATGACATTGTAATTCCGATTGTTGCTCTTGAAGAACTGGATAAATTCAAAAAGGGGAACGACATAATTAATTATCATGCCCGTGAATTTACCCGTGAACTGGATAAACTGGCCGGAAGCATGTTTTTCTCTGAGGGTGTATCACTTGGCAAAGATCTCGGAAAAATGTTTGTTGAAACCGGGAAAGAATTTTCAGATGTACTGAAAGAAACTTTTCCTGAAAAGACACCAGATCACCGTATACTGGCTATTGCCGATTATATAAGGATCAAAAATCCAAACCGGAAAGTCATCCTGGTGACCAAAGATATTAATTTACGGCTTAAAGCTAATGCTATTGGCTTAATAGCTGAGGATTATAAAACCGACAAGGTCGAGAACCTGGATGCCTTAAACCAGAGTTCAATCACTGTGGAAAATATTCCGGATGAACTGATCAATAAATTATATGAAGACATCAGCGGTATTCCTGCAGATCAGTTTAAACTGGATGCAAAACCAAAGGGTCAGCAGGATTATATATTTAAGAGCACAACCAACAGCGCATTAGTAAGATACGATCCATCCACAAATAATATGATAAGGATTGAAAAACAGGCAGCTTATGGTATTAAACCCAGGAATGCAGAACAGACATTTGCACTGGATGCCCTGATGCGCACAGAAGTCCAACTGGTAGGTCTGACCGGTAAAGCCGGTACAGGTAAAACATTACTGGCCCTGGCGGCAGCTTTGCATCAGCGAAAACATTACAAACAGATACTCCTGGCCAGACCGATCATCTCACTCGCTAACCGCGATCTGGGTTTTTTGCCGGGGGATGTTAATGAAAAAATAGGCCCTTATATGCTTCCTTTATTTGATAACCTGGCAGTAATAAAACACCAGTTTAATGCACAAAGCAGGGAATATCTGACTATTGAAGAAATGCTGGCCCAGGAAAAATTAGTGATCACTCCTTTGGCATATATCAGGGGACGCAGCCTGTCAGATGTATATTTTATTGTAGATGAAGCCCAGAACCTTACTCCACATGAAGTTAAAACCATCATCACCCGTGCAGGTGAGGGAACCAAAATGGTTTTTACCGGTGATATCCAGCAGATCGATTCTCCCTACCTTGATTCTAAATCCAACGGTTTGTCATATCTGTCAAATAAAATGCTTGGTCAGGACCTGTTCTCCCATGTTCACCTCGAAAAAGGAGAACGCAGTTATCTCGCCGAACTGGCCAGCAACCTGCTCTGATCAGTCAACTCAATCAGAAAATGGATAAAAGACTGAAGGTTGCTTTTTACACACTCGGATGTAAACTTAACTTTTCTGAAACATCTACCATCAAAAGATTTTTCGATGAAACTGAATATGAGAAAGTCAGCTTTGATTCACCGGCAGATATTTATGTAATTAATACCTGTTCGGTAACTGCCGCTGCTGATAAAAAATGCAGGCATGCCATTTATAAGGCCACAAGCCTGTCTCCCTCTGCACTGGTGATCGTTACAGGCTGCTTTGCACAGTTGCAGGCCGGACAAATAGCCAAGATCAGAGGTGTCGATATTGTTCTCGGTGAACAGGAAAAATTCAACATCATGAATTACCTTGAAGATAAGCAGAAACGGAATATTCCTGAAATTCATTCCTGTGCCATTGAGGATGTAACACATTTTTTTCCTTCGTGGTCAATTGGGGACAGAGTACGTTCTTTTCTAAAAGTGCAGGATGGCTGTGATTACCACTGTACCTACTGCACCATACCCAAAGCCCGTGGTAAAAGCCGCAATGCACCAGTTCAGGAAATCGTTTCGGAAGCCAGGAAAATTGCAGGAACAGGGATAAGGGAGATTGTGTTATCGGGTGTCAATATCGGTGATTTTGGTAAATCGACAGGTGAGAGCTTTTTCGACCTGATCCGTGAACTTGACCGGGTGGATGGCATTGAGAGATTTCGTATTTCTTCCATCGAACCAAACCTTCTTTCCATTGATATGATACAGTTTATCGCCAAATCAAAAAGGGTTGCGCCTCATTTGCATATTCCGCTTCAATCAGGTTCCGACCACATTCTTGGATTGATGCAGAGACGTTACAGCACGGCACATTTTGCAGAACTGATCAGCAATATAAAAGCCAATATCCCGGATGCCTGTATTGGGGTGGATGTTATTACCGGTTTTCCGTCAGAATCTGAAAATGATTTTCAGACGGGTTATGATTTTATTGATCAACTCGGTATTTCATACCTGCATGTCTTTTCTTATTCTGCCAGGCCTGATACTAAAGCGGTGGAAATAACTGACAGAATTTCACCCTTGGAGATCAATCGCCGGAGTAAATTACTACATCAGTTGTCGGATAAAAAGAGAGTCAGTTTTTATCAGGATAATATTGGGAAAACGGCAGTAGTCCTGCCGGAAAACCAGCATAAGGATAAGATGATGACAGGATTTACCGCTAATTACATTAAAGTAGAAATTCCATTTGACCAGGGATTGATCAACCAACCGGTGAAGGTAGTTCTTCAGGGTATTAACGAGGATGGCAATGTAACCGGAATTCTTCAATAAGCTCTCAGAACTTTACCAGAACAGACTTCTTCTATTATTCCCATATTCCTAACCTGGACGAGCCAGAACCAAACAAGAAATCACAAATCTCAAAATACAAATAACAAATAAAATTCAATCAACAAAATGACAAATTCAAAGTAGTTTGTTATATAATTGAAATTTTGATATTGTTTATTATTTGTTTTTTGTGATTTGTTTTTTGGAATTTTTTGCCAAAACGTGTAAAGATTTCAGAAATAAAATACTAATCCTTGTTTTAGTCTTAGTCGGATTTTAGACTAGGATTAGGACAAAGACTAAGAAAAATAGCAGATCAGATCTGTTCAATCAGGTGAATGTATCTTCTTCCACCCTTAAATTCTCCATAATAAATTTCTGTCTTTCAGGAGTGTTTTTCCCCATGTAGAATTCAAGCAGCAGGGCAATCGACTCTTCTCTTTTATGTATCACCGGTTCGATGCGGATGTCTTTCCCGATGAAGTGTTTGAACTCTTCCGGGGAAATTTCACCTAATCCTTTAAAACGGGTTATTTCGGGAGTCGGTCCTAAAGATTTTGCAGCTTTATTTCTTTCTTCCTCGGAATAGCAATAAACCGTTCTTTTTTTATTCCTGACTCTGAACAAGGGAGTCTGAAGTATATACAGATGTCCCGAGCGTATCAGGTCAGGGAAAAATTGCAGAAAGAAGGTGATAAGCAACAAGCGTATATGCATGCCATCCACATCGGCATCTGTAGCGATCACAACCCTGTTGTACCGAAGATTTTCAATGCCATCCTCAATGTTAAGAGCTGCCTGAAGAAGGTTAAATTCTTCGTTCTCATACACAACTTTTTTTGACATACCGTAAGTGTTCAACGGTTTGCCCCTGAGGCTGAACACTGCCTGGCTGCCTACATCCCTTGATTTTGTGATGGAACCACTTGCTGAATCTCCCTCGGTAATAAATATGGTTGATTCAAAACGCTTTTCTTCATTTGAATTATAATGAATCCTGCAGTCGCGTAACTTACGGTTATGAAGGTTGGCTTTTTTTGCCCGTTCACGGGCAATTTTTTTGATGTTTGAAATCGCTTTTCTCTCTTTTTCCGACTCCTGTATTTTATTCATCAGGATGGAAGCTGTTTCACTGTTCTTATGCAGGAAATTATCCAATGCATTTTTAACAAAATCAATAATAAAATTACGTACAGAAATGCCATCCGGCGCCATATCCCTTGACCCCAGTTTTGTTTTTGTCTGTGATTCGAACACAGGCTCCTCCACCTTGATACTTATGGCAGCAATGATGGATGTATGAATATCTGAAGCATCAAAGTCCTTATGGTAAAACTCACGGATGGTTTTTACTATGGCTTCCCTGAAAGCAAGCAGGTGAGTGCCTCCCTGTGAGGTATGCTGTCCGTTGACAAATGAATAATATTCCTCGCTGTACTGGTTGCCATGTGTCATAGCTAACTCGATATCCTCAGCTTTCAGGTGTATCACAGGGTACAGCCCCGGTGATCCCATGTAATCGGTCAGCAGGTCGTAAAGCCCGTTTTTGGAATAAAACTTTGACCCGTTAAAGTCCAGCACCAGTCCTGCATTCAAATATACGTAGTTGCGGAGCATCGTCTCCACATATTCGGGGATGTAATGATAATGGCCGAAAATTTTCTCATCAGGACGGAAAGTGACAATTACGCCATCAGGCAATTCTGTTTTATGGATTTCAGGGTTGTCGGTAATTTCACCTTCTGAAAATTCCACGGTCTTAATTTCACCTTCGCGGACAGTCTGTATGTTGAAATATGAGGATAATGCATTGACTGCTTTGATACCAACTCCATTCAGTCCTACCGATTTTTTAAATACTTTGGAATCATACTTGGCGCCGGTATTCATTTTTGAGGCTACGTCGACCAGTCTGCCTAATGGAATTCCGCGCCCATAATCCCTCACTTTTACTGTCCGGTCGATGATCTCGATTTCCACAGCATGGCCGAAACCCATCATGAACTCATCTACAGAATTGTCAATTACTTCTTTGATAAGCACATAAATTCCATCATCCTGAGATGAGCCGTCACCAAGTTTTCCTATGTACATGCCGGGTCTCTTGCGTATATGCTCTTTCCAGTCGAGTGTGAGTATGGTTTCGTCGGTATATTTGGCTATCATTCCAGATAAATTTTTACAAAAATACCAATAACAACCTATGACCTGATAATTGTTTTTCAACAGGAAATTAACAAAATTCAGTTTGGCTGAAGTTAAGAGGCTGTAGGCTTTTAGAATAGGTATCAGTCCGCCGTGGCAGATCAGGTATCAAGTATCAGGATAACTCGTAAATCGTTCCGCCTCCGGCGGATCGTAATTCTAAAATTAACATAATGATACTAACATTTTTATTAATTTTACAGGCCAAATTTTCAATCGAATGAAGAAAACAGTTTTGATAATACTTGTTGCAGTTACCTTCGGATTTGCTTCATGCAAGAAATGTGCAACCTGCCAGGTGACCAATTATAACGGGTTCTCTACTTATCCTGAAGATTATTGTGGTACCAGTGCTGAGGTAAAAAATTTTGAAGACAGTTATAATCAGAAAGCGGCTGCACTTCTACAACAGGGCGGTCAATATATTGGAGTTGTTGCAAATTGTCACCAAAAAGACTGATTATTATTCCTGTTTTGAATAATCAACAATGACACATCCAGGTTACAGGTCAGTTGAGTACATACATCAAAAAATTGATTGAACAGGGAGAGCACCAGCAGCTCGACTTTAAATTCAGCATAACCGATTCACGTAAGATAGCACGGTCGATGACTGCTTTTGCCAATACCGATGGAGGAAGGTTATTGGTAGGAATAAAGGATAACGGATCGATTGCAGGCGTAAGATCTGACGAAGAATATTACATGATCGAAGCTGCAGCACAGGTATACAGTAAGCCCGAAGTGCCGTTTCAGCATGCTGACTGGAATGTGGAAGGAAAAACGGTTCTTGAAATTATCATTCCCAAAAGTCATGAACCTCCTCATTTTGTGAATGAAAGCAATGGCCGGCAACTGGCATATGTAAGGGTTGGCGACCAGAACCTGCTTGCTAATACAATTATGCTGAAAGTCTGGAAAAGAAGAAATGAAAAGGCCGTCGGAACTTTCATCCGTTTTACGGAACTTGAAAAAACACTGCTTGAATACCTCGACCAACACATGGAAATTACCCTTTCCGGTTTTTGCAGGATTGCCGGAATACCCAGGTTTCAGGCTGAAAATATTCTTGTTAATTTTATTTTATTAGATATTGTCAGGATCATTATTACCGAAAAACTTATTTATTACAAGTTAAACGAGGATTTTGACAAAGCCTCTTTTGACATGTAATTTTTGCATTGCTCACTCTTCAGAAGGATAGGCTATTGGCTTATTTATCAGTATCAGGTATCAAGATATGAGTTATGAGTGATGAGTGATGAGTTAATCAAGTATCAACTCATAATTCATAATTCCTGAACAACCTGAATTATCACAAAAATTCAGAATTTAAAATACTAAAGAAGTATTTATTAAGTTTATGATTTACTGATATTTTCTTAAACTATTACCAATAATGAACAGATCTCTGGTTACTCTGTGTTTTTCAATTATCATTGGTTATTCAGCATCTTCCCAGACAGCAGTCGGTCAATGGAGAACACATCTGCCCTATTCTCATGCAATAATGCTTTCACTTGCAGGTGATACCGTTTATTGTGCCTCCGATGTCAGCCTGTTTTCTTTCAATAAAATAAACAGCAGCATTGATAAAATGACCAAAGTATCAGGTTTATCAGATGTTTCAATAAAAGCAATCAGGTACAGTTCAGAAAATAAAATGCTGTTCATAGGATATGATGATGCGAATATCGACCTGGTAAAAGATAACTCCATTTATAATATCTCGGATATACAACGCAAAGAGATTACTGGGAATAAGACCATAAACAATATCATGTTTATCAACAATTATGCTTACCTGTCATGCGGTTTTGGCATTGTTGTGGTTAACCTTCAACGTAAGGAAATTAAGGATACCTACCTGATTGGTGATAATGGCGGATATTTGAATGTTTATGAAACCGCTTTCGATGGAATGAATATTTATGCCGCTACCGAAAACGGAATTTATAAAGCTGATATCAACAGTCCTAACCTGGCCAACTACCAATTCTGGACCAGGATCAGCTATCTCCCTAATTTTGATAAAAAATTCGGTTCAATTACCTTTTTTAATGGGAGGTTATATACAATTTATGATAATCCTGCTAATAACAAGGATACCATTTACAGTTTTAATGACAGCGGATGGGATTATTTTTATCCCGGTCAGGCAGATAATTACCTGAGAGTCAGTACAAGCAACAACCACCTGATAGTTGTTACCTGGTACAGTCTGCAGGCATATGACACGACCTTTGACCGTACAAATTATTTCGCAAGTTTTGAAGGGAATAGTGTTGCTCCGAAATATGGTGAGTTAGGTAGTGATAACTGGCTTTGGGTAGCAGATGGTAACTACGGACTGATCCGGAGTATCAATGATCTCAATTTTATCAGTATTATTCCAAATGGCCCTTTCAGCAATAATGTGGTATCGCTCACATCACAGGGAAATGACGTATGGGCGGCTTCAGGTGGCAGGGATGCTTCCTGGCAAAACCTATATAGTCACGACGGGGTGTTCTCATTCGTAAATGAGTACTGGAAATCATATAACGACATGAGCGGAAATGTGATTAACCAGAATATTTATGATCTGACCTGTGTGGCAATTGATCCGTCAAATACCGGTCATGTCTATCTTGGTTCCTGGGGTGGCTGGGGCGTTATTGAACTCATGAATCAGGAATTAGTAAAAATTTATAACGATTCCAGCAACAGTACCCTGCAGAGTATTTTGCCCGGTCCTTACTGCAAGATAGGCGGCATGTGCTTCGACCGTTACGGTAACCTTTGGGTAACAAATGCCGGTGTGGATAATCCATTGTCGGTGAGATTTCCGGATGGCACATGGAAGAGTTTTGCCCTGAAAACAGCCATGAATTCTGAGGATATCGCCAATATCATTGTCACCCAGAATGACCATAAATGGATTGTATTGCCACGTGGTGAGGGACTTTTTGCGTTTTATGATAATGGCACTTTCAATACTACTTCCGATGACCAGAAGAAAAAATTCAGCGTCCTCGATGAATATGGTTCTATAATTTCCAATGATATCTATTCAATAGCGGAAGACCTGGACGGGACAATCTGGGTAGGAACATCGGCAGGGGTGGCAGCCTATTACAACCCGTACAATGTTTTTGACGGACAGGGATTTTATGCACAGAAAATCACCATCGACATTGACGGCACTCCTCAATACCTGCTGGCAACTGAAACAGTTACTGCAATTGCAGTCGATGGCGCCAATCGCAAATGGTTCGGTACCGAAAAATCAGGAGTGTTCCTGATGTCGGCCGACTGTACCCAGCAGGTCGAACATTTTAATTCTGAAAACAGCCCTCTTTTATCTGATAATATTACCAGTATCACTATTAATAATACTACGGGCGAAGTTTTCTTCGGCACCGATCTGGGAATAATTTCATATAAAAGCACAGCTACCCTTGGGCCACCAAATTACAGCCAGGTTTATGTGTATCCTGATCCGGTAAGGGAAAATTATACGGGACTTATCACTATTAAAGGAATTATTGCCAATTCGGATGTGAAAATCACGGATGTAAGCGGGAACTTAGTGTACGAAACAAAATCACTCGGAGGCCAGGCTATCTGGGATGGTAAAAACTTTTCCGGTGAAAAAGCCAGCACAGGTGTTTATATGATATTTTGCACCAATGACGACGGATCAAAAACCTACGTGGGAAAGATGCTCTTTGTGAAGTAGATTTTTTAGTATCTTATTTCTGAAATCTTGACGCGTTTTGGCAAAAAAATTCCAAAAAACAAATCACAAAAAACAAATAATTAACAATATTAAAATTTCAAATTCGAAACAAACTAATTTGAATTTGTCATTTTATTGATTGATATTTATTTGTGATTTGTATTTTGAGATTTGTGATTTCTTATTTTGTTCTGGCTCGGCCAGGTTAGGTTGAATCGCTTTACGTTTAAGGTAAATTTTCCGGATTGCCCTGATCTTTATCCTGATCTGGTATCGCTGTTTTATGGATATCGATAATTGAAAGATAATTATTAGGTATAGTGACCAGGATGGAATAACCAATATGTTCAATACGAACCCTCACCTTTTTAGTTCCCATGGTTTCAACCAGTTCTCCCGTCAGATGTGCCAGGGGGCCTGTAACGACTTTTACTAAATCACCGGGAGCATAGTTCTGGGTGGAGACTTCCAGTTCTTCGTCCGATGCAAGTAATATTTTCAGCGATCTGATCTGATCATCCGGGATGATAGCTGCTTTGCCGTTAAAACAAATATAACGTACTGCCAGCCTTGTTTGTAAGGCTTTCAGGTATTCTTTTTTACTCACTCTTACGAAAACGTACGACCTGATCAAAGGCTCTTCAACCCATTTCTTACGGTCGCTCCATTGTTTCAGACGTTTTAAAAGAGGAAGATACGCTTCAATATTATTCTCTGTCAATTCAGCAAACACTTTCTTTTCTGCCCTTGAATTGGTATGCAGGGCGTACCAGTGATAATGCCTGTGACTGATTTTGTTCTGCGGGAATAAAGGATCATTTAACATAATAATCGAATCAGAGACTCCAGTAAGTCAATTCTTTGATCTTATGCCGGTAAATACCTTTGACATCAACAAGTATAATATTTGGCGCTGCAATGGATCTGAAATAATCCTCATCTAAGTCAAGATATTCCTTATGAGCAACGGCAATAACAACAGCATCGTAATTACCGGAAGGTTGTCCGATCAGGTCGAAGCCATATTCATGCATCAGTTCGGCAGAAGAAGCAGCAGGATCGATCACTTCAATATTTACACCATAAGTTTTAAGCTCACTGATTACATCAGCTACTTTGGAATTACGGATATCCGTTACATCTTCCTTGAAAGTAGCCCCCATGATCAGCACCTTTGTATTCCTCACATTTTTACCGGCAGCGATCAGTTTCTTCACCAGTTGTCCGGCAATATAAAAACCCATGTTGTCATTCACCGATCGCCCGGCTTTGATTACCTGCGGGTGATAATTGTATTCTTCTGCCTTGAAAGCAAGGTAATAAGGATCAACCCCGATGCAATGCCCACCGACAAGACCCGGGTAGAACCTGAGAAAATTCCACTTGGTACCCGCCGCTTCCAGAACATCATAAGTGTTGATATCCATGCGGTTAAATATTATTGACAGCTCGTTCATTAAGGCGATGTTTACATCCCTTTGTGTATTCTCAATGATCTTGGCAGCTTCTGCAACCTTGATGGTCTGTGCTCTGTGAATTCCTGCTGAAATGATCAGCCCGTAAACATCTGCAATATTATTCAGCGATTCTTCATCACATCCTGATACCACTTTCTTTATTTTAACCAGCGAGTGTTCCTTGTCTCCCGGATTAATCCGTTCAGGCGAAAAACCTACCTTAAAGTCAATGACAGATTTCAATCCCGAGAATTTTTCCAGCACCGGTACACAGTCTTCTTCAGTACAACCGGGATAAACAGTGGATTCATAAACCACATAATCTCCCTTTTTTAAAATCTTACCAATAGTTTCAGAAGCTTTAATCACAGGCGAGAGGTCGGGCAGGTTATGACGGTCCACCGGAGTGGGAACAGCAATTATGTGAAAAGAACAGGATCTCAAATCTTCCAGGCTGGAGCTAAATTCAATGTCACAACTTGCGAAACTGTCAGAACTGATCTCCTTGCTTGGATCAATGCCTTTTTTCATCAGTCTGACACGGTCCTCACGAACGTCAAAACCAACAACCTTCAGCTTTCTGGCAAACTCAAGAGCAATAGGTAATCCAACATATCCCAGCCCGATGAGAGATAGTTTTGTTTCTTTCCTGATCAGTCTTTGAAAAATGCTTATCATGTCCCAATATTATTATTAAGTATGTTGTCGCAAAAGTAATGGTCAAATTCAAAATAACAAATTTGTGATTATGTAAGATGCTGTTTTAAATTTATAAATATCTCAAAACTTTGCCATTATTTACTTTTTACCCACCACTAAACCCATCCCTGCGAGCCTGCTCTTTATTCATATCTTTTCAATATATACTAAAGTACTGATTATTACTTTCTTTTGCAACCATCAAAAGAAAGTAACAAAGAAAAATCTCCGCTAAATGAGATTTGCAATAATTTGGGATAGCTGAAAAAGTCAAATCTTTTTTACAAGCTATTGTTATCAATTATGAATGCGAAGCATAAGATTTAAAAATTCCTTATCAACGAATTGCTGTTTGAGAGAAGTCGAGGAACGAGACGGAGCGAGTTCAATTCGTTAAGTCTTTTTTGGTTACTTTTTGTGACGACAAAAAGTAACCAAGAGAAAATATATTGAATTCTGAATTCCCGATATTTTTAGAAATCATTTTGTTATCATGTTGTTTGTCATTTTTCGTCTGGTAATTAATCCTTAACTTTGACCTTTCTTTTTGATTATCAATTATTAAAATAATATGTACGGAAAATTTAAAGACTTTCTTCAGGTAGAACTGGAAAAGATCAGGCAGGAAGGATTGTACAAGGAAGAAAGGGTACTGACCACTTCTCAGGGAGTTGAAATCAGGACAGATAAAGGATTGAAGGTTTTGAATTTCTGCGCAAATAACTACCTGGGATTTTGTAATGAACCGCAGGTGATGGCTGCAGCGAACTATACTTTTTTTAAATGGGGTTTCGGTATGGCATCGGTGCGTTTCATCTGTGGCACCCAGCAGGTACATAAAGATCTGGAAAGGATGTTGAGCGAGTATCTGGGAACTGATGATACAATGCTTTATTCATCTGCATTTGATGCTAATGGTGGCGTTTTTGAACCTTTACTCCAGGAAGATTGTGCCATCATTTCCGATGAACTGAACCACGCCTCTATCATTGACGGGGTAAGGCTTTGTAAAGCAGAGCGCTATCGTTATCTTAACAACGATATGGATGATCTGGAAGAACAGCTTAAACTGGCCAAAAATGCACGTTTCAGGATGATAGTCACCGATGGAGTATTCTCTATGGATGGACTCATTGCCCAGGTTGACAAAATCTGTGACCTCGCGGATAAGTATGATGCACTTGTAATGGTGGACGATTCACATGCTACCGGGTTCATTGGAAAAACCGGACGGGGTACACATGAGTTCTGCAATGCCATTGACAGGGTCGACATCATTACCACAACCTTCGGGAAAGCCCTGGGAGGAGCGTCAGGTGGTTGTATCTCAGGCAAACAGGAGATCATTGACTTCCTGCGCCAGCGCTCAAGACCATACCTGTTCTCAAATTCACTGTCGCCCGCTATTACAGGCGCCACAATCGAAGTACTTAAAATCCTTTCTCAGTCTACTGAATTGAAAGACCGTCTTGAGGAAAATACCACACTTTTCAGAAAAGGAATGGTGGATGCAGGATTCAGAATTGTCCCGGGTACCCATCCCATTGTTCCGGTGATGCTTGGCCACCTGCCTAACGATGCCCAGTTGTCCCAGGATTTTGCCAATGAATTGCTGAAGGAAGGAATTTATGTCATCGGTTTTTATTTCCCGGTCGTACCCAGGGGAAAATCACGCATCAGGGTGCAGATCAGCGCAGCTCATACCAAAGAGCATATTAACCTTGCCATCGAGAAATTCGTGAAAGTAGGACGTAAACTCGGTGCTCTGAGGTATATTGACGCATCGAATTAGAGTCTGTCCATAATATTCAATATTTTGATTGATGAATATCGATTAACGATTTTTGATTTTTGATGTTATCATTAAATCAGAGAATTACACATACTTCTTAAATCATAAATCGTTAACTTAGCGAAGCGATCTCACGAACTCCTTATAAAATCAATAATATTGTGAGTAATCCTTGTTCTTAAATAAAATAAGAATGCCTTTAAAGAAAAACACTAATTAAAGATAATTATGATCTTCGGGATAGGAATTGATGTAATCGAAGTAACCAGGATACATAAGGAAATCGGGAGGGAAGGCGGACTTACCGGAAAAGTATTTACTCCTGCCGAGACAGAATATTGCGAAAAAAAACGCAACAAAGCCCAGCATTTCGCAGCCCGTTACACGGCAAAAGAAGCTTTCTTCAAAGCACTTGGTACCGGATGGCGTGATGGCATGAGATTCTCTGAAATAGAAGTGTACAACAATGAACTTGGAAGACCGGAGATTAGGGTGACGGGCAAGGTCAGGGATTTTTGCGAACATGCCGGAATTACAGGCATGCACCTGACCATGAGCCATATCAGCCAACTGGCCATGGCTTTTGTCATTTTAGAATGTTGAAAGAAATGTGATAATATGACAATGCGGTAATGTGATAATGTGACAATTATCAGCATGTTTATTTATTAATGATTAACAATCTCTGTTGTCCGGTAAAACTAACAAAACAAATCTTAGTTTCCTCTCTACACTTCGTTTCGCTCGGAATGACAAGCATTCAAGAGATGGAAGAGTGGGGTTACTGGAGGCTTCGTCTCCAGTAACCCCACTCCTTTATTAATCAACAGAACAGCTTGTCATTCTGAGCGAAGCGAAGAATCTCAAACATTTAACCGGACAACAATGATTTACAATAATAACTCACAGCCAGAAACTTGATTCCTAATTCCTGATTCCTCTGAAAATTTACTTATTTTCTGTTTTACCGCAGGTATTAGGTATTCAATTTTTTATATGTTTGGCCATAAAATATTCACCAGTTATTATTAATAATTCATAAATTTATATAAGTATGTCAAATATTGGGTCTTATGAAGACAGAGTTAAAAATTTTTCATGGACAATTGCTGAAAAAGAGCTTGATTACAAACCAGGGGATGTAATCAATATAGGTTGGTATTGTTCCGACCGTATCTGCAAAATGGGAAAAGCTGGCAAGACGGCTCTCATTTGGGAAGGACTTGGCGGAAAAGAAAAGACATACAACTATAATGATATCCGCAAAGCCAGTAATACCATAGCAACGTTCATCAGAAGCCTGGGCATTGAACCTGGTGAGCGTGTCTGCCTGTTCATGGACAAAGTACCTGAATTATACATCGGGTTAATTGGAATTCTGAAAACCGGGTGCATTGCACAACCTCTGTTTTCAGCATTTGGAGACGAATCACTGCTCGTACGTCTTGAAAATGCAGAGACCACAGCAGTCATCACCCAGCGTAAACATGCTCCCAAGATCAGGAAGATACTGGATAAACTGCCACACCTGAAACATATCATCATTGTTGATCCTGATGAAAAGAAAGCCATGAATGAAAAGGAAGTGGCTTTCTCGCTCGATAAAATGCCATGGGTGGAAGAGTTTGATGCATATCCTACTACTGCCGAATCTCCTTCAGTGCTTCACTATACTTCCGGAACTACTGGTATGCCAAAAGGAGTTAAGCACGTACATTATGCCCTCATTGCCCAATATCTCACTACCAAATGGGTACTTGATTTACGTGATGACGATATCTACTGGTGTACGGCCGACCCGGGTTGGGTTACCGGAACGTCCTATGGTATTATTGGTCCATGGGCTATGGGCATCACTCAGTGTGTTCTCGATTCCGGATTTTCTGCCGAAGCATGGTATCGTTTCATTGAAAAACACCGTATTACCATGTGGTACTCGGCTCCGACCGCCATACGTTCGCTCATGAAAGCAGGCGATGATCTGCCAAAACAGTTCGATATGTCCTGCCTGAGACACCTGGCAAGCGTTGGGGAACCTTTAAATGCTGAAGCTGTGGTCTGGTCGGAACGGGTGATCGGGAAACCTTTTTATGATACATACTGGCAGACCGAAACCGGCTCTATCATGTTGTCTAATTATCCCGGAATGAAAATTAAACCGGGCTCCATGGGAAAACCATTTCCGGGGATAACCGCTGGTGTTGTTGATGTGGATACCTACGAACAAATAACTCAGCCCGGAAAGGCCGGACTTATTGGTTTCCGCCCCGGCTGGCCTTCCATGATGCGTATGTACTGGAACAATGAAGCCACTTATTGACACTGACGGATACTTCTGGTTCATCGGGCGTGACGACGATATTATCAATACCGGCGGACACCTGGTCAGTCCTTTCGAAGTTGAATCGGCTCTGCTCGAACATGAAGCTGTAGCCGAATCAGCCGTGGTGAGTAAACCTGATTTTATCAATATGGAAGTGGTGAAAGCTTTCGTATGCCTGAAACCCGGTTACGAACCATCCGATGATCTTGAGCTTCAGATTATGAACTTCATACGTAAAAAACTCTCCCCCCTTGCCATGCCCCAGGAAATTGAATATGTTCCCAATCTTCCCAAAACACGCAGCGGAAAAATCATGCGCCGTATCCTCAAAGCAAAGGAATGGGGTGAGGAAATAGGCGATACATCAACGCTTGAGAATGATTAAATCTGGCATCAGGTATCAAGTATCAGGTATCAGGACTTTTGGAGAGTTGAGTTATGAGTTATGAATGATGAGTTGTGATCTTAACATAACATACATGACCTTCATGACGTACATGACGCTCATGACCCGTGACCCGTGACAAAAAAAGTAAGCAATTAAATAATAAACATAAAAATAGGAGAACAGTAAAATGGAAAACATGAAAGACGTTGTACTTAAGTACGTTATAGAGGAATATGTGGAAGAGGGCGGCGATGAGGTCAGTTATGATACCCCTTTGATTTCAGGTGGTATAGTTGATTCGTTTTCAATGGTTTCGTTGAAAAGATTCCTTGAGAATAAATACAAGATATCTATCCCAGATGATAAGGCAACCCCTGAAGCATTCGACACGGTGAATAAAATATGTGTCCTGGTGAATGAATTCCTGAAATAATTGGTATCAAGTATCAGGTATCAGGATATGAGTTATGAGTTATGAATTATGAGTTATAATTGTTTATCATTAAAAATAAGCATACTGATAATTGTCACATTATCACATTATCACATTATCACATTATCACATAGTTTCATTATCACTTCATCACCTCATCACTTCATCACTCATATCTCATCACTTCATCACTATATATTTAAATCATAATTCGTAAATCAAAAATCGTAAATTTAAAAATATGGCATACAGTAATAAAGTTCGTTCCATTTACCAGGAAACAATAAGCGGAATCCGTGATGCAGGTATTTTCAAGCAGGAGCGATTCATCCATTCACCGCAGGCTGCTGATATCGTTGTGGAATTTCCCAGCGGATCACCGTTAAAGAAAGTGATCAACATGTGTGCGAACAATTATCTTGGATTGTCGAGCCATCCCGATGTAGTGAAAGCAGCGCACGAAGGTCTTGATTCACGTGGCTATGGCATGTCATCGGTACGTTTCATCTGTGGCACACAGGATATTCACCGCGAACTGGAAAGAAAGATCAGTGAATTCCTCGGAACGGAAGAAACCATTCTGTTTCCTTCCTGCATGGATGCAAACGCCGGGGTATTTGAAGCAGTACTGACCAAAGACGATGTGATGATCTCCGACCGCCTGGTACATGCATCACTCATAGATGGCATCAGGCTATGCAGTGCTGTGCAGGATACATTCAAGCATTCCGATATAAAGCATCTTGAATCCAAGCTGCAGCTTCATGCCGACAAAAGATTTAAATTAGTCATCACCGACGGGGTATTCTCCATGGATGGAGATACAGCCAGACTCGATGAAATGGTTGCACTGTGCGAGCAGTACGATGCCATGATCCTTGTGGATGAGTCACATTCCTCGGGATTTATCGGTAAGACAGGTCGCGGAACTCATGAAAAATATAATGTGATGGGAAAGATAGACATAATTACCACCACATTTGGAAAGGCATTGGGGGGTGCATCTGGTGGTTGTGTTTCAGGACGCCGCGAACTGGTGGAGATGTGCCGTCAGAAAGCCCGTCCGTATTTGTTTTCCAATACAATTGCTCCGGTCGTTGTTGCAGGAGTTCTCAAAGTACTCGATATTCTATCGGCAAGCACTGACCGCAGGGATAAGCTGGAAACCAATACTGCCTTCTGGCGTAAAGGACTTACCGAGGCCGGTTTTGTCCTGCGTGAAGGCGACACTCCAATTGTTCCGGTAATGCTTTTCAATGCTAAACTGTCACAGGATTTTTCACGTGCTTTGTACGATGAAGGAATTTATGCCATCGGATTTTTCTTTCCTGTTGTACCACAAGGCGCAGCACGTATCCGCACCCAGATTTCAGCCGGACATGAAATGCATCACTTACAGAAAGCCCTCGATGCTTTTACCAAAGTGGGCAGGAAGTTCGATATCCTGCACAAAACAAAACAGGAAATCACCGATATGTACGGAAATTAGGAGTTATGAGTGATGAATTATGAGTGATGAGTTTTTGGTTATTGGATTAACAAGTAATTTTGTTGTCAACATCGATCAATTCATAACTCATAACTTATAATTCATAACTTCTCTTGATAAGATAAAATCACTAATTACAGTTAAACCTATGGAAAATAATTACGCTAATCCTGCACCGCTGGGATTGATGGGATTCGGAATGACCACTGTACTGCTGAATATTCATAATGCAGGCTTTTTCCCCGTTACTTCCATGATTCTGGCCATGGGGATTTTTTATGGAGGTATTGCACAGGTTATTGCCGGGATTCTCGAATTCAAAAAAGGCAATACATTTGGAATGACGGCCTTTGTTTCCTATGGAATGTTCTGGTTATCACTGGTTGCATTATGGGTGGTTCCCGAACATGGCTGGGCCAAAGGTCCTGCAACCAGCGAGTGCTTTATGGGCTGGTACCTCATTATGTGGGGAGTGTTCACTTTTTTCATGTGGCTTGGAACTTTCGGAAAAAACCGTGCCATACAGTTTGTTTTCCTGAGCCTCACTGTATTATTCATACTCCTTGCCATTAAAGACTGGTCGGGATGTGCAATCATCGGGATCATTGCAGGTTGGGAAGGCATTATCTGCGGACTTTCTGCAATATATCTTGCCATGGCCGAAATAGTCAACGAATCACGTGGCAGGGAAGTGATGCCTATCTGCCAGGTGAAGAAGGACTAAGTGACTGAGTGACAAAGAGACCTGGTGACTTGTATCAAATTACTTATCATCTCAAACTTGACGGGACCAAAACCTGATCAATATAAATGCCTGTATACCTATCAATACTACGTGGTATCAATGTTGGAGGTCATAGGAAAATTGTGATGTCTGACCTCAGGGCTTTGTATGAAGGACTGGGATTCAGTAATGTAATCACTTACATCCAAAGCGGTAATGTAATATTTACAAATGATAACAATCCTGATCTGACCGGGAGAATTGAACAGTCTGTTTTCAGGAAATATGGCTTCCAGGTACCGGTCATCATACGTTCGCAACAGGAAATGCAAGACCTGTTAAAGTCCAATCCCTTTCTTACCAGGCCAGAAATTAATAAAGATAAACTACACGTTACTTTTCTCTCAGGTGAACCACAACCTGCTGATATTCAGAAAACCATGGAAATAAATTATCCACCGGATGAATTCATTATTTCGGGCAGGCATATATTTCTCTTTTGTCCATTTGGTAGTGGCAGATCAAAGCTAACCATCAGTTTTTTCGAGAAAAATCTGAAACTCACCGCTACCACCCGTAATTGGAACACAGTGACTGAACTGGCCGGGTTAATGAGATGATTAAATTCAAAGTGACATGTGACAAGTCACGGGTCACTTGAAATGAAATCAGGTATCCGGAAAAGAGAAAAAGATATTCATGACTTTGCAATGTTTATGAATAGACCCGGAAAGGGATTTCATTTTCAACTAATTTAATTATTTTTGCAAAGTCTTTAGGCGATGGAGTTCGCCTGTAACCGCATAAATTGGCTGATAACTCCTACTTTAATAATTGATGTTGGATCATAAAGAGGAGTTATTATGAATGCTGATTTCATTCCATTAATAGTTGGTAGCCTGGTTCTTCTCTCAAGTCTTATTTCGCTTCGGCTTGGTTTGTCAGTAGCAATCATTGAAATTGTGTTGGGTGTAATTGCCGGAAATCTGGGATTACATACCGAAGACTGGATGTTGTATTTAGCCAATTTTGGCGGTATAATTCTTACATTTCTGGCTGGAACAGAAATTGATACAAAAATGATGCGGGTAAATTTTAAAGAAAGTTTTCTTATTGGATTTTTTTCATTCCTGTTACCTTTTATCGCAACATTTCTTTATACATATTTAATATCAAAATGGACGCTTCAGGGATCATTAATTGCAGGAGTTGCATTATCCACAACTTCCCTGGCTGTGGTATATTCTGTACTTGTTGAAACAGGTCTGTCAAAAAATATTATCGGGAAAAAAATCATGTCGGCAACTTTCATTACAGATATGGGAACTGCGCTTGCTTTAAGTATCCTGTTTATTAAACCAACCCTTTATACGCTTGTATTCATTGGTGTTTCGGCGATTCTGATAGTTTTAGTTTATAAATATTCACTTGTAGTTTTACGAAACAAGCAATGGGCAGGTAAAGTTATTGAACCGGAAATCAAATTTATCTTTTTAGTATTACTGGCGTTTATTTATTTTGCAAAACTCGGAGATGGTCAGGCAGTTTTACCTGCTTTTATTTTAGGCTTATTAATGTCAAAGCATTTTAAAGAACAACGTAAGACAGTTGCAGTCCGGGATAAATTGCGAACGGTTGCCTATGCTATTATTACACCCATATTTTTTATTGTGGGTGGGATGAAAATATCACTTCCATTTATTATAACTGCTATAGGATTGTTTGTAATTTTGTTTTCAGTTAAAATCGTTGCAAAATTTATTGGTGTATTCTTTTTTGCAAAAAAATTTATTCCGAACGGAAGTATTTACACTACTCTTCTTATGAGTACTGGTCTGACCTTTGGAACAATCTCAAGTTTGTACGGGCTTCAGGCTGGTTTAATAAATCAGGTTCAATATTCGGTTTTAGTTGGCGTTGTTGTTGCAAGCGCCGTAATACCTACATTTGTTGCTCAAAAATGGTTCATGCCTCATCATTCGGAAGATTTAGAGGTAAATTGATATTTTTGCCATAAATAAAAAATCAGATTAGTAATGGCATAAATACTATTTCAACAGGATTACTGAAATATTAATTCGCAAAGCCTAGATATTATCACTGTTATGAAAGGATTCTATACAATTGCACTGCTGGTCGTGTCGAATATATTTATGACCATTGCCTGGTATGGGCATCTGAAGTTCAGACAAATGGGATGGTTTAGCAACCTGGGATTACCGCTGATCATCCTGCTCAGTTGGGGCATTGCCCTGTTTGAATATTCAGCTCAGGTTCCGGCCAACAGGATTGGCTTTCATGAAAACGGAGGTCCCTTCAATCTATGGCAACTGAAAGTGATACAGGAAGTCATTACCCTTATTGTCTTCACACTGTTTACAGTAGTGGTCTTTAGAAATGAAACCTTTCGCATCAATCATGTGATTGGTTTCTTCTTCCTGATACTGGCAGTGTATTTTATTTTCAAAAAGTGATAAGTCACGAGTCAAAAGTCACGCAAGCGGAAGATGAAGAATTATGAATCAGTTTTGTCACTTCATCACTACATCACTACATCACTTTATCACCCTCCGGAGTTTATTTGCAGACTCTATTTGCTGGTTGCTGTCAGGGTTTGAACTCCACTGATACCATCTTTCACATATTGTCCTTTATCAGGAATACGATCATCAATCATATAAGTAGCAACGGCATCATATTCTTTCCCATCAGAAGCACGCCAGATTTTCCATTTGAATTCTTCTTTGGGGGCAAAGCCGTTTTTCTTTCCCTGTTGTGCCCCCCAGGCAGCAGTAGCAGTGGTTTTACCTGTCCATTTAATTCCTCCGGGTGAAATATCACGTCCGGTGCCACCCCCGTTTTTCAAAACCTTTTTCCCATTTTCAGTTGTGTTGTAAAAACAACTGATAAAATCACCCTTTTCAATAGGTTTCCCGTCAATGGTTATTGTCGCATTATCAGGTATAAGAATAGTATGATTCTCCCCGGTATTTTCAAAAGACCACGATGGACCCATATAATATGCCTGGTCATCTATCACATGCTCTATCCCTTTATCATCTTTTGGTAAGGTATAACTGGCAGTTATTTTATCCCCGCCACTAACCTGAAGAACATAATCTCCGGCAACAGCAGTATTTGATTCTTTTACTGCAAGCTTGCCAGTAAATATACCCGTATTGATGTCTGTTTCCATTAATAGCAATGCTTCTCCGCCAGGTTCAGTGTCACTGGTAATTTTAATACTTACCGGTTCTTTTTTTGTTTTATCCTTATTCGACAGTGAATCTTTCACAATTATAAATATCTGACTGTCTTTTGAATACGAAAAAACCTTGACCCCTTTTTCATTTGCCAGTGTTACTTTTGCCTCTTTTGCTGCAAATGGTACAATTGGCATAAAAAAAACTGAAAGTAATGCTACTATTTTAACAATCTTAATCATAACTATCTCATTTTTAAAAATACATAATTATTTAACTGATTTGCTAAAGTAATATTTTATAGCCAATCAGCATAATATTAAATTTTAGTAACTGATCAGGCTATTAGACTGAAGGCTATTTAATTTTAGGTGCTTATTTCTGAAATCTTAACGCATGTTGGCAAAAAAACAAAAAACAATCCGCCGTGGCGGAACAAAAAACAAATAATAAACAATATCAAAATTTCAAATACAAAACAAACTACTTTGAATTTGTAATTTTGTTGATTGATATTTATTTGTGATTTGTATTTTGAGATTTGTGATTTCTTGTTTGGTTATGGTTCGTCTAGGTTAGGTATTTAGGAAATTTCATTAATTAATTCTTAATTTCCTGCAGCCTAATAGTCTACAGCCTATTAGCCTTCCATACAATTCAAAATCAAAGAATATTCTTACCTGAAATATTAATTTGTTATTTTTAAAACCAGTCAAAAATCGATTTATTCTGATCTTATGTTCAGAAAATCAAGATATTAATTCATTATGCAAAATAAAAATAAGCTGCTGCTGTATTTCTTTATACTGCTTTTTTCATTTCAATTTTTTCCAAAGACTGCTATCAGCCAGAACCATTACTGGGTTTTCTTTAAGAATAAGAAAGGTACCGGTTTCAATCCATACGAATATTTTGATCCAAAAGCAATTGAAAGAAGAATAGTTAACGGAGTTTCATTGTTCGATTCCACGGATTTCCCTCTTAACGCGGACTATGCAAATACTGTTGCCAATATTGCAGATAGTACAGGATATCAGAGCAGGTGGCTGAATGCAATGTTCATATCGGGCAATGATTTGCAGATCGGATTAATCAGATCACTTCCTTTTGTAAAAGAAATAATATCAATTGAACCTGTTATTGCAGTAACATGTTTCACTGATGAACCCGGTCATAATGAGGGAACAGGGACAGACCTTACCAGTGAACAATTATCGAGCATGCAGGGTGAAATTTTTGCAGAACGGGGACTGACGGGTAAAGGAGTCAGAATTGCAGTATTCGATGCTGGTTTTCCTGAGGTAGATAAGCACCCGGCTTTCCGCCACCTGTGGGAAAATCACAGGATCATCAAAACCTATGATTTTATCAGGAAGAAAGAGAATGTATATGGTCATAATTTTCATGGACGAATGGTACTGTCATGCATTACCGGCTTGTTCAATGGACGTAAGCTGGGTCTTGCCACGGATGCGGAGTTTTTGCTTGCGCGTACTGAATATGCCCATATTGAACCATATTCAGAAGAGGTAAACTGGCTTTCGGCCATGGAATGGGCAGATAAAAACGGGGCACAGATCATCAGCAGTTCTTTGGGATATTATTTCAACAGGTATTTTGTAAACCAGATGGATGGTAAAACAAGCCTGGTTTCCAGGGCTGCCCGAATGGCAGCAAAAAAAGGCATGCTCGTAATTACCGCCATGGGCAATGAAGGTAACGGAAACTGGAAATACCTGATAACACCGGCAGATGCCGATAGTGTATTATCTGTCGGTGGCATAAACCCATCAACAAATATTCACATCAGTTTCAGTTCATTTGGGCCAACAGCTGACAAACGGCTAAAACCCAATGTATGTGCATTCGGAACAGCAACCGTGGCTTCGTCTGACAGCCTTCAGGTGGCTTCAGGAACCTCTTTTTCAACACCATTGGTTGCTGGTTTTACCGCCTGTGTATTACAGAAAAACCCCGGGTTCACCTGTATGCAACTTCTTCATGAAATTGAGAAATCAGGAAATTTATATCCATATTTTGATTATGCGCATGGTTACGGGGTACCTCAAGCCGGTAAAATTGTCAATAAGGACAATAAACCAATATCTCCCACTTTCGAAATGATAACGCGAGGTGATAGTTTTCATATCATGATCGATAAGAAGTGGCTGAGTAAGGATTCAACCGGTTATCTGTATTATCATATTGAAAACAAAAAGGGCTACCTCGATAAATATGCAGTACTTTCTGTGGAAAAGGAAGATGTACTTGATATCCCGTTAAATGATCTCAAACATGGAGAAACACTACGAATTCATTATAAAGGTTTTACAAAAGAATATAATTTAACAAAAAATAAATGAAAAAATTTATCACATTAGTAACCATGCTGTTATGCATGAGTTTTTTATTGTCTGCACAGAATGTTGTCCTGGAACAAAAACCATCAAAAGATACCATTGAAGCTAAATGGGGACAGAACATGAAAAACTTCATACATTTTTACATCAGGTGGGATTTTATGGTTGGCAAAAATGATGTGGGTGCCAATTATAAGCCTGGAAGTTCTAATTTTGATTTTGGAATGAGGTACAAGCTCAAATTATGTAAATATGATGCCATTGGGATGGATTTCAACTTTTTATCAACAAGTAATTACAAATTAAAACAGGATAATTTATCTGTTATGATCAATCAGGGAGACACAGGTAATTTTAAAAAAGAAAGTCTGACTTTTACAAGTTTGGGGCTTGAATTCTTCAACCGGATTAATTATGGAAGACGTGGCAATGCCATTGGCAAGTTCATTGATATAGGCGCATTCGGCAATTTTTCATATTATATCTCTCATTATATCAAGGATAACGGAAATTCACCCACCTATGGTTTTTATGAGATGTACGAGCGGGAACTGAAATATACCAACCGTCTGAATTATGGTGTCAGCGCCCGCCTGGGTTTCGGCCGATGGGTGATTGATGCGCATTACAGGCTGAGCGATTTGTTTAAGAATGGTGGTGGTTTGACTGATCTGCCCGAATTACCAAAATTACAGGTCGGTCTGGAAGTCGGACTGTTTTAGTATTTAATCATTATTGAGTCCTAAGCGATCATTACATTTTATATTTTAACCCAAAGGTACAATAATGTAAAATTATACCTACCTCTATGATTTTCTTGTAGTTGAATAGTTTACAAGATCAATCAGGGATTTTTTTGCATCATTTTCAGGAAAGTCACCTAATAAAGCAATCGCCTTGTACTTATATTCGTCCATTTTAACGGATGCATATTCAATTCCCTTATTACTAACTACATAATCAATCACTTCACGAACTTTCACAGAATTATGGTTACTGTTTTTTACTATACGCAGAATGTGCCTGCGGTCACTGTCAGAAGCATTTCGAAGAGCATAGATCAAAGGCAGGGTGATCTTCTTTTCTTTGATATCATTACCTGTAGGTTTTCCAATTAATCCATTTGACTGGTAATCAAAAATATCGTCTTTAATCTGAAAAGCAATCCCGGTATATTCACCAAAAAGTCGCATCCTCGAAACAGTTAGTTCATTGGCTCCTGCTGAAAGAGCCCCACCGGCAGTACAGGAAGCAATCAAAGTGGCAGTTTTTTTCCTGATGATATCAAAATATTGTTCTTCGGAAATATCCAGTTTTCTTGATTTCTCGATCTGAAGGAGTTCTCCCTCGCTCATCTCACGCACAGCTACAGAAACGATCTTTAGCAGCTCATTTTCGTTGTTGTCAATTGCAAGTAAAAGACCTTTTGATAAAAGATAATCGCCGACAAGTACTGATATTTTACTTTTCCAGAGAGCATTGATTGAAAAAAAACCTCGTCGTTCGTATGCTTCATCCACTACATCATCATGAATGAGAGTCGCCGTATGAAGAAGTTCAATGAGCGCAGCAGCTACATATGTGGAATTATTCACTTCCCCGATAAGTTTTGCGGATAGGATTACGAACATCGGGCGCATTTGTTTACCTTTTCTTCTGAGGATGTAATTCATAATGATATCAAGCAAAGGAATGGAGCTTTTCAGGGAAGTTCTGAAATAGTCCTCAAATTTCTTCATCTCGGAAGCAATAGGAGCCTGTATCTGATCAGTTAAGAACATTTTGAATAAAGAAAGGACAAAATTAATCAATTCATTGATAAAATTTTACACCTTACATTATTAATTACAATGAGACTAATCAGACTGATAGGCTGTAGGCTTTTAGGCTGAAGGCTAACATATCAGTCTTGATTCTTCTATTAGAAAAAGCTTTAAGTATGTATACTTTGGCCTAAATAACCAGGACAGATATAGATTTTCATTCGCTGAACTGCTATATTTGCAAGTTAAAACTATGATGGTCTTTTATGCCAGGTTATTTTGTAATGAACACTAATTGTGGATATTATCTCACTGAGTCTCCCTCTTTGGAGAAAGTATTCGATCTGCAAAATAAGGATCATTACAGCAATCAGGCCAGCCTGGATTCAAACTCTGCAGTAACTGCGGATAGCCTGAATTTCTGTCCCCGCCCTGATAACAATTACTCGAATCACATTCAAGTCGGAGTTAATAATCAGTTTCTTGATCTTCTGAATCAATACGCTTTAAAACAGGGAGTTCCTGGAAAAAGCGACAAAAGGTCAATAGAAGAATTAAAGCCAAAGCAAATAAGGATTTTAACCCGGAAACAAGAAGTAAAACAATTTACTGAAAATAAGCAGGTTGATTCGGATCAGAAAATACTTCCCAGGCAGGAGGCACAGACTGACTGGATGGTGATGGTCATTTTGCTTTCTTTCTTTTCAATAGCATGGGTCAGATTTTATTATGATAATTTCCTGGTAGTCACATTGAATTCAACCACCAATTCACAGGTAGCTGACAAAATGTTCCGTGAACGTAATACGCTGACTGCCAGGGTATCATTTGTATTAAATACTGTATTTATTATTAATTCCGCCTTGTTTATATGCCAGATTCTTCATCATTTCAAACTGCAGATATTTAATTTCAGTGAACTTACTGGATTTTTCATTATTTTACTTGCAATTGTCGTGGCTCATTTGATTAAATATCTGGTATACAAGATATTTGGTTTTCTTTTCATGATTGATAAATTGATTTCAATTTTCATTCATAACTTATTTGTTTACAATAAAACATTAGGATTGGCCCTTATACCGGTAGTTACCGCTATTCCTTTTCTTGAAGAAAGGTTTAGGTCAATAGCAATTTATATAGGGGTTATTTGCTTTATTCTTACATATTGTGCTCAGATTATCAGGGGTTTAAAAATTATTCTGTACAACAATATCTATAAATATTATTTAATTTTATACCTTTGCGCCCTCGAAATTTTACCCTTATTGGTAGTATATAAATTCGTTTTATCGCTTTTATTATTATAGGTAACAGGTTAATCATCAGTATCTTACAAACTTTACCCAATTGAAAATTAAAAGCATTTTAGTTTCGCAGCCGAAACCAGAAGACGTAAAATCTCCCTATTTTGAGTTGGCAGAAAAGTACTGCCTGAAGGTTGATTTCCGTCCTTTTATCCACGTCGAACCAATTCCTGCCAGGGATTTCAGAAAAGAACGAATCAATATCCTTGATCATACGGCAGTAATTTTTACCAGTCGCACTTCGGTTGATCATTTTTATCGCATTTGCACAGAAATGCGAATTGAAGTTCCTGATGAGATGAAGTATTTCTGTATCAGTGAGTCAATAGCATTTTACCTGCAAAAGTACATTGTGTTCCGGAAAAGAAAAGTATTTTATGGCAAAGGGAAATTCGACAGTGTGATTGATCTGATTGAAAAATACCGCGAGGATAAATTTCTTGTACCTCTTTCTGACATTCACAAACAGGAAATACCGGAAAAACTTCAGAAGCATAAATTTAAATTCACTCCTGCAATTCTATACCGCACAGTAGTAAGCGATTTGTCTGACCTACAGGATGTTTACTATGATATCTTGGTATTCTTCAGTCCTGCTGAAATCAATTCCCTATTTCATAATTTTCCTGATTTCCAGCAGAATAGCACTAAAATTGCTGCATTTGGTCCGATTACAACCCACGCGGTTGCTGAAGCCGGATTGCGCCTCGATATTCCGGCACCCACCCCCCAGTCGCCTTCGATGACCATGGCCCTTGAAGAATTCATCAAAAAATTCAATAAAGACAATAATAAAAGTAAGTCGTAAGTCATAAGTCGTAAGTCATAAGTTATATGTTCATAAAATTTATAATGTTATCTCCACTGCTTACTGCCTTATGCCTTTTAACTTATGCCTTTTGCCTATTTACTACATCCTGAAACATACAGACTAATAGCCTACAGCCTTGTAGCCAGATATGAAATTTAGCTTTCGTAAAGAAGAACGGCTCAAAAGTAATTTGCTGATTCAAAAAATCTTTACTGAAGGACACAGTTTGTTCCTTCCACCTATCCGTGTTGTCTGGTCAGAAACAGAAATAAAAGGAAAATATCCGGCACAGGCAGGTTTCAGCGTTATTACACGAAACTTCAGGAAAGCTTACCTCAGAAATTTATTAAAACGCAGAATGCGTGAAGCTTACCGGAAAAATAAAAGTATTCTCTACCAGTACCTGGCCGGAAAAGACAAAGGAATTGCAATGATGATTTTATATATAGGTAAAGAAATTTGCTCTTTTGAAGAAATTGAATTAAAAATAATTTCGTCCCTTCAGCGTTTAATCAAGGATTGTGAAAAAGTTCATTAGCTTTATCATTATCGGATTAATCCGTTTTTACCAGCTTGCCATTTCTCCCTTACTGGGTGCCAGGTGCCGTTATACTCCATCCTGTTCCCAGTATGGCATTGAAGCAGTAAAAAAGCACGGTCCGTTTAAAGGCGGATTATTTACATTAAAACGTTTTTTATCTTGCCATCCATGGGGTGGGCATGGTTATGATCCGGTACCATGAATTTATCTATCGCTTAATTAATATTATGAAGACCTGGTTCAAAAAATTCAGAATTCTGATAATCTCGGCAATCGTATTCATTGCTTCCGTTTTTTTCTTTAGTTTTCGTGATGACAGTTTTGAAATCGCCAAAAATCTCGATATTTTTTATTCTCTTTTCAAAGAGACAAATATCTATTATGTCGACCAGACTGATCCCGGTAAACTGATAAGAACAGGTATTGATGCCATGCTGAAGTCACTGGATCCTTACACAAATTATATACCTGAATCACAGATTGAAGACTACCGGTTTATGACTACAGGCCAATATGGTGGTGTGGGTGCTGTAATCAGGAAAATCGGAAGCCAGGTAGTCATTGAAGAGGTCTACGAAAATTCACCAGCCATGAAATCAGGATTGAAAGCCGGTGATATTATCATCGAAGTTAATAATAAACCCGTAAAAGACAAACAGATAGATGATGTTAGCGAAGCACTTAAAGGACAACCGAATACAGTTGTAAATATTCTGATGAAAAGACCGGGCACATCGGAGACCATTACAAAGTCGATTACTCGTGAAGAAGTGAAGATCAAAAGCGTTCCTCATTACCAAATGCTTAATAATGAGACCGGTTATATCAAACTTACCTCCTTTACTGAGAAAGCAGGTCAGGATGTCAAGGATGCCTTGGTAGAACTGAAAAAGAACCCTGAACTGAAATCGGTCATTCTTGACCTGAGAAGTAATCCAGGAGGGTTGCTTCTTGAAGCGGTAAATATTGTCAACCTCTTTGTTGGTAAGGGACAGGAAGTGGTCAGTACAAAAGGAAAGATAAAAGACCTTGATAAAACCTATACCGCTGTAAATATGCCTGTTGATACTGCTATTTCACTTGCAATACTTGTAAACAGTGGCTCTGCATCGGCTTCCGAAATAGTTTCCGGGGCGATACAGGATCTCGACAGGGGAATTATTGTAGGTCAGCGAACGTTTGGTAAAGGACTTGTACAGGCAACCCGTGACCTGAGCTATAATGCCAAGCTTAAGATTACCACCGCCAAATATTATGTTCCCAGTGGCAGATGTATACAGGCGCTTGATTATACGCACAGGCGTGATGATGGCAGTGTAGGTAAAGTACCCGACAGTCTTATTACACAGTTCAAAACAAAAGCAGGAAGAAAAGTATTTGATGGCGGTGGTATTTCACCCGATGTGAAGGTGACCCCTTCCAAACTGAGCAATATTGCCGTCAGCCTAATTACTAAATCAATGATATTCGACTATGTGACTGACTATTGTTTGAAGCATGCTTCCATTGCACCTCCAAAAGAATTTGTACTGGCAGATGCCGATTATCAGGACTTTATCCAATTCCTTTCGGGTAAAGAGTTTGATTATGAATCAAAAAGCGACGAAGTGTACTCCAAACTGGAAGAAATAAGCAAAAAGGAAAAATACTATGAAAGCGCCAAACCTGAATTTGAGGCTTTGCATAAAAAAATTGCCCATGATAAACAGAAAGATCTGATTACTTTTAAAGAAGAAATAAAAGACCTGATCTCTGAGGAAATAGTCAGCCGGTATTATTACCAGAAAGGAGCTATTGAATATTCTTTCCTTACTGACCCTGAAGTGATCAGGGCAACTGAAATTCTTAAAAACCCTTCAGAATACAGGTCTTTACTGACTGATACCAGCAAGAAAATTGATGATCGTGAATTGGACGATGATTCCAAATAATCATTATATCTTGTGCCTTCAGCGATGCATTTTTCTGTATATCATCTTTTTGTAATACATCTATAATTATTAATAACTTTGCAGCATGAATTTTAAGTGCCGTTTTTATATTTTCTCTTTGCTCGGTTTTCTTATCCTGATGTCTTCGTGCAGTGATTACCAGAAACTGCTGAAAAGTACCGATTATGAAAAAAAATATGAAAGGGCCAAATACTATTACGATAAGAAGGATTATCCCCGTTCCTTATCGTTGCTTGAAGAACTGCTGACAATATATAAGGGCACTTCAAAAGCGGAGGAGATCTATTTTCTTTATTCCTACTGTTATTATTACGAGGACGATTACATTATGGCAGGCTATTATTTTCAGGATTTTGCCAAAATGTATCCCCAGAGTTTACACAGCGAAGAGGCTGAATACATGGGAGCATATTGTTTTTTTCTTGAATCACCGGATTTCAGCCTTGACCAGGCAAATACCGTAAAAGCCATACAGCAACTGCAATTGTTTATTAATCATCATTCACAGAGTGAAAGACTGGTGGAAGCCAACAAACTGATTGACGAGCTCAGGTATAAATTAGAAACAAAATCATATTCCAATGCAAAATTGTATTTTGACATAGGTGAATATAAGGCAGCAATCATTTCTTTTAAAAATACTCTGAAAGATTTCCCGGATTCGTCATATCGCGAACAAATCATGTTCATGATACTTCAGGCAAGTTACCTGCTTGCTGCAAACAGTATCACAGAAAAAAAGAATGAGCGCCTGCAGGATACGGTCGATAATTATAATGCTTTTAAAAGTGAGTTTCCGGGTAGCAGCAGGATAAGTGAAGCAGATAAGATTTACAATAACACAAAAATTCAATTAGTTAATAATTAGTTAATTAAATAATATATTCTCATGGAGCATAAAAAACAGGCTTCTACAACTACCATCACACGTGATCTTGAAAAAATGGACCGTGAGACAGGTAATGTATATGAAAGTGTGGCTATTTTATCGAAAAGGGCAAACCAGATCGCTTCAGAAATGAAAGAAGAACTGAATTCCAAACTGGAAGAATTTGCTTCTTATTCCGACAATCTGGAGGAAGTTTTTGAGAACAGGGAACAAATCGAGATATCCCGTTATTATGAAAAACTTCCCAAACCTTCACTGATAGCTACCCAGGAGTTTCTGGAACACCAGATTTATTACAGGAATCCCGGGAAGGCTGAGACAAAGACACCCTAGTAAGGCAAATTTCACTTGCTGTGCTGAAAGACAAGAAATTAATTCTTGGAATAACCGGCAGCATAGCCGCTTACAAGGCGGCTATTCTTGTCAGATTGCTGGTTAAAGAAGGAGCCATCGTCAAAGTGATAATGACGCCCTACGCGCGTGAATTCATTTCCCCCGTGACCTTGGCCACTCTTTCAGGTAATCCGGTATTGACGGATTTTTTCAGGGTTGAAGACGGCGACTGGAATAGTCATGTTGATCTTGGCATATGGGCAGACCTGATGCTGATTGCACCGGCAACAGCAAATACATTGGCTAAAATGGCTCATGGTATTTGCGACAACCTGCTCCTTACCACTTATTTATCATCCAGATGCCCTGTAGTCATTGCACCGGCCATGGATATGGACATGCTGAACCACCCTGCCACGCAGGGAAACATAAAAATTCTTAAATCCTACAACCATAATTTCATTGAACCATCCATCGGTGAACTCGCCAGCGGACTGAGCGGAAAGGGCAGGATGCAGGAACCTGAGTTTATAATTACAGAACTGACAGAATTCTTCAGGAAGTTTTCCAGGTTTCAGGGCAAAAAGATTCTGATCACCGCTGGACCAACTTATGAAATGATTGATCCTGTGAGGTTTATCGGGAATTTTTCGAGTGGGAAAATGGGTTACACCCTTGCTCTGGAATTTGCAGAACAGGGTGCTGAGGTTACTCTGATAAGTGGGCCCACAGCATTGCAGATTGATCACCCGGGAGTAAATCTTATCAGGCTTGAATCTGCTGCTCAGATGTATCTGGCTGCTGCTGAACATTTCTCAACATGCGACATCGCAGTTTTAGCAGCTGCGGTAAGCGATTATTCACCAGCTTCCCTTTCCTTAACCAAGCTGAAAAGTAAACAGGATTCACTTAATTTATTACTGATTCCAACCAGGGATATTGCCGCTGAACTGGGTAAGATAAAAACAGAGAGTCAGATACTGGCAGGTTTTGCTCTTGAATCGGACAACGGGATCGTCAATGCACAGAAGAAACTGGCTGAAAAAAATCTGGATCTTATTGTTCTTAATTCACTGAACGATAGCGGCGCCGGATTTATAACTGATACAAACAAGGTCACGATGATTGACAAATACAATAAAATTGATCAATATGAGTTGAAATCAAAGAAGGATGTTGCAAAAGACATTGTTGAAAAAATATTTTCTATGTATTCAACTGATCATTCATGAATAAATTTTGTGAAATGAAAAAAATAGCCATTCTGATCACCGCCATAATGCTGGGTCATTCCGTATTTTCACAGGAACTCGACTGTAAATTACAGGTGATGTCACAGCAGATTCAGGGTACTAATAAACAGGTATTCCGTACCTTGCAGAATGAGTTATTTGAATTCATGAACAATCATAAATGGACTGATAACATCTTCAGCAATGAGGAAAGAATTGACTGTAATATAAATATTAACATTACTGAAGAACTTTCTGTTGATGAATTTAAAGGAACCATGCAGGTGCAGGCACGCAGACCTGTGTTCAACAGCTCTTACAATTCTGTGCTCCTGAATTACCAGGATAATAATATTCAGTTTAAGTATGTGGAATTTGAACCTATTCAATATAACGAAATTTCCTCAAACTCTTCACTGGTAAGTCTCATGGCCTATTATGCCTATATTATTATTGGACTTGATTATGACTCCTTTAGCTCCGAAGGTGGGTCACCATGGTTTCAGAAAGCCGAGTCAATAGTGACACGCAACCAGAATGCACAGGAAAAGGGCTGGAAGGCTTTTGAAAGCCTTAAAAACAGGTACTGGTTAACGGAGAATCTTTTAAATGACCGTTATAGCGGTATAAGACAGTGTTATTATATGTACCATCGTTTGGGGCTTGATGTTATGTCAGACAAAGTGAGCGAAGGACGTGCCCAGATAGCCTCAGGTCTGGAATTGCTACAATCCGTGCACCGTGATAAACCGGGGTCGTTTCTGATGCAACTTTTCTTTGATGCCAAGGCAGACGAACTGGTTAATATATTCACCGAATCATTTACCGACGAGCAGGACAGGGTCGTTCTGATACTTAATGAAATTGATCCTTCTAATTCTGCAAAATATAATAAAATAAAAACCACTAACACTGTTGGCAACACCAGTACTCAGACAGGTTCAATGCCAGGTTCAATGCCGGGTTCAATGTCTGGTTCAATGCCAGGCCAGCAGGGAAGTCAGGGTTCAGGGGTCAACCAACCCGGCGGTATCAAATATTGACAGATACTGTTCCTTTAACTTTTTAAATTTTGATCAGGAAACTGTAATTTTACCGCAAAATCACAGGTTATTTTTATCATGTGCAGGTAAACAACACTTCGCCGGATGTTAAAAACCCTTACCATAGAAAATTATGTTCTGATCCAATCACTTGAAATTAACTTCGGGAGAGGTTTTTCTATTATCACCGGTGAGACCGGCGCCGGGAAATCAATCCTTCTTGGCGCTTTATCCCTGATCCTGGGACAGAGAGTCGAGTCCAATATCCTGAAAGACAAATCAAAAAAATGCATTGTCGAAGGTATATTCGATATCAGCAATTACCATTTTGAATCTTTCTTTGAAGATAACGAACTTGATTACAGCGATATAACAATTATCAGACGTGAAATACTACCCGAAGGAAAATCACGGGCATTCATTAACGACACACCTGTTAACCTGGCACTTATTAAAAGTATTGGTTCAAAACTGATTGATATTCATTCCCAACACGAAACATTGCTTCTTTCTGATAACCTTTTCCAGCTGAAAGTTGTCGATACAGTGGCAGGGCACCAGGAATTACTGGAGAAATATACTTCGAAATTTCAGGATCACCGGAAATTAACCGGAAAATTGGCAGAATTACTTGCACATTCAGTCAAAGCAAAAGCTGATCTTGATTATTATCAGTTTCAGTTCGACCAGTTGAACGAGGCCAGACTTTATGATGAAAATGAACAAAAATCGCTTGAATCAGAACTCGAAACATTGACACATTGCGAAGAGATCAAACTTGCTCTTGACAGAACTGTTAAAACGCTGAATGGTGAGGACGACCCGGTCATTTCTAAACTGAGAAACATCATGCTTTCGCTCTCCCAGGTAGGATCATTCATCACAAATGCAGAAACCCTGGCGCAAAGACTTGAGTCGGTGAATATTGAATTAAAAGATATCGCATCCGAAGCCGGGATACTGAATGAATCAGTGGAATACAGTTCCGAAAGGATAGATCAAATTAATACCCGCCTAAACCAGATTTATCAGCTGGAGCAAAAGCACCGGGCAGAAAACCCCGGTGAATTAATGAGAATACGTGATGAACTGGAAAAGCAAATTAAACATATTGCAAATTACGACATTGAAATTACAGAATTAAATGCCGGTGTTGTGAAAATGAAAGAAGAACTGCACAAACTGGCTGTTAGAATTTCGGAGAACAGGAAAAAGGTGGTACCCGGCATCGAAAAACGAATTAAAGAGTTGCTGTCACAAATGGGAATTCCTGCCATCCAGTTTAAAATACTTTCAGAACAAGTAAACGAACTTAACATACGTGGTATTGATAACGTGCGTTTTTTACTTTCGACCAACCGCAATGTTGAGATGCAGGAGATTTCAAAAGTGGCTTCCGGTGGCGAGTTCTCAAGAATTATGCTAAGCATTAAATCTCTGTTATCCAGCGCACAGGATATGCCGACCATTATTTTTGATGAAATAGACACTGGTGTATCAGGAGAAATTGCTGATAAGGTGGGAAATATCCTGAAAGATATGTCAGCCGGTATCCAGGTGATAAATATTACCCATCTGCCACAAATAGCAGTGAAAGGAAATGATCATTTCCTGGTATATAAATCGGAAGATGCGGTTTCAACTAATACCAATATTAAATTATTATCTGAAGAAGAAAAATTGGTGGAAATTGCAAAAATGCTGAGCGGCAATGAATTGACTGAAGCAGCATTTTTAAATGCAAGAGACTTGCTGAAAAATTAAAATCCATTAAACTCTTAGTTGTTTTAATTTATTAATATCTTAAAATTTTGCCATATTGTACTTTTTACCCACCCCTAGCCCCTCCCTGCGAGCAAGGAGGGGAACTGAGTTCTGCTAATTTAGTACATATTACATAGCGGACAATCCCCTCCCTGTCAGCAGGGAGGGGACAATGGGGAGGGTATATAAAATAAAATTATACGTTAATAATCAAATACTTAATAAAATTCAAAACAGCTTCTTAATTAATCATCAGTAATTGACTTGTCGAATGAAAACATATAAAACCAGAGAAGAGATCCGCAGAGAAATAACAAACCTGAAAAATGCAGGTAAATCTGTTGGTTTTGTACCAACGATGGGCGCTCTGCACAAGGGTCATATTTCGCTGGTTGAAAGGAGCTGTAAGGAAAATAAGGTAACCATTGCAAGTATTTTTGTTAATCCAAATCAGTTTAATAATCCTGAAGATCTGCGGAATTATCCGCGGATGATGAATGAAGATATTGCTTTGCTTGAGAAAGCGGGGTGTGATATACTTTTTGCACCGGACGAAAAAGAGGTATATCCTGAACCGGATACCAGAATATTTGAGTTTGGCATGCTTGATAAAGTGATGGAAGGCAGGTTCCGTCCGAATCATTTTAATGGTGTGGCACAAGTTGTAAGCCGCTTTTTCGATATCATCAATCCTGACAATGCATATTTCGGCGAAAAAGATTATCAGCAGCTTGTGATCATAAAAAAACTGGCAAAGCAATTTAATTACAATATTAAAATAACCGGCTGTCCGATAATACGTGAAGATGATGGTCTTGCCATGAGTTCCCGTAATTTACTTCTCGGTAAAGAGGAACGCAGGAATGTTCCGCATATTTTTCAGGCATTAACGAAAGCAGTATCAAAGGCAAAAGAAGGAGCAACAATTGGAGAGGTAAAAACTTCACTTATTGATTTCATCAGTTTGTATCCCTGTCTTAAATTTGAATATTTTGAAATTGTCGACCCTGATGAGCTGACCATTGCCACGCAATGGAATTCCTCCAGGGCATTGGTGGGCTGCATTGCCGTATACGCGGGGTTTGTGAGACTTATAGATAATATCCGATTTTATTTATAATTTTGCCGCGATATGTTCATTGAGGTTGTAAAATCGAAAATTCATAAAGTAACAGTCACCGAGGCTAATCTTCAGTATGTAGGCAGTATTACTATTGACGAAGCATTGATGGAAGCCGTTAATCTGATTGAGAACGAAAAGGTCCAGATTGTTAACATCAATAATGGCGAGCGTATTGAAACTTACGTGATCAAGGGAGAGCGTAACAGCGGGATGATTTGCCTGAATGGGCCCGCTGCACGTAAGGCATCCGTTGGTGATGTGATTATCATTATTTCCTATGCCACCATGGATTTCGAAGAAGCAAAGAAATTCAAGCCGTATATGATTTTCCCGGATACAGCCTCAAACCGGATAATTGACTGATCGCCTTGAAGAAGATTATTATAAAAGCGATTAACTATCTCGTTTTCCTTGCCTTAGCCATAGTCCTGCTATATTTTGCATTTAAAGGAATAAACTACCATCTTCTCTTGCATGATCTGAGAAATGCCAGATATTCATGGGTATTTTATTATCACTAGTTTTTTCTGTCGCGGGATTTATCAGCCGGTCCATCAGGTGGAACCTGCTCATAGAACCCCTCGGACATAAACCTAAGGTAAGCAACAGTTTCTATGCCGTAATGACTGGTTATCTTGCAAATTTTGCCCTGCCAAGACTCGGGGAGATCACCCGCTGTGCCACTCTTTCAAAATCCGAAAAAATACCTGTTGATGCTTTGATAGGAACCGTGATTGCTGAAAGAGTGATTGATGTAATTACCCTGGTCATTCTACTTTTTGTGGTTTTTATTGCCAAAATCAAATTCTTCGGCCAGTTCTTCATCGACAAGCTATTTATTCCACTTTTCGGGAAAGTTCATGCAAGCCTGCAAATTTCAGTGTTCTACTATATTTTCGCCGGTGTCTTTGTACTGGGTATAATTATTTTATATTTTGTATTCCGCCGGAAGATCAATGAGATCTTTATCGTGAGAAAAACTAAAAAATTGATCAGGGGTATCTATGCCGGGCTTTCTACCATCATTCATATGCAAAAACGATGGCAGTTTCTTTTGCATACCTTGTTTATCTGGACGATGTATACTATGATGACATATGTTGTGGTTTTTGCCATTCCGGCTACTTCAGGGCTATCGCTGATTGACGGGTTGTTCCTGCTTGTAATCGGGGGAATAGGCATGTCAGCCCCCGTTCAGAATGGCTTTGGAGCATTCCACGGTATCATTTCTCTTGGACTGACATTGTATGGTATTCCCAGGGAGCAGGGACTGGTTTATGCGACCATTGCCCATGAATCTCAGGCTATTCTGATATTCCTGCTGGCCGGATATTCCTTATTGATGTTGTTTTTGAACCGACGCAGAAAAATTGTTTAATAATTTGATAATAAATGGATAAGATCAATTTCTTAAGTAAAAAGATAATGACCTTTGAAGAACTCCGCCATATGGTAAAAATATGGCGATTTAAAGGGCATAAGCTGGTTTTTACCAACGGTTGTTTTGATATTCTTCATTATGGCCATGTTGAATATCTTACAAAAGCCTCACAATTGGGCAATATTTTGATTATCGGACTGAATACTGATGCTTCAGTGAGAAAGATCAAAGGAGATTCGCGACCGGTACAGGATGAAAGAACCAGGGCATATTGCCTGGCGGCATTTCATTTCACGGATGCAGTGGTACTGTTTAACGAAGAAACCCCGTATGAACTGATTGCAACTATAAAACCGGATTTTTTGGTGAAAGGAAGTGATTATCATCCCGAAAATATTGTTGGTTATGATATTGTAACTTCCAGCGGCGGTAAAATTGAAACCATTGATTTTGCCGAAGGCTATTCAACCTCATCGGTTATTCAGAAGATATTAAATACCCGGCAATGAACGACACAGCGAGTATTATTGCAGAGCACCTGCTTCACATTAAAGCAGTAAAACTGAGCCCTGACAGGCCATTTACCTGGGCATCAGGTTGGTTATCGCCCATCTATTGTGATAACAGGAAAATATTATCCTACCCTGAAACAAGGGAGATAGTTAAAAATGCATTTGTAAAGCTGATCAGGGAAGAATTTCCGGGAACAGGTATGATAGCAGGGATTGCTACAGGAGCAATTGCTCATGGTTCACTGGTAGCCGATGCTTTGAATCTGCCATTTATTTATGTCCGGTCTGAACCCAAGAATCATGGTTTGGAAAACCTGATCGAAGGCGAGATTATGCCCGGCAAACAGGTTATTGTCATTGAAGACCTGATATCTACCGGGGGCAGCAGTATTAAAGCTGTTCATGCATTAAGAAAAGCCGGATTGAATGTTACTGCGCTGATTGCTATCTTTTCGTACCAGTTTGAGATAGCTGCATCAAATTTCCTGGATGCTGACTGTCATTATTTGTCTTTATGCAATTACGATACCCTCATTGATACCGCATTGGCCATCAATTACATTAAAAAAGAAGACCTGGAAATACTTAAACAATGGCGCCAGGATCCCAGCCACTGGACAATCTGAAAGACGAAGAAATTATTGGTTAAACCCACCCCTGCGAAGATCAGTTCGTGGATTGACACACATAACAGAAATTTTAGCTTTGTTGGCAATTATTGTCTGTTCATCAGCACCGAAAAGATAATTCTGCCAACCAATTTCTTTTGTGATCATGATAAGGATCAGGTTGGTATTTACCTGTTGGGCAAATTCAACCATCTGCTCACTGAATTTCTTCTTTTTATTTGCATAATGAATTTCATAACTGATATTCTTTTCCTCCAGATATTTTTTTGCAAAATTCAGATTTGCCAGCGTATTTCTCCTCAGAAAATCATCAGAATGATTTGGTATTATAATCATGATCTTGGACCCGAAGTAATGAGACATGTAATTTGCCCAGACTAATTTTTCCTTGTTTTCAGGTTTGTGGTCAACCGGGAAAACAATATCATTATATGGCCTGTATTCATAAGGAGATTGAACCACCATAAAAGGTATCTTGGAACCGGCAATGACCTTTAACGCCTTACTGCCGGTGAATTTTTCAATACCGCGGTATCCATGCGTTCCCATAACCACCATTCTGGCTTCCAACTCATTGGAAATTTCATTGATGGTATTGTATATATTGCCCTGTTTGACAATGAACATAGGTTTTGTTCCATGTTCCCTGTATGTGTTTTCAGAAATTTCATTTAACCTGTCTGTGGCTTCTTCAATTTTTTTCTTAATACCAGATTTGTTAGAGAGCATTCCACCTTCATCTATAATATGAACCAAAGTAATATCATTATCAAGTATTTTGGCGATTCTGACAGCATGATCAAGTGCATACTGAGCTTCATGAGTGAAATCCCATGGTACAATCATCGGCTTTTTGTTATTTTCCATCATCATATTTATTAATTCACACGTAAAATTACAGTTAAATTTTTACTTTTGAATGACCGTTTGAAAATAAGACAAATTTTAAACATGACCAAATATTATCTTCATAAATTGACGAATTATTTTAACAAATTAGTCCTGCTTTCTTTAATTATCTGCATCATTGATAATTACTCATTTTGCCAACATTCAGAAACGGGAAAACCCTATGTTCAAAATATCAGCCCTCGAGAATACGGATATGAAAGCCAGAACTTTTCTGTTACTCAGGATGCACGTTTTATTCTCTATTTCGGAAACATGAATGGTATTCTTGAATTCAACGGTGTAAACTGGAAACTGATCAACATGAAAGGTCATCCTGTTCTTGATGTGGACAGGCATGGACGGGTATATGCCGGAGGACGCAATGAGTTTGGTTACTTGGATTATTATTCGAAGAACAATACATTTTTAAACTCACTTTATACCAGGATTGAGCCTCCTTTGCGCAATTTTGGGCAGATTGATAAAATAATCTGTATAAACAAGGAGGTATTATTCTCAACAGCAGACAGGTTGTACCGGTATTCTGACGATGTATTCGAAGTAATTTCAAAAATTGATTCCACCTATTCCTTATTAAAAGTTAGCAACTCTGATGGAAAAAACAGCAACCCCCGTGTTTTTCTGAATAATCCCGAAAAAGGTCTTATGATATACGACCAGGGGCATTTTAACCTGATGGTGAATGGCGATAAGTTCAAAGGCAAGCAGATATCTGAGATATTACCTTCAGGTGATGACGAATTCCTTATCAAGATTAAGGGTCAAAAGAGCCTGGTGCAATTTTCAAGGAATAAATTCAACATAATTCACACAGATGTGGATGAGTTTATTGAGAAAAATGAATTGGTTTGTGGCTTGTACCTGAGTGGTGGATATTATGCCCTGGGAACTAAACGCGGAGGTATCGTTTTTATCGATGCCCTTGGACATCTGATCTCTAATCTGAATAAACAAAACGGCCTTTATGATGATGCTGTAACATCCATGTTTATTGATCAGGCCGGAAATCTGTGGGTGACTTTAAATAATGGCATCAGCAGGATAGAGTACCTTTCGAGATTTACTTTTTTTGATAAAAATTATGGGATAAAAGGTAGCATATCATCTATAATACGTTGGCATGATAATATATTTATTGCTACAAATCATGGTGTTTCAGTACATTCTGACGAAAATATCTATGATCTTTCAGGCAATACTTTCAGAAACGAAAAAACATTCAAAGCTGTTTCAGGAATTAATGCCGAATGTTATCATTTTTATATTATCTCAGACCAGTTGTATATCACTTCAAGCAAAGGAATATTCCAGGCTGACCAGAAAAAAGTCAGACAGGTTTATGGCAAAAAAGTCAGATCTATCCTTGCATCCAGGTTATTTCCCGGAATAATTTATTCGGTTGATGATAACGGACTGCAGGCATTCAGGCTATTGGGAACAAAATGGGAAACTCTCGGAAGATTGCGTGGTGTGAATTGTGAAGTGAGAACCATTGCAGAAACATCGAATGGTAACTTATGGCTTGGAACAGATTATAACGGTGTATTCAGGGTAGATTGCTCAAGGGGTTACCAGATCAATAATACGGTAAGACAATATATGAACTCAGCCGGTTTACCTTCCGATGAACATGGTAATGATGTTTACCGTACATCATCCGGAGTTATTTTTTCTACCCCTAAAGGTCTTTATACCTATGATGAAAACAAAGCATGGTTCTTTCCCGACAGTTTACTCAATCCTGAACAAAAAAACCTGGATTACCGGATATTTCCTTTAGCAGAAGATTCAAGAAAAAACATCTGGTTTAGTTACGCCATGTCTTACAAATACGATAAAAAGACAGGTATCGCGGAATATGCCGGAACAGGAAAAAAATACAAAATAATAACCTTGCCGGAAGTCAAACTGAAAGATTTCAGCGTCGAAACAATTTTCCCTGATTCGCAAATTGTTTGGTTTGGTGGTGATGAAGGGCTTGTCAGGCTTGATTATCAGCAAATGAGAAAGGACACAAATTTAGATATCCCCTGTTTTATCAGTAGGATAGTGACCAGTAAAGACTCTTCATTTTTTTCTAATGCGGTAATATTAAATGTATTAGGCGACAATATCATCAATAATTACAAAAGTGTAGTTACCTTAACTCACAACCTGTCTTCAATACTGTTTGAATTTGCTGCTCCTTATTATGAAAGCGAAAATGATATTCAGTACCAGTATTTGCTTGAAAATTACGATAAGAGCTGGTCAGACTGGAGTACCCGTAATGTAAAAGAATACACGTCTTTGTCTGAAGGAAAATACGTTTTCAGGGTAAAAGCGAGCGACATTTATGGACAACTTACAGATGAAGCTGTTTTCCACTTTATCATCAAACCACCCTATTATCGTAGCATCTGGGCATATCTGATTTATTTAATCCTGCTAATTTCATTCGTGCTAATGGTTATTAAGATTCGAACTTACCAGTTTGCAAAGGTAAAAGCCAATCTTGAGACCATCATCCGGGAAAGAACCGAAGAACTGCTGAAGGAAAATGAACGTGCAGAAGATCTTCTGGTGAACATGTTGCCCAATCAGACTGCACAGGAATTAAAACTTAAAGGAAAGGCATCTACGATAAAATTCGACCTTGTAACCGTATTATTTTCTGATATTCAGGGATTTACAAAAATATCACAGGAACTCAACCCCGATATTCTGGTAGAAAGGCTGGATGAGCTATTTTACCAGTTCGACCTGATCATTGAGAAATATAATATTGAGAAGATTAAAACCATTGGCGACGGGTATATGTGCGCAGGCGGAGTCCCGGAAAAGAACAGTACCAATCCGGTTGACATTGTGCTTGCTGCCCTTGAGCTGCAAATCTTTGTCAGGACTTTCAGTTTTGATGACAAAGGAAAATTTCAGGGCTGGGGTTTGCGTATCGGTGTACATTCCGGAAGTGTAATAGCCGGTGTTATCGGCAGGAAAAAATACCTTTATGATATTTATGGCGTCACGGTAAACACAGCCAATCGTATGGAATCATTATGTGAAAGTGGGGAGATCAACATTTCAGATTCAACATATGAGCTGGTTAAAAACTATTTCATATGTGAACCAAGAGGTAAAATATCAGTAAAGTACAAGGGATTCATTGATATGTACTTTGTAAAAGGAATAAGACCTGATCTTATTGATTCCGGCTTAGGACCTATTGCACCCAATCAGAAGTTCAATACAATGATGGCTATGTTGCGCTTTGAAGACCTGAAAGAGAAAATGCTGGAAAAGATGAGGAAGGAACTCCCTGAGAACCTTTACTATCATAGTGTTGAACATACCATTGATGTGGGGATTCAGGTGGAATATATCGGTGAGGCTGAGAATATCAGCGAAGAAGATAAATTGATATTAAAAACTGCCGCATTATTTCATGATATGGGATTTAGCATAGCTTATGACAAACACGAAATTTTCGGAGTAAAAATGGCAGGGGAAATTTTACCTGCTTACCAGTATACCAAGGAACAGATAAGTAAAATAGGGGAACTGATCATGTCAACACGTTTTCCGCCCAAACCCGTCAACAAATTGGAACAGATACTCTGTGATTCGGACCTGGATTATTTAGGCCGGGAAGATTTTGAAGTTCATTCTAAAAACCTTTTCCTTGAATTATCCGAAAGGAAAAAGGTGAAATCACTGGAAGAATGGAACAAAACTCAGATAAAATTTATCGAGAAGCATTCGTATCATACCGAAACAGCACGCAGGTTACGTGACCAGGCAAAAAAAGAACATCTTGAAAAACTGAGGAAATCCGAAGGAAATATAATTTGAAAATTTGGAGATTTGAAAATTTGAAAATGAAAAATCATGATCTTTAATAATGTGAAAATAGTAATTGTAGATAACAATTGACCATTGACAATTACTAATCAATTAATCCTATTCATCTTCAAATCCTCAAATTTTCAAATCTTCAAATTGTATTTAGCTAAACCCAGTCAATCACTTTATCCCTGTTCTTTTTCCTGAAAATATTAACGGCAAACCAGAGATTTAGTCCTATCCGGTGGGGAGATGATTTATCAATCTTAAAATCAACGTATTCATATTTTAACTCAGTCCCAAAATGTTTCCATTTAACATATAATCCCAGCTGAGGGGAAAAAAGGAAAATACTTGCCGGCATCTGGTATGTCCCGTGGTAACTGCCATAAGTAAACAATTCCCTGGCGCCGATCGAAATACCTTCAGCAATATTATTTTTTCTGCGGATGTTAATATATTTCACGACACCAGCGTAGAAGAAGGAACGGTTTTCCATAAACTGATAGTAATGGTTCAGTGTATCTCTTACCAGTACAGGAAGCGCACCGGCACGTGTCAGGAACCCCAGGCAGAACAGAGTATTGTAATTCACTTCGTTAATTCCTGCATAACCACCCAAAAAAACATCTTTCAGGTTGAAATCACCGTCAAACGAAAATACCAGCTTATTAAACCGGGGGCGGTAATCAAAACCGGCGCCGTTTTTTTTTAGGACAGTTACCACATCATAGTTCTCATTCATGCTTGCAATCTCACGTGGAAGCATGCCTGCCCGGGATGGCTGATGGGGATCGGCACCCTTGGTAATCAGCCTCGAAACAATATCGGCGAATCCTTTTTCTGAGGCAATATGCAATGCATTATAGCCAACCGAGTTGAATTTATTTACATCAGCTTTGTGATTCAAAAAAAGGCTGACCATTGCTGTATCATTATTCTGTATGGCAATCATCAGAGGAGTATAACCAAAAAGATCTGCTGAATTAACATCGGCCCCATGATCAAGAAGATTCTGAGCAATAGCAACGTTAGCAGTAAGTGCAGCCATGTTCAATGCCGATGAACTGTCAACTGATGAGCGGATATTCACATCTGCATCATAATACATGAGCATATCGGCCATAGTATCAAGACCAAATGCCGATGCATACATTAATGCGGAACATCCATAATAGTCCATTTCATTAATCTCTGCACTATTTCTTAACAGCAATTCCGCTGCTGCCGGTTTATTACTTCTGACGGCTGCGATCAATGCAGATACACCGTCAAATGGTTTTGCATTAATGAGGGCATTATAATTAATAAACAATATGACCAAGTTGGTATCGCCACTTTGTGCAGCATACATCAAGGAAGTAATTCCCTCGACTGAAATGGTATTTACATCTGCCCCGGCTTTCAAAAGACTGTCGGCCAGTGTAAGCTTATCATCAAAGGCAGCATTGAGAAGCAGGGCATTTAAATCTTTCTTTTGCCCATAAACAACCAGTCCAAAAGATATGAACAAAATGAATATCCATACTGATTTAAATTTTACTGACCCGTAAACTCCCATCTGAAATATTGATTTTAGGCTTTTAGATTTAAATATCTTAATTCTGAAATCTTGACGTGTTTTGTAAAAAAAATCCAAAATACAAATTACAAAAAACAAATAATTTCAAATTTTCAAATACGAAACAAGCTATTTTGAATTTGTCATTTTTTCGATTGATATTTATTTGTTATTTGTTCCGCCTTGGCGGATTGAAATTTGTAATTTCTTGTACTTAAAATATTTCAATTTTATGCCAGCAATATCTCTGCAGGTATTTTTAATCCTTTGTACAATGATTTTACCATTTTCAAAGTCAAATGCCTTTTCCCATTTAATACTTCGCTTACTCTGCTTTGACTACCAAGGTATTTCGCCATATCTGTTTTTGTCATATTCATTTGCTCCATTCTGAATTTAATAGCGTCAACAGGGTCTGGAGGTAATACAGGAAAATGTTTCATTTCATAAGCTTCTACTAAGGTGCAAAGCAAATCTAATTCATCACCCTTTAATGTGTTTTTCTTTGCGCCCCACAACATTTCAATTTTTTTAATCGCTTCGTTGTAGTCCTTATCTGTTTTTATAGGTTTGATTTCCATTATTATATAGTTTTAGCATCAATTTTAATATATTGTTTATGTGTACCGATAAACCGGATAAATATGATCTGAAATTCATAATCTATAGCAACAACCAGCCTGTAGCAGTTACCTTTGATATTGAAAACAACCCTGACTTCTCCTATTATACTAGCGTTTACGTATTGCTGTTTAAGTCCGTTTGAATTTTCCCAATCTGCATTTTTGACATCATGATACCATGCTCGTAATGATACCTCAGAATCAGTATATTCTGGGTGTTCCCAAAATTCTTTTATCCTCCTGAAAGCAATAATTCTCATGATGCAAAAATACAACTAATAAAATAAATTTACCAATTTGGTAAGTATTTTTTGTTTATTATGAAGGTAAGGGATATTTTGGTTACATGATATCAGAATACCAGAACCCGGCAGCCTCCTTCCACACAACCGGGAAAGGTAATTCACAAAATTATTCCTGGCGAAAGTGTACCACTTGACAAAGTCAAGATTGTGTACTTGCACGGAGGCTTACGATAAATTTGACAATATAAACTTTTATAATCCTTTTAATGTACCACATAGTATCATAGAAACATAGGCTGCACATAGACTTAACTTAACCTTTATTTGCAATGATAATTCCGGATATAAACTATGTGCCTTACTATGTATCTACTGTGTCTATGTGGTAAAAAAGAGGTAAATATTATAAATTATCATCGACCTTTTTTAAGGGAAAAGAAGTTTATATATGCCGGTTCAAAGTGGACCACTAATTCCGGAGCAAAGTGTACCACCTGATAAAGTAAGGAATATGTACTTGCCAGGACGCTTAGGCAAATGTAACTATAAAATACTGATGTTATTTAGCAAACGGAATACACCCTCTGGTTTAGGGTTAAACCCACTTTTGTCAATTATTGACAACGGCCGGCAGCTATGAGCAGTGGCGGATTGTGTGGTTTTCAATTTCTTTTTGTTATGTGGGGTTATTTTTCTTTTATTCTGTTCTTTAAATCCATTTGTTCATGGAGAATTCTTACAATTTCAATTTCATTTTCTACTATTTCTCTATAAAAAATAATATGCCTTCCTGTTTTACACCCTAATAGTCCTTCCCTTATTCTTGAGTATTTTTTACCTGGTCCGGCATTGAATAAAATTTCTTCACAATTTTCAATGAGCAATGTAAAGTACTCCCCATTTGTCAGACCACAAGAATGGCTTTCTTAGTTGAATTATTAGAATAATAAAGATGATGATGATGTAGAGGTGTTAATAACGGGAAATAACTCTTCGAGTTATTCTCGGTATTAACATTTTTTCTTTTTTGCTTCTTTTTTCTTTTGTTCATAACCGTTTTTTCTGTTGATAACTCATGCTGCCGGAGAATATAAGTCAAACGGTATACACCGTCCAATGCCCTGATGACGCTTTTCATGATTATACTCATCCATGAACCCGGACAAACCTTTAAATAGCTCATATCCATCGGATGAAGGATAAAGGTATACATAATCACGCTTGCATGTTCGCCAGAACCGTTCTATATAGATATTATCTAGTGCCCGTCCCTTTCCATCCATACTGATCTGGATGGTCTCATGTTCCAAATATTCCGTCCATAGCGCACTTGTAAACTGGCTCCCCTGGTCTGAATTGATTATTTCCGGTTTGCCATTTCTTGCAATGGCGTCGGTGGTCACATTTAAGCTGTTTTCAGCATCTAAGGTGTTAAAAATGTCCCAGCCCACAACATAACGACTATATACGTCTATAATGGCCGTAAGGTACATAAAACCTCTCCTCATGGGAATATATGTGATGTCAATTTCCCAAACCTGGTTGGATCTGGTAATTGCCAGGTTTCTCAGTAAATACGGTCTTATATATTTTGCTTTTCCCAATTTGCTAAGGTTTCGCATCGGGTAAATGGCCATGATTCGCATTTTACGCAATAACCGCTTTACCCTTTTGTAATTTACCTCTAAGCCCAGTGTCATCAGGTAATCTTGCATCTGTAGGATACCATGCGTTGGTTTGTCGGTATGACGTTTATCCATGAACAACATGATTTCCAAATTTTCCACGGATTCCCCTTTTGGCTTGTAATAGAAGCAACTTCGGTTTACTCCCAGGAGACAACATTGCCGGCGTATGCTTAGTTTCTCATTTTCATTTATATATCCTTGAAGCTCTTTCATACTCCGGTCATTTTTGAGATTTTTTTTAAATAGTCACACTCCATTTCCAATTGGCCAATTTTTGCATAAAGCTTCTCAATATCAGGAGTATTGTCCTTTTTTGATCCTTTGGTCTCAAATATTTCACCGGACCGTTCAATTAACTCTTGTTTCCACTTTGAAATCACTGTAGGATGAACACTGAACCGCTTTGATAATTCTGCCAATGTCTCTCGTTCTTTCAACGCTGCAACAGCAACTTGGCCTTTGTAAGACCCTGTCAATTTCCTTCTTTGCCCTTTTATCATTTCACTGTAAAGTTAAGTTTAAATATTTGCTTAACTCGTGGTCCGAATATTGGGGAGTATTATAATGAATAATAGATGTCTGCCTGCTTCTCTGACCAATTATTCAGAGTGTAATCCCAAATCTGCGTTAAATCTTCAACAGCTTTATTTGTAAATCTAAGTTTTTTCATTCAATTGTCTTTGGGATTTCAGCTTTGCTAAATGTGTCACAGGATTGAAATCAAAAGCAATTCCACTATTAATTCCCTCCTGAATAGCTTCTGTTAAAGCAATCACTTTACTTTCCTCTTCTTCCAAAAGTCTAAGGCCAGCTCTAACTACTTCACTAGCATTTTTAAATCTGCCAGTGGCTATTTTACTTTGTATAAAATGGTCGAAATAGCTCCCCAGTGATATAGAAGTGTTCCTATTCATATTTTTAAAATTTTCACAAAGTTACCAATTATTGGTATATTTTCAAAGCAATGCTTCTTTTTTAATCCCACATAACTGTTTTATATGTTTCCATTTATGCATCCGAATTTTCTGTTTTTGGTAATTTAAATATAGAATTCACCACATTTTGCACAATACAAGCGGGCATCGTCAATAATGATCTTAATGTATACCCTGAAAGTATCGTTTCCACATTTTTTGCAAACTTGTTTTTCTTCGGCAGGCTCGTTTTTCTCGTTTGGCGCTTCCCAATAGTGGTATTGCTTCTCATCCATTGTCTGAACTGTGATTTATATGATTATTTTGATTGGCATGATTCGATGGTTTGAATTTCTTGTTTTCGAGTCTGTGAAATATCAAAATTGTTGTACCCGAGTTCATAAAGTACAGGCAGAATAATCACTTCACGCACTCTTTCCTCTTTGAAGTCATGTGAATCAAGCCTTTTAAAATCGAAATCCTTAAACAGGTTGTAGCCTTTCATCCGGAGTATGTTTATTCAGATACAAAGTCAGGCATTTTTTTGTCACCACCCATTCCGGAGTAAAGTGTATCACCTCATAAAGTCAGGGATGTGTACTTGCCCGGAGGGTTTTACGGGCTAAGTTCATTTTTCTTAATAGATATCAACACTTAAGTTTAAATGTCCACCAAACCCTTCACGAATTATTCTCATAAGTGTCGAAAGTCTGATGTCACTTGCATTGTTTTCAATCCTCGAAATATAAGTCTTTGTCGTTCCGCATTTTTCAGCTAATTGTCCCTGCGTCAAACCCTTTTCTTTTCTGAGTTCTTGAATCATAACTCCAAGTTTAAAGGATTCAAATTCTTCCTCATATTTTTCTCGGGTTTCAGTTCCGCGTTTGCCGTATTGCTTATCCAAATGACTAATAAAAGATGTAAGGTTTTTTCTATTATTTTTCATCGAAATATTGTTTTTTTAATTTTTCTGCAATTTCAATTTCTTTTTCCGGAGTTTTCTTAGATTTTTTTTGAAAGCCATTAACCAAAATAATCAATTGTCCTTCATCAAAGAAACAAAAAACCCGAAAAGTATCAGAACCAATTTCAACCCGAATCTCAAAAAGCCCGGTTGTTCCTGTCAGGTGTTTAAAATACTTTTCCGGAATATGCTTAACAGTTGCAATAAGCTGCAATGTCCAGTTGAACTTTTTCTTAACTTCCGGTCTCAACGTGTCGAAGAAGTCAAGGTAATAGTTCTTGTAATAAAATATGTTCCGGATAAATTTTTCATTCACGATGCAAAGTTAGCTAAATAGTGAACATTATGCAAATTTATTTTCTTTTCCTTCTCGCGCAATTTTTTTTCTCTATCCATGACATTGCCCAAACACCATTACCCCTGCTCATTATTCTCTTTCTAATGATACCGTTTCAACCAATAGTAGAATTTACACTATGCAATCTTGCAGGTCTCACAAACTCCTTTTTTACTAAGCTCGCTTTTCAGCCACTCTTCTATCATTTGCAGCATCTCACTATTGTGTTCATTGGTCTGTACTGTTGTTGACATATAATTTTTTCAGGCAAAGTAATATAATCAGAATATTCCTGTAAGGATGTACCAGGCCGGATAGTTACACATGTTCGCCGGATCACATGAGGGTGCACAAAGTGCAGCCCTGATATACTCTTTCCTGGGAACCTGTAAATTAAACTACATAGAACCTTTTGCCTGGCTAACCGATGTCCTCACATGGTTACCTGATACCAAAACATCAGAACCTGGCAGCATCCTTCCACACAACTGTTACCAACCATACAAAAACAAATCATCTCAATAGAATGAATTGAATATATTTGCAGAAGATATCGCAAATTGTGACAACATTAATAACATGGGAAAATTATCAATAGTACCTGGAGAAAAAATAGATAGAGCAATTTATATTTTACCACATAGTATCATAGAAACATAGGCTGCACATAGGCTTAACCTTTATTTGCAGTGATAATTCCGGATTTAAACTATGTGTCTTTCTATGTATCTACTGTGCCTATGTGGTAAAAAAAATACAAATATTATAAATTATCATCAACCTTTTTAAAGGGGATAAGCAGTTAAACAGAAAACCATGCCCATCATTATTCCCGCTCAAAACAACTTCAATTGCGCTTCTTCGCTCTTCAGTTTCCACCGGTCTTTCCCTATATGTTCGCCTATGGCTTCGAGAACATTCAGAATAGTCTGATGTTCCGGGGTGGTTCCGTTCCGTAAAAGTGGCAGGATGTTCAGGACTATCTCGTCAAAGGTGGGAGTTTTATTTTCGATTTCCTGCCTCCGCAGGTACGACATCAGATAATATTTAACACGCAGGTTCAGGTCAATGGAAGTCTTGAATTTCATGTTCTTACGGATCATGAATTGTTCTGTTTCTGTATTGTAATCAAACTCTGACATCAGTATGGATGTGAGGTCGGAGTATTCTTTTTTGAGAAGATCGAGAAAGCCAAGCTCAAGTCCTTTAATAATGAGCTCGTCATTGATCTGTTCCAGTGTTGCGCCATTATGTTTAGCTATTACTCCTTCGATGGTTTCGAGTACAATATCGCCGATATTCATGCCCAGATTGGCCCTGAGAATTGCCTTCGGTTTGCGCACTTTCTTAAAATTGATGATCAATTGCCCGGCAAGAACTGTAAAAGGATTCTGGCGCTTCTTGAAACTGGTCTGTCCGTTTGCCTGCTTCACCGCACCGGCATATTCAAAGCCTGCGCGCTCGGCAGTTTCGATGATCAGGTGCCAGAACTCCGGGTCCTTATGTGCAAATACAAAACTCATCCAGCGATCGAACTTCAGCACCCGGTAACATTCCATAATGGATTTTGAGATCAGGTCGCTGTAATCGTCTTTTGTTTTGTGCATTTCACCGCCTTCAATTGCCTCAAGCTCCCTGTCCTGCTCGGTTACCTCAAGCCCGAGCCAGGCATTCCACATTACCGACAGATCAAGGTATGGTATCTTTGAACCATAAGGCGGATCGGTATAAATGTAATCAATGCTTTCTGTTTTAATTTCCTTTAAATTTGTGGCCGTTCCTTTATAAACCTGTGCATTGGAAATAGTGTCTTCATTGATCTTTGGAGCTATATCTTTCTTTGCATTGACAATTTTCCAGAATTTTCCTTCAAATGTATCCCATATATTTAAATTAACTGGTTCTGTAGCAATTCTGTATCGGTAATAACGAAATGCTGCACAATCACCAGCATTTTCACTGGCATAATCTGAGTTGTGATATGTTCTATTAATTTTCGTGATTGTTGTTGAAAAAGCTAATAACAGGGTTTTTCTTAAATTTTCATTTTTTTCATTTTTAATCAGGTACTTAATTAATGATAGATTTGCTAATTGTTCATTTGTAAACAATTGTTCAATGGTTTCTACATCAGAACCTTTTGGAAGGGTATACCCCTGTGGATAAGGATATTTTGATAAGGCTTTATCAATTTCTTCCTTTGTTTCAGGTTTGAGTTTTTGGAAGCGATTTTTTATCCTGTCAAAAGCATTATTCAATTCAGGAATATTAACAGGTGCAATTAAGCTATCAACTATAAATATTGACATAGGATTTAAATCGATATGTATACCTTGCCGGTCAGTCATTAAGGCTTCTACAAGTGTTACACCACTTCCTCCGAAAGGATCAAATACAATGTCCCCAGGCTTAGAAAAATTTAATATATATTCCCGGACAACATTCCAAGCTTGTTTGGTGAAGTAACCGTGCACTCCGAAGTGCCTCTTTGCCGCTCTTTTTCGAACAGGTATTTCATCAAGTAATGGCCTGTTGATATAATCGAAATTATCATATTTTTTTCTGTACTTTTCAACTAATTCAAATACTGGTTTTTTGCCTTCCTGGAATGAACCGGGTGACAGGTATGTTTCAAGATTTCCCCAATAGCTGCCGACGTCCTGCATATTGAAGAAAAGTACCGGCCTTTCAGTGTCCTGACGGTAAAGTGCAAACTCACGGCCATTACATAATGCAAAATACCTGGTACGAATTTCGGGGTGAATGGCATAGCTGAAAACCTGTTCAACATTGTAACCAGTTTTGATGTCCTCATCCGGCGCTTTTGCATCAAGCACCCAGGCATAATTGTCGCCTACCTTCAACAGGTAATCCGGAACAATGTTGACCTGTCTCTTTTGCGAGCCTATCTTCAGGAACGGGTGTTGCAACATTTTACTACGTACAATATCAATATTGGTATATCCCAATTCATAAAGCACAGGCAGAATGATCACTTAACGCACACTGTCCTCCTTGAAGTCAGGTGAATCGAGCCTCTTAAAATCGAAATCCTTAAACAGATTGTAGCCTTTCATCAGGATAATGCTTATTCAGATACAAATTTAAGCATTTTTGGTTACCACCTATTCCGGAGCAAAATGCACCACATGATCAAATCAGATACCTGTACAAGGCCCAACGCTTACATTTAAAAGAGTAATATTTCCTGGTCGACCCCGACTTTTCATAAAAATTTGAAAAACATTTGGAAAATAGAAAGACCTATTAATAATGATTACTATTGATTGTAATTTATAACTTTCGAAATATTTGTAATATATTTTGAAGTTATAATTGTAAATTTTCTCTAAATACTTCGCTGTGTAATAAATTATTAATTTGTTGAGCAGTGCTATAATCTTGAATACTTGAATACTCTTTTTTAGCAGATTCTAAACAATTGCTTATAGATATATTAATATTATTAAACAAATTAAATGCCTTTAAAACACGATCATGTGAAACAGCATTAATTGCCCAAATATGTGCAGCTAAACCTATTAATTGAAATAAATCTTTCTCACGCAATATATTATTATCTTCCAGTATATTAACAACATTTGATTCAATATCATTAAGGCATGCTACAGCAAGATTGTATTTTTTCAATTGAATTGCTGTAATTCCAATTTTTAGTAGTTCATTTGTATCTTCTTTCATAACCTGCTGATAAAGTATTGCCGTTTCAATAAATCCGAGGTTTAGACATTTAATACATAATTCTCCGATTACTTTATCAACAGATCTTTTATCATATTGAGATTCTGGAAGGTTTAATATATAATATTCATGTATTTCATTCAACAAATATAAAACTGATCTAAAATTATCTTCATTTCCAGATTGAAATCTATTAATTACAGTTTTCCTTACAGCATCAATAATATGATCAAACATATGATAATGGTAAATTTGTTTTTTAATAATTATTTTTGTGATATCAGAAATCTTTTTGACTACAAGATATTTTTCATCCCCTTGTTTTCCGCATTCACCTAAATACGCAAGATCCTTAAAAGCTTGATTTAGTCCACCATTAACAAGGCAATTTATAAATATATTATTAATTAAAGTTAGTCTATTTTGATTATACAATTTCCAATAAATATATAAAAAGCTTGATAATATGATAGTCACTAATACAGAAATTATTATACTTTTTTCAAATGAAGATATTATGCCTGGGCAAGGATGAACATACCAAATCAACAAAATAGCAGAAATAATAGTTATAATTATTATAAGAATAATCCATTTTTTTTGGTACCGAAAATATATTCTCCTTATATCTTCAGGCATACTTAGTTGTGTTATTAAAAGAGGCAAGCCAACAAAAAATATTAATACTGCAACTAATATTTGAATATACGCACCAGCCCAGGTTTCTGATAATTGAGGAAATTCCATAATTATTTATTCAAATTAATAATCTCTTCAATAAGATCAATTAATACAGATGCACCAGCTTCAATAATTTTTCTTTTATAGGAATTAATTTTCATTTCACTTAATTCTCTATCTACTTCATTTCTGCTTTCAACAGTCAAAACACCAAATATTTCTGGTCTAACCCAATATGGTTTTTTAAATCCCGGAATTTCAACTTCTGCAATATGAGGCATAAATAATAATTTTAATAATTCCATACCTAGCCGTGCCTTTTTTTTATCTCCACCATGTTTTAAAATACATGTTTTCCATGCTGTATCAGATCCAGGTTCAAGGCGTATATCAATAATAACTATATCAAAAATATTCTCTTGAATATTTTTAATTCCTTCTGATGCATTTAGTACAAATTTTAATGAATATTTGCCATCATTAATGACTTTAGCACAATATTCTTCAAGCATACTAATTGCCTGATCCTCTATCCACAAAACTCTAATCTTCATCATTTTATTAATTATTTATTAAATTTAATTTAATGGAAACAGTTGTAAGAAATGGTTGATTGTAATTATCCTGTTTTGCAAACGAATCAGCAGGTCTACTATCAACAATTAACTCACCTTTACAACTCTTCACAATATTGTATGTATCATTCATACCAAATCCAGTACCTGTTCTTCCATATTCTCCCGAATATATTCCTCTATATCCCATTTTAAATATAAAGCCTTGGACAATTTCTTCCTTATCAATCGGGACCCCATAGTTTTCAAAAGAAATTATTAAATTAATATCATCTTTCTTAACTTCTATTTGAATCCAACTATTTTTGGTATTTCTTGAATATGAATATTTGATTGCATTATGAAGAATATTCGTCAATGCTCTAATAATATCATTTTTAATAACAAATAGTTTTATTGGTCCCTCCGGAATATTACATCGAATTTCTATATTTTTTCTATTGGCGTATTCCATAAAATCAAAAGCAACATGTCTTACAAGAAAACAAATATCCTCATTTGTAGGCTTAGGCTTTTCACGTTGTTCATCAGTAACAAATTCTCTAAAATTTCTTACTTGACGTTCAAGATCAACAATAGTATCATTTATTTGATGTATAGCAATGAAACATGATATTCGCAAAACATCATTAATATTACTTTTTATTTGCTTCAAGTCATCTCGTGAAATTCCGGTAAATTCCTTTTTACCGATAATCTCATTTAAATCATATGCGACGTACCTTAATAATGGAATTTTAAGTTTTTCAATCTTTTCTGTCTTTAATGATTTTAACACTTCACTTTTATCGCATATTGATTGAATTATTTTTTCAGGAAAATTAATCGATATTTCTTTCCTTTTTAATTGTATAACAAGATTATCTATCGACTTTGAAAGAACAGTCCTATATTTCTCAACTTGAGATATTGTTTCTTGATAATCTATTTGCTTTTTTAAATTAAAAGGGTCATTACCATTACATTGAATTATTGCCTCTAAATAATTCCTAATTTGAATTAAAACAGTAGAATATGTATGCATTACAGCACCAATATCAGATGTGATTTCATTTATTTTCTCCCTCAGAGTATTTTCTCTCGAAATATCCCTGACAACGCCGACTCTCCCAGTAATATTATCATAAGCATCATGAATAAATTGGCTATTAATCTCAGAAGCGAAAGTGTCACCGTTTTTCTTTCTCCCAATGAAAACATGACCCCATAATGGTTCCTTGTTTTTATCAGCAGCATGTATTGCGGCTATATATTTCTTGTATTCCGCTATATTATTAAAAAAAACTAATGGGTTTTTTCCAATTACTTCTTTTGCATCATTATATCCAAATATTTTTGCAAACTGATCATTACAATGTTCAACTAAATCATTATCATTCTCTCTTTGAACGATATAGAATCCAACAGGTACATTAAAAAGAAGTTTATTTCTTAGTACTTCTTCTGTTTTTTCAATTGCAGTTCCCTCTCTACCAAAATACCAACCACCACATTTTGGAATTTTATATGAGTTTAATGAAACCCAGACTCTTTTAAAATTTTTATCAATCAATTCAACATTTTGGTTAATAATATAAAAAGGATCTGATTTAATAGCATCCGTTACGTCATCTAGTACTTTTGGATCAATATAAATATCTCTGACATCCTTTCCAATTAATTCTTCATCATCATATTTAAGCATTTCATGGAGTGCTTTATTAGCCTTCACAAATTTATTATTACTGTCTAATTGATAAACGCCAATTGGTAAATTTTCAAATAGTCGTCCATAGAGATATTCATTTTTTATATCAATAAGAAGACCGAAAAAACAAAATGTTTGTCCATCCTTAGATATTATTGGAGAACAAGCATCTTTTAAAATTATCTCTTCGTTACAATTTTTAAGAAATAATATATCAACATTCCATTTGCCCTGATTATCGGGATTTTTGAACCATTCTATTCTTTTTATTCGATCTTCAGGATTTTGAAATAAATCAATTACATTTGTTTCACCATTTTTAAATATTGTGGGTTTTAGTAAATCAGCAAAATACTTATTATGAGTAAGAAGAACTCCTTCAATACTAGTCGTATATAATCCAAAAGGCAATCCTATTTTTGTCGCCACCTCAATAAAAGAATTAAACTCTTCAATATTGATTGTATTCATATCAGTTTTATTAAAGTGCCATTTTCTAATTTCCGAAAGTTATAAAATTCAGTCAAAGGTAAGAATTTTTGTAATAAGGTTTTCAAGATACAAATATTTTTTCAGCTTTTTTATGAATTACTGGAGCAGACACGAAATTTTACTTCCTTTAAATTTCAATTATGCCTATTATATAAGTACTTAACATACCTTGTCTTGAGATGCATTTCAAATCTCTACTAAAAATGAGGATATGTTAACGATAAAACCAGATGATAAAATTTTTAAATAATTCCCTTCAGGACAGTCTGTCTTGCCGAATGTATCTATCTTAAATATAATGAAATAACACACAAAGGAGTAAAACATGAAACTATCATATATAATTCTCAATACAATTATAAACTAAATAGAGTCTGTCTTTAAAGTCAATGAAACTGATTTAAGAACAAGGATTAACGATTTTAGATTTCAGATTATCAGTTACTTCTAAAATCATAGTTCGTTAATCGATATTCGTAAATCAAAAGTACTGACTTTATGGACAAACACTAAATAATTTTGACACTAATGCTAACCAAATAATATTATTGCACACGACCGCCCCATCCCACAATTTGCATATTCCCTCCTAAATGGCTTTTTTTGCAGAAATTCTATCTCAAATAATTTATAAATGAAAAAAATACCTGTTATTATTGCTGTATTTCTTCTGATTGTAAGGTTTACGGTGGTTGCCGACGAGGGCATGTGGTTACTGACTATGCTTAATAAGCTGAATCTGAATGAAAAGGGTTGCAAGTTAAGCCCGGAAGATATATACAGTATCAATCATTCGAGCCTGAAGGATGCCGTGGTCGGGCTGGGCGCCGATGGCATGGGTATGCGTTTCTTCTGTTCCGGGGAGATCATTTCAGACCAGGGACTGGTGCTCACCAACCATCATTGCGGTTATGAAAGCATACAGGAACACAGTTCCACACAGAATGATTACACCAGGAACGGGTTCTGGGCAATGTCAAAAGCCGAAGAGCTGACCAACCCGAAAATGACGGTTTCTATTTTGCTCCGGCTGGAAGACGTTACGGATAAGATCGTCAGCCAGCTTAATGCCCAGATGAGCGAGAGCGACCGGCAGAAAAAAATTGCCGATCTGACCAAATCAATCCAGGATGAAGCGACCAAAGGCACAGATTATAATGCTGCAGTCCGTTCGTTTTTTGACGGAAACCAGTTTTATCTTTTTATATATGAAACATATAAAGACGTCAGGCTGGTAGGGGCGCCGCCCGATGCCATCGGTAATTTCGGCGGCGATACCGATAACTGGATGTGGCCCAGGCACACCGGTGATTTTTCCATGTTCCGCATTTATACCGGCCCTGATGGGAAACCGGCTCCTTATTCCAAAGACAATATCCCTTTAAAGCCCAAATTTCATTTTTCCATTTCGCTGGAAGGCGTGAAAGAAGGTGACTTTACCATGGTGATGGGTTTCCCCGGTACCACCGACAGGTATCTTACTTCATACGGCATCGAAGAATCCATCCAGATCACCAACCCGTCAAGGGTGAAAATCCGCGCAGAGAAGCTCGATATTATGAAAAAGGATATGGATGCCTCCGACGCAGTAAGAATTCAATACGCATCAAAATATGCCCGTATTTCGAACTACTGGAAATACTTCATCGGCCAGACGGCAGGCCTGAAAAGATTGGATGTATATGACAAGAAAAAAGAGTTTGAAAATAAACTGCAGAACTGGATAAATGCCGACAACAGCCGTAAACAGAAATACGGTGATGCAATTGGTATGATATCCGGCGCTTACGAGGAAAGAAAGGTATTGTCAAAAACCTCGGCCTATTTCTCTGAAGCGCTGGGCGGTCCTGAGATTGTCATGTTCCCGGCACAGGTTTTTAATAAGTTGTATCCCCTTCTGAATCAAAAACAGGTTGATGAAAAAGCAGTGAATGTAGCTTCAGCAGACCTGCTGAAGGCTTCTGAAGGATATTTCAAAGATTATGACCAGGCCACCGACAAAAAACTCTTATCGGCCATGTTCAGCATGTTTGCCACTGATGTTGCAAAGGAGTACCATCCTGACGTATTTGCTTTTATAGCAAAAAAATATGATAATAATTTTAATGAATATGCTGATTATGTATTCAAGAAGTCATTGTTTGCCGATAAAAATAAATATGCGGAATTTCTGAAAAATCCGTCATTGAAAAAGCTGCAGAAAGACCCTGCCTTCATCATTTACCAGTCGGTAATCAACAAATCTATGGAGATCAGGAAAGAGACGGAGGCCATCAGTGCAAGGCTGGCCAAAGGAAACAGGACCTTTGTCGCTGCCATGATGGAGATGCAGTCTGACAAGACCTTTTATCCTAACGCAAATTCTACCGAAAGGCTTACCTATGGTTATGTAGGAAGCTACAATCCCCGCGATGCAGTTCATTACGACTATTTTACCACAACAAAAGGTATACTTGAGAAAGAAGATCCGACGAACGAGGAATTCATTGTACCTGCCAAACTCAAAGACCTGATTGAGAAAAAGGATTTCGGCCGCTATGGGAAAAATGGTGTGTTAAATACCTGCTTTACCACCAATAACGACATTACCGGCGGTAATTCAGGCAGCCCGGTGCTCAATGCAAAGGGACAACTAATAGGCGCAGCCTTTGACGGTAACTGGGAAGCCATGAGCGGCGACATTGCCTATGAACCTGCATTGCAGAAATGCATCAATGTTGATATCCGTTATATTCTGTTCATCATTGATAAATATGCAGGGGCAAAGAACCTTATTGAGGAAATGACGCTCGTTGAGTAGTCGTTAGTCAATAGTCGTAAGTCGTAAGGGGGGGTATCAGGTATCAGGTATCAGGATTTGAAAATGTGAAAATGTGGTAATGTGATAATGTGATAATGTTCGTCCGCCGAAGGCGGAGTTCAAATGTTCGTTTGTTCGAATGTTCGAATGTTCTTCACTCATAACTCAAAGTTTATAATTCATAACTTGTTCACTCACACCGTGAGTAACTACATCCTGAAACCTGAAACCAAATCTCATTGCCTGATCACTTTTTTGATATATATGTGATCAGACGTTATCAACCTTACAAGATATAATCCGGATGGATAAGTTCTATTCAGTCTGAACCTGTATTTATCTCCAGGGTTGGTGTTTATTACTTCAGATTCGAGCAACCGGCCTGTATCGTTTATCAGTTCAATCTTAGATATACCTGAACTGTTGACCGGTATAACAATGTCTAAATAATTTGTAAATGGATCAGGCATAACACGGAATTCTTCCACTTTACGGATTTCATTTATTGCAGTGGTAGTATCGATATTTCTAACCAACCTGGCATAATTATAAATTCTGATCACATCGCCCTGGGGTCCCATGCCATAGGGATAATCAGCAGGGTTGCCTGTTTTAGGATCGCTTCGTTGTGCGCCTGCGCCATGCACATCAAGTAACTGATAATTTCCTGAATTCGGAGGTATCTGCATCCATCCTCCGGCCGTACCAAAAGCTACATATACAGCCCTGTTACCGCTGTTCCCAAGGCCTTCTTCCCTGTGGGTGGTAGATGCCCAGTAATAGGGCCAGTTCGGGTGACCAGCTTCATCAATGATCTGTGTGCAATAGAACATCGGATTAATTGCCGGGGAATTGGTAGCAGCCGGGGCGCGGGTATAATCGACAATACTCTGCAACTCCTTGGCATGCGGCAAACGCCAGTCATTATGTCCTTTGAAATTCTGAAGGTTTATTTCCTGCACCCAGGAAAGAGCATCCTGCCATTTCATTGCTGAATCATTGTCAAACTTAGTCCACATCAGGCCAGTGGCATGATCGGAAATTGTACTGTCACCATTGTTTGTGAAGTCATTAATCCCATATAAAGGATTATTTCTTACATACCTGACATACAATGTATAAGGAACAGTACTGCTTGTTCCGGGTTGATATTTCGGATAACCTTTAATACGACCGTCGGCAAAATTGACCCCAAAAACCGTGCTGTCGCCCATCATGGTAAAAGCTACATATTGTGTGGAAGACCAATCCTGGCAGTCAATCAGCCTTTCTCCAAGAGTGGTATCTCCGTAAAGAAACTGAAAATAAGCGGTATCAATATAAGGAGTTGAATTCTGTGGTGTCGTACCGCATTTACCGTTAAAATTGATCAGTGAGTACAATTCCTTGATGGCAGGCATCCTCCAGTCGTTGTAACCTCCCGTTGTACAGGTTGCTGCTCCGCTTGCCGCTTCAGCCCATGATATTTTGAAATTACGTGACTTTTGCCACATCAGACCGGTTACCAAATCGCTAACAGTTCCATCTCCATTGTCATGGTAAGACATTGGTGCGCCTTGGAACTGCCCGAAAAAAGGGTCGGTGCTGTTTTGAGGACAAGGTATCGGAGCGACTGTATCATAGCAAATAACCACACCGGTTCCCGGAATTTTGTAAGGTAATTGTGAAAAAGAAAATCCAGGAACAATGATCATTGCAAAATACAGTGAAATAAATAGCCTGAAATTTTGATGTTTGTTGTTCATTGTTTTTATTTTGATTAATAGTACAAATTGAAGTGATGGGTCATGGGCGTCACAAACGTCATGAAATTCATGGATCATAATTATAATGACCAACAATTATTTTTACTCGTATGCTCATTAATTCGGATGTTCGATTGTTCGAATGTTCAATTGTTCTTCACTCATAACTCATAGTTCATAATTCATAACTTGTTCACTCACGCCGTGAGTGACTACATCATGATACTTGATACCTGATACTTGATACTACTTCGGTTCCAAGAACGGTTTCGGTTTCATATCAAACACGACCTTCTGTTCCGGAGTGAGTATTTTGCGGATGGCCTGATCGTGGTCAACTACCTGTTTGAGAATATCGTTTCTTACCTTTCCGAGTAAATCAGTTGCTTCGCTGATATGTTTTGGGTCGCTGTCATTTGCGGTAAGCAAAGCAGCCAGGTGAGCTTCTTTTTCTCTTTCCAGCGCCTTTAACGGGATCAAGGTCTGAAGATGTTTTATTCCCATTTCTTTCAGTTGTTTTTCCTGGTCTTCTGACAAATCCGGTAGGTCTAATTTTGGCGGGAAATGTTGATCCGGTCCGCAGTTTTCACCAGGCATCGGGGGCTCAGGTGGCTGCTGTTGCTGCATCTGAGCTTCTTTACTTTGCCGGGAAGGCCTGTCTTTCTGGCCAGGTTGCGAAAATACCGTGAGGCTTACCATGATCAATACCAATGTGATACACATTGATTTTAATTTTAATTTGTTGTTTTTCATAATTTTATGATATTACAGATTTACTATATATATATTTTTTTGTTGATCATGGATGGTATGGCCTGTCAGGTAGTTGTGATGGCGGATGCGGCCCGGGTAAGCGCTTAGAAGGATCAATCAGATCAAGCATTTCCCTGAAAATTAATTTGAATTTAAGTTGCTGGACTGCGTTACATTTATTCTTCATTATGAGAAAATTATTGAAAGTGACTCTTTCGATCTCTGCCTGTTTTCTCCCGATATTCGAAATCAGTCCTCTTATTTTCAATGTATCCGGATGTTCCTTGAACAGTTCATCAAACATCTGTTTTTTATCTTCATGAATGCTGTCAAGAATATTCCTGACCCTGGTAAAATGCAGGTTTCCCGATTTCCTGAAAAAATCTGACTGTTTATCACTCAGGTTCAGTTCATTATTCAGAAATTTCTGCATGAGTTCCTGGGGAGGGATCTGTGGTAAACCCAACCTGTGATGAAAATCCCTGTAATTCATCAGCCACAGGGTAATCAGAGAAGCAATATTCAGGACAGTAAGTATAACCACAATGCTGATCAATATTTTATTCTTTTTAAATATATCCATTATTTTGAATTTAAAGTCAGCAGATTTAAATTTGACTGGTCAACAGCGCTGGCTTCTGCCAGTGTAAGTAAATAAGCTGATTCGGATGATTTACCGGTACTCTGAACATGGCCGAAGTACAGGAAACTACTGATATTTAAAATGCATACCAGGATCAAAATGATTATACGGAAATTTTTGCCCTGAAGGCCAAGGATTTTATCTTTGTGTTTTCCTGAAATCATTTCCTGTTCAATTCTTGCCATCATTTGGTCATAAAAACCCGGGCTAGCATCTACTCCCCGATATATCCCGTCATCATTAAGGATGCTATCAATCTCCTGTTCGCTGAGTTTCATATTGCTGTTTTATTATTTGACGTCGGTTTTAAAAAAAACTTGCAGTTATTTTAACTAATCTGCATGTCCTGGTCTTTGTCCTTGTCCCGGTCTAATTTCTCATTAAGTCTAAGATTAGGACTGACCTATATTTATACTTTACCATAATAATAAAGTGATAATGTTTTTTTGAGGTTCATTTTTGCCCTGTGAATCAGGGATTCGACAGCTGGAACAGTGATATCCATTACCTTCGCAATATCCACATAGCTGATATTTTCGTATTTGTGCAGAGTAAATGCGACTTTCTGGCTTACTGGAAGTTTTTCAATGGCATTCAGTAAAATCCTTGTTGTTTCATTTTGTTCTGTCTCTGAATAGGGATCGCTGTCAGCCGGAAATGACAATGCTTCCGGATTACTTGTGAATCCAACCATTTCCTTAAACATGGACATTCGTTTCTTACGTTTCATTTTCCGTAACTGATCGAGTGATTTGTTTACGGCAATGCGGTAAATCCAGACACCGAGACTTGAATCCTGCCTGAATCCTGAGACTGAATACCAGACTTCGAGGAATACTTCCTGGGCTGCGTCTTCGGCATCCAGAGTGTTTTTCAGGAATCCAAAGCAGGTATTTATTACCTTTTTCCGGTATTCTTTGATAAGAATGCCAAATGCTGCGGAATCACCGGATTTCAGTTTCTGTATGAGTTCTGTATCGTCCAAGCTGGCCGGGTAATATTATTCAGACGTTCAACCAGAAAAAAACTTGTGAAGGTTGTGGATTATTTTATTAGGATTTGGTCATTCTTTGTTCTTGTCCTTGTCTTTGTCTATATCAGTCTATGACTAGGATTAGGACTAAGATTTTCTTTCAATTATTTACCTGATATGTCCGAATTCCTTGCCTGTCATTTCATCAGCGACAACGCGGAAAACACAGACGTTCTTTACGGATGGTGAATTATAGTCAAATGCCTTGTTGGTGTAGTTATTCATTATTATATGAAGAGCTTTTACTTTTTCGTCATAATCATCAATAAATTCAACCTTCCCGGAAATATGCACACTGATATATTTCATTCCATAACTGCAGGCCACGTGTTCGCTCTGGAAATACAGTTGATGGTCGGTACTGAAAACCACGAATATGTCGGGATTTTTCATCAGGATATCAATCTTTTTCCCATGAGGAGCTGAGTGTAAATAAATAATACCATCATTGTATCCGAAATTCATGGCAAAAACATAGGGCTTATTATTCTCATCGACTATGCCCACATGACATACCTGGCATTTCCTGATCACTTCTTCAATTTTCTCCGGATCTTTAAAGAATCTGGCTTTCATAAATGTTGTTATTTATTCCGTTATCAATTGTCTGAACTATGATTAAGCAGATTACAGGATTACTCAGATTCTGGTATTCTATTGAATAGCTTCATCTGGTTTATCTGCTCAATCTGATTAATCTGCTTCAATCCCGGTTCAGACTTTTTTTCTCATCCATTTGTCTGATTATGATTAAGCAGATTACAGGATTACTCAGATTCTGGTATTCTATTGAATAGCTTCATCTGGTTTATCTGCTCTATCTGATTAATCTGCATCAATCCCGGTTCAGACTTTTTTTCTCATCCATTTGTCTGATTATGATTAAGCAGATTATACTTTGAATTGATTAATCGTTTAAACTCTAAACTTTTGCTGCCAAAATTAATCAATAAACCAACCTCAATATTATATGCTTCCAAATAATTGATCGCCTGGGCAAGATGAACATCTTCCAGTTTAATTACTGCCTTCAATTCAACTGAAATTATTTCTTCAACAAGAAAATCAACTCGTCTGGTACCTATTTGTTGATTGCGATAATAAATTGGCATTTCAAATTCACGCTTGAAATTCAACCCATAAAAAGGTATTTCAATTTCCATAGCTCTTTGATAGATCACCTCCTGAAAACCATTACCGAGTACTTTATGAACCTGCATTGCCGCTCCTATTATTTTTCCTGTAATGTCTTTGTATTTATATTCCTCTACCATATTATTAAATATTATCTGCTACATCTGATTAATCTGCTTCAATCATGGTTCAGACTATTTTTAACTGATAGTTCTTTCGCCAAGCACTTTGGACAATTCCATGTTTATCTTTTTCAGGACTGAATATTTTCTCAGCAGATCATTCATTTCCTGATCGGAAGTGGTAGTTTTAAGCTTCTCGGCATTTTCTTTCATCAATTCATTTACCTTCCTGTTTTTATAAGCCATGATGCATTCGGGGACCAGGTCATTCAGGCGGGCTTCCTCTGTTTCTACAAAAATGTCCCGTTTTCGCCAAATCTGGCTCAGCGGATAATTGGCCGCTATAAAATCAACGGCAAGTTGCCCGATATTTTCGTCGTAATGATTGATATAATGTGCATCATTCAGAATATATCCCACCCTGAGCAAATCACCTGCTTCTTCAAATATTTTACGGTACAGGGGATTCCTGAACTCAAGAATTTCCTCTTCTTTATGCAGTTCACTGATGATAAATTCACCGACAGATAATTCATGTTTATCCTCCCCGGTAATCAGCGGGGAATTTCCATAACGGATCAACAACCGGATGATCTCGCGTTCGTGAACTTCGTTACTCTCTTTATCAGAAAATAAATACTGATAATTCGTGCCTGATTTCTGGACCAGGTCGGCAGGAGTTTCCGGGATGTTATGTTTATCACGGGTTTTTTTCCGTAAGATGCGGTTCATTTGTGAATAGAGCGCCTGCTCTTCCACATTCAGTCTTGTGCTGCATTCTTTCAGATATACCGCGCGTGTTATTTTATCGGGAATAACGGCAACCGATTGGACTATATCATTGATAAGACCTGCCTTTTTCAGAGGGTCTGATTTAGTTTCCCCGATCAGCAGTTTTGTTTTAAACAGGATAAAATCTGTTTCGTTTTTGGAGATAAACTCCAGTAATTCCGATGAACTAACCTTACGTGAAAAAGAGTCAGGGTCTTCGCCATCGGGGAACAGTAGCACTTTGACATTGATTCCTTCTTCGAGCACCAGGTCTATTCCGCGCAGGGATGCTTTAATACCAGCTTCATCGCCGTCGTACATGATGGTGATGTTGTTGGTAAACCGTTTGATCAGCCTGATCTGGTCAACCGTAAGCGATGTACCGGAAGATGCCACCACATTTTCAATGCCCGCCTGGTGGAGTGATATCACATCGGTATAACCTTCCACCAGGAAGCATTTATCCTGCCTGATAATTGTATTTTTTGCGTGAGAAATCCCATATACAATCCTGCTTTTGTGATAAATCTCCGATTCAGGAGAGTTCACATATTTGGCAACTGTTTTATCAGTCCTGAGAGTACGGCCTCCAAAAGCAATGGTCCTGCCGGATATTCCGTGAATGGGGAACATGATCCTTCCGCTGAAACGGTCGAATACCTTGTCTTCTTTTTGTATTGTAAGGCCTGATTTAACAAGGTATTCAATCAGGTAGCCGTTTTTTAACGCTGTCAGGGTAAATTCGTCACGGGAGTCGGTACAATAACCAAGCTGAAATTTTTCGATGATATCTTCCCTGAAGCCTCTTTCCCTGAAATACGCCATTCCTATTGCGTTTCCTTCCTTAGATGCGTGTAATGTTTCAGAGAAATACTTTTGTGCCCAGGCGGTGACGATGAACAGGCTTTCGCGTTCATTCTTCAGAGCTATATCTTCGGGTGTTTCTTCCTTTTCTTCTACTGTAATGTGATACTTGTGTGCCAGGAACTTCAATGCTTCCCAGTAGGTGATATGCTCGTGCTCCATCACAAAAGTGACGGCATTTCCGCCTTTTCCGCAACCGAAACATTTGAAAATCCCTTTGGCGGGCGAGACGGTAAAGGATGGTGTTTTTTCGTTATGAAAAGGACACAGGCCAAGGTAGTTCACCCCTCTTTTCTTAAGCGGAACAAATTCCTGGATCACCGAAATGATCTCAGTAGATTCAATAATTTTACCGACGGTTGCCTGGTCAATCATCTTAGTAAATAGAAAATGATAATCAGATTTTCAAACATTTAAAGCCATCCTGCTCACTGGCTAAAATACTAATTATGGCAGGATTTCCGGCAGGATGGGAGGATAATTTATTAACAATCGTAAAGCTGTTGATAGTTCATAAAGTTTATAAAGTTCATAAAGTCTGGAAAGTCAGTAAAGAATTAAAATACAATTCGGAAATTCCCTGAAAACCTTATTTCACTTTAAATAGGGTCTGCTGTTTATGTCAAGTTGTTAAGATTTTGTACTTTGTTCCTGACAGTTGAGTAAATAAAATTTTGATCTGCCGGGAAATTATTTTCAACTTATTTGCTGAGAAAGTAAACACTTTAAAAATTAGGGCA
>JAPLDU010000014.1 GCA_026391255.1 Bacteroidia bacterium | reverse complement strand
TTAAATGCTTGTCATTCCGAGCGAAACGAAGTGTAGCGAGGAAACTTCGGTTTGTTTTGTTATTTTTATCGGACAAAAGTAATTTGTAACAAAGTTTAGAAAGATTTATATGGACGGTATACTATCGCAAAAGCAATTAGGACAAAGAATTACGATACTTCGGAAACGAAAGGGTTTGTCCCAGGAAGAGCTTGCCAGGAGTATTGGAATTTCCCGACCATCACTGGTACAAATTGAATCAGGAAATCGTAACATCAATATCCTCGAATTGCAAAGGATTTCTTTAATCTTACAATTCTCCCTGGATGATTTTATGTCTGAAAATTTCAGCGCCGACAAAGAGTTTGAAACAGTCAGGGAAACTGCTGCTGATAAAGTATCTGAACGTATTTCAGTTCCTACTTTAAAAATCAATAAATTCAGGAACGTCTTACTTTACATTCTGGAAAAATGTGCCGGGAAACCGAATGTTGGGGAGACTGTCCTGTACAAATTACTTTACTTCTCTGATTTCAATTATTATGAATTATACGAAGAACACCTGACCGGGGCAAAATACCGCAAACTTCCTTACGGGCCTGTTCCTCAAACCATTGATGTTATAATTAACCAGATGATCAATGACCATTTGATTCAAAGATTTAAAGCGGATTATTTCGGTAAACTCCAGACTCGTTATATACCACTAGTAAAAGCAGATTTAACTGAATTAAAAGCAAGCGAAAAAGAGGTCATTGACAAGGTTATTGAACAAATGAGCGATTGGTCAGCGGCTATTATCAGCAGTTATTCGCATAAGGACATGCCCTGGATGGCTTCAAAGAAAGGGCAAGAGATATTGTACGAATTAGCATTTTACAGGGAAGTTCCGCATTCAGTCAGAAATTATGACGAAACCTACGAACAGTGAACTTTGAGGAACTTGCCGTATTTAAAAAGGATGTGAAGTACCTGTTGAAAAAATACAGGTCTTTGAACGATGATATTGACGTACTGAAAAAGGTACTGGAAATTATACCTGACGAAAGGCCGCCTTTCAGTTATTGCATAAACAACCTGGGGTTACAAACCTGTGTGATCAAGGTAAAAAAAATGGCTTGCAAGGCATTGAAAGGAAAAGGAATAAACTCAGGATTACGATTGATTTATGCCTGGTTTAAGGAAGATCAAAGAATTGTATTTATCGAAATATATCACAAGAATGATAAGGATAATGAAAATAAACAAAGGATAATAGATAATTTTAAATAGCAGAAAACTCGAACAAGCTTACCAAATTATAAAATGATGCATTAATTGCTGATAATCAATTAAATTAAACCGAAATTTATTTATTATATAATTAACTGCTTATCCCCATTAAAAAGGTTGATGATAATATATAATATTTATATCTTTTTTTACCACATAGGCACAGTAGATACATAGTAAGACACATAGTTTTAATCTGGAATTATCATTACACATAAAGATCAAGTCTATGTGAAGCCTATGTTTCTATGATACTATGTGGTAAAATATGAGGAGTATAAAAGTTTAAATCTTTAAACTTATTAGCGGTAATATTTACTGAAATATTTTAGTTGCTAAAAGGAGATTAGTAGTTATTATTATTGTTTAATATACTAAATATCATTTAATTATAATCGTAATTCATAATTCTAAAATTATTAGTACATCAGGTTATTTTGCCTTCTGCTGCAGTTCAGCCAGGTAATTATCAGCCACCGAATATCCCATTGCCTTAGCCTGTTTGCCATATTCCAACGCCTTTTTGAAGTTGTTCATCTTGTAATAGCAAACCGATATATTAAAGTAAGTTCCTGCATATTTGGGATTCAGGCGGACACTGTACTCAAAATCCTTCAGAGCTTCCTCAAACTTGCTAATTTTAAAACGGGTCAGTCCCCTGTTCAGGTAAAGATTGAAGTCCTCGGGATTCTGACCTACCAGGTAATTAAAATCTGCAAAAGCTTTATCATAATCGGCAGGGTTATTAGTCACTTCTCCTTTGTAAAGCCAGGTAAATGCCCTGTTTTCGATCACTTTGGGAGGATTAGCACCCAACTGCAGGGCTTTGTCAAAATCGGCAAGGGATTCATCATATTTTTTCAGAATGGAAAAAATAATGCCGCGGTTAATATAAGCAATGGCATAGCCAGGCTCCATCTTCACTGCCTTGTCGTATGCTTCATAAGCTTTTTGATACTCCTCACGCATCCTGTAGATATTGCCCATGTTTCCATAAATCTGGCCATCAGCTTCCTGGTTGGCCAGCAAAACATTATAATCGCTCATGGCCTTTGCCGTTTCCCTGAGATCACCAAAAAAGTTTCCCCTGTTTTTGTAAGCCACGTCGGAAGTCGGATAATTGTCAATTACCTGTGTCCAGAGGGTTCCGCTGTTCTTCCATACTTTTGTCTGTGCGTTTCCCAGGTACGCCATTGTAACTATGAAAAAAGCCAGCACAGTTGCACAGGAATATTTCAGGGCTTTTGCAGTTTTCGGGTTTTCAAACAGTTTGTTAAAACCATAGCCAATCATAAAAAACAGGCCGATATAGGGTACATAAGTATAACGGTCGGCCATAACGGCTTTACCAACCGGCATTAACTGGAGTACCAGTGCGATGGTAGCAAGGAAAAACAGGAACCCGAACAATACCACTTTTGTCTTCCTCAGACTAATAGCAACTGCTCCTGCAACAATGAGAGCAATCACCGGCGACAGATAAAATATAAGGGGCAGACTTCCCCCGTCTGTAAGCCGGGGATAAGGATAAAAAGTGGATAATTTAAAAGGTACCACCAACTTGACGAGGTACATCCAAAAGCCGTAGGAAGCAAAACAGAATTTCTGAAATAAAGTCAGAACCCCGGGTTTGGCAATTGCCCCCTGCGCCTGAACGTTGATGGCAATAATACCAAAAATGACCGACATGGCTAAGAATGGGATTTTCTCAAGAATGGATTTCCAGTCAAATTTTCTACCCCGGTAATAATCAAGTACAAAAAATACAACCGGCAGGCTGACTGCCATTGCTTTTGAAAGCAGCGACAGTGCAAAAACCAGCAAGGCAGGCAGGAGATACAGATATTTGCGGGTATCGAGGTATTTCAGGTAAAAGATGAGTCCTGCAAGGAAAAAGAAACAATAAAGAACATCTTTACGCTCTGATATCCACGCCACAGATTCAACATGCATGGGATGAATCCCGAACAACAATGCAACAATGGCAGGAATAATCAGGTTTCCTCTGGTGAGTATATAGATAAAAACGAACAACAGCAAGGTATTGAGTAAATGAAAGATCAGGTTGGTGGTATGGTACGGACAGGGTGCAAGTTTTGAGTAGTGATAATTAACGGCTAAAGATAGCATGGTGACAGGATGGTAATTTAAGGAAACCGGTTTTGAAAATATCTGGCTTACATTTTCGTGCTGAAGGCTTGTGATCAGTGGATTATCGGTGACATAGGTCGGATCGTCCCAGTTGGTAAATTCGTTGTTCAGCGAAGGGTAATAACTGATAAATGTGATAAGTAAAATTGCTGCAACTACTAAAATTGCGGTAATGTTGAATTTCTTCCTTTCAGGTGCTGGTTTTACCTTCCTGGCCGGAGCTGGTTTACCGGGCTTTTTTACGATTTTTTTCATTGATGAATACTTAACTAGTTGATTCTTCAATATTTGAATCACGAACGATATACAACGGCCTGTTTTTTACGCTGTCGTTTATCCGGCTGAGATACTCACCCATGATGCCCAGGCTGATGAGTTGAATGCCACCAATGAACAGAACAATGATGACAGTAGATGTCCATCCTTTCACAGTATCGCCATTAATAAGCCGTTTATATAATGCAAAAAGAATAAGTATAAATGATATGCCTGATACGATAAAACCCATGATGGATGCGAACTTCAGCGGGAAATTGGAAAATGATGTAATTCCGTCAAGGGCAAACCTGATCATTTTACGATAGGTGTATCCTGTTTTTCCGGCAGCTCTTTCATTTCTGTCGTACTCAACAAAGGTCTGTTTAAAACCTATCCACGATATCTGACCACGAAGGAACTTGTTGTGCTCAGGCATATTTCGCAAGGCTTTCACCACTTTATGACTGATGATGCGAAAATCACCCGTGTCAACCGGTATACTTACGGTAGTGATCTTACTCAATATCCGGTAGAAAAATCCTGCAGTAAATTTCTTCAGGGCTGTTTCACCCTGTCGGTGGCGACGCCTTGCATATACCACATCATTTCCGTTACGGTATTCATGGTACAACTGTTCAATAAGTTCGGGCGGGTCTTGCATATCGGCATCAATGATTACGACAGCATCACCGGTAGTCTTGTCAAGTCCGGCTGTTACAGCTATCTGATGCCCGAAATTCCTGCTGAAATCAATGTACTTAACATTTTTATCAGTAAATGCAAGCATTTTGACTAATTCCAGCGATTTATCACTGCTTCCGTCATTCACGAAGATAAACTCATAGGACAAGTCCAATTTTTCCATGGTAGCTTTCAACCTCTGGTATAAAGGACCGATGTTCAACTCTTCATTAAATACAGGGATCACAACGGATAGATCTTTCATTTTGAGTTACGAATTACGAATTACGAATTACGAATTACGAGTTACGAGTTACGAATTACGAGTTACGAATTATAAGTTATGAATTATGAATTATGAGTTATGAGTTACGAGAAACAGGTATCAGGTATCAGGTATCAAGTATCAGGAATTATCACATTATCATATTGTCACATATCACATTATCAAATTATTACATTATTACATTTTCAAATTTTCAAATCTTCAAATCTTCAAATTATTTTACTTTTTTCCGTCTGAAAACACCAATCATATTTTCTCCGGAGGGACGATATTGATTGATATCTTCATTCCATTTGAACACCGTTTTATCTTTGCTTATAATATCTCCTATTCCGATCAGGTCATAATTTTTTGTTGCGAACTTATTAAACCATTTATCAATTATTTTTACTGATTTTTTAGTAATAAGCCATGATAGATCATTTTTTATGTAAACCATATATTCCGGTTTTCCTGTTTCCACATCTTTTACAAACTCATTCTGCAACTGCCTGCTTTCAGGAAAAACCGTAGAATCACCCACCAGGAAATTCAGGTAAATATGCCGCGATGCACTTTCAAGGCCTGAATAAAAATAAATTTCCGGTTCTGATCCAAGAACAGCCAGCTTGTCGTCTTTTCCGGCATGCTCACGCAGGTAATCACCAACTACTTTGGCTTCCGGGAAAGGGTTTATGGTATAAACATCCTTAAGAATACGGGTATAATCAGGGGTAAAATAATATGAACTGTGAGCGCTGAGATCGCTGATAAAAATGAGAAGAAAAACAACAGAAGTCAGATAAACTGCTTTAGCTGATTTCATAACTCCAATGAAGAACTGGTTGATGGAAAAAAACGCGACACCTACAAGAATGGCCATTACCGGGATAAATTGCTGCCAGTAGTGACCGTAAAAACGCATTCCGGGAACTATTGTCAGGAACCCGGCTGCCAGCATCAGCCACATGAATAGTTTGTGGAATCTGTCGGTTTTGATGAATCCGAGAAATACAGCGCCAAGTATGGAAGCAATCCAGAAAACCATGTAACCATCGGTCACTGCTTTGGAAAAGTATTTGAACAGGTTAATTCCATCAGAAAAAGGAATTTGTCCCACATATTCAGCGGCAAATTTGAATGCCCAGTAAACCATATCCTTATATGAGCCCTGTTTAATAATGAACATTAGAAAGATAAGGATGATCATGAAGACACCTGCCGAATAATAAATAATTTGTAATATGAGCTTCTTCCAGTCAACCGGCTTGTTCAGGACGTGATATAATATAATGGCAATACCGGCAAATATCCCGAGAAAGACTGCCGATTGTTTTATTAATACTGCAAATCCCATAAGTACACCTGAAAGCATAAACAGCCACCATCGTGGTTTTGACATTGCAATCACCATCAGGAGAATACCTCCCATCGCGCATAAGGCAACCATATGTTCTGACTGAACCGTAAAACCTGACGCCTGGGGCGACAGGGACATAATAGAAAATGAAGCAGATGAAATCAGCGCTGTAAGATGATCGAATAAACGACGTGCAATGAAGAACACGCACAGGGTTGTGCCCAGACTGATAAAGATAAACCCCAGGTGCATTCCCTTTACGGTCGGGCCAAACAGGAAAACAATGATACTGTATGCGTAAAAGAGTCCCGGTAATTTCTGCTCATAAAAACCGATATATGGAATTTTCCCCTGTAGCAGAAGTTTTCCATACATGCTGTACGATCCTTCATCTCTTTCAAATGGCATGTTGAGAAAACTGATACGTATCAGCACTGAAAATAACAGAATGGCAGCAAGAATGATATAAGGCAGATACTTTGAAAAAGGACTGATTACTGCAGTTTTTGTTTCCTTTTGCCTGATTGGTTTCTTTTTCTGAGGTTGAGGTTTCATAATCAGTTCGTAAAGTTTTTTAAATTAAAGGCATTAGGCATTAGGCAATAGGTAATAAATTGTTTAGAATAAAGAATATCAGGTATTTAAAATAAAATATATATTTTGCCATATTCATTATTATCTTCTTTCAGTATATCATTATTGAACCCCATAGTAAAATTAATAAGCCTTCAGCCTGAAAGTCCGAAACCTAGTGCCTATTGCCTAATGCCTATTGCCTGATTTCAAAAATTCTGAATTTAGCAATGCCTAATTTCTGCAAAATATACATCAGTGTTGTTTTTACGACTCCTAAGCCATAAACGACACTGCGCCTGAAATTGATTGAAGATGCCTCGTCAAAGTATTTGGTCGGGCAGGTGATTTCAGCGATAGAATATCCTGCGTAAAATATCTGAGCAATCATTTGATTATCAAAGACAAAATCATCAGAATTGGCTTCGAAATTAATTTTCTGGAGTACTTCTTTTGCAAATGCCCGGTAACCGGTGTGGTACTCTGACAGCTTCTGCTTCATCAGGTAGTTCTGCGACAAAGTAAGAATACGGTTAAAAATATACTTGTAAATGGGCATACCGCCTTTCAGCGCACCGCGACCCAATACCCGTGAACCGAAAACCACCATGTACACATCGTTGGCGATCAGGTAGCACATGGATTGCATGAGTTTGGGAGTGTACTGGTAATCGGGATGAAGCATCACAATAATGTCGCTGTTGAGTTCAAGAGCAGTCCTGTAGCAGGTTTTCTGGTTGCCTCCATATCCTTTGTTCACTTCATGACTGATGATGTGTTTTATTCCAAGTCTCCTTGCAACATCAACGGTGGCATCTTTGCTACGATCGTCAACCAGGATCACCTCATCCACTTCCGGAGGAATCTCGAGGTAGGTTTTTTCAAGTGTTTTCTCAGCATTGTATGCCGGCATTACCACCGTAATTTTTTTGCCGTTAATCATAATTTTTATCAGTTACCTGCCTGTAATTTCGGATTGATCTGCCTGGCGCGGTTAAAGTACTCATTTGCTTTTGCCAGGTTGCCCAATGCACGGTAATTCATGCCAATATTCATCATGACGTCTGCATCGTTAGCATTCATTAACAATGCATTTTCCGACATTTTTATTGACATTTCAAACTGGCCGGCAAAACCATAAGCAACACCCAGATCCTTATATGCTTCCAGGCTGGGTTTGATTTTAATAGCTTTTTCAAGGAAGTTAATAGCCGCCGGAATATTATTCTTGAATCTGCCGTATAATGACCCCAGATTATAATTTGCATCATAACTATTGGGGTTCAGTTGCAGAATATCTTCATATGTCCTGATCTTAAGATCAACATCTTTAGAACCTGCAAAGATTTTGGATATATTACCATAAACGAGGTTGTTATTCGGATCGATCTTAAGTATTTTTTTATAATAAAACATGGTTGAATCGTAATTCTTATCAAATTCGAAGAAGGCATTTCCCATCAGTAAAAGCGAATTCACATAATTAGGATAAATTTTAAGTGACTGATGAAGGTACTGCATAGACAATTGCCTGTATTCCCTGATTTTTTTATCATTCTCTTCTTTCAGTGCAGGGTTTTTATCTGCTTCTTCTTTTAGCCTCTGGCTTTCCTCAATCATTTTACCTCCGGCCGAACAGGTACTTTTCGCACTGTCGCCGGAAATCTTCACATCATGGCTGAACAGGGTCAGATCGCTCATCCAGTCAGGGTTGCGTGCAATCGTTTTTCCTGCATATAAACAGAGAATCACCAGCAACACGGAAGCCATCAATATGCGATGCTTACCCGCATCTTTCATCTTTCCTGCCAGCTCAACAACCAGGATGTAAGCTATCATCAGTGAAAATCCAAGTGAGGAAACATAAATAAACCTTTCATTCATAAATGTTCCAACCGGCAGAACAATGTTGGAAGCTATCGATAAAGTAATGATATAAAACGAGATACAATATGCGTACATGTTTTTACGTCTGAACCCCCACACAGCAAAGCCGGTGATGGCAAGGTACAGAATGAATGGCAGGAAAGCGCGGATATCTCCCCAGCCTATGATGGGTATGTGAAATGGATAATAATCAAAGGTGAGCGGATGTGGGAAGACCAGCAGTCTGATATAAATCCACAGGGTATAAAAAATGGTGGCAAACTTTTCAGAAATTGTGGCATATAGAAAGGGATTGTTCATTAACTCTTTGGGTATATCGGGGGCGAGCGAGCCCAATATGCTTTGCCTGATTACAAGATACAGAAGCAGGGCAAGGCCCATTGGCAGTAGGGTAAATAAATTTTTCTTTAGGTCGTGGTTAGTGAAAAAATACACTGATATTGGCGTGATTGCCAGAAAAGTCACCGTATTTTCCTTGGACATCATGCCCAGGAAAAAATAGATGAAACTGTAGACCAGGTATTTTGATTTCCCGGTTTCAAGATATTTAAGAGTAACCAGCAGACTAAGCAAAGAGCCCAGTAGCGACATGATCTCGTCCCTGCCTTTGATATTGGCAACTACCTCGGTATGAATGGGGTGAGCAATGTAAAGGATAGTGGCAACAAACGGAAGTGAGAAATACCATCGGTCATATTTATATCTCATTAACAATCTTTTGAGAATGATGTAAATGAGAATTCCTGTGCAGGCATAAAGCATGATATTGATAAAATGGCTGATAGCGGGTGTTTCTTTGAAAAATGAATATTCAATGGCAAAAGTCACTAAACTGATACCTGCCACCCGCCACCAGGTTCTTTTTCATCCCGAAAAAGCCCGTGAAGCCTTCGGTTGTAAGAATATCTTTAATACCATCTACCCCTTTTTTGGTAAATTCGTTCTGGGTAATCACAATGGCATCGTCAAGGGCATATTTATCCGGTAAAGTATTGCCATAAAGCACAAAAGAAAAAGCTATGATGATTCCATAAATAATATAATCAATCTTTTTCAGTGATTTTTCCTTTTGAATATCAGCCTTTCCGGTATGGCTTTTTGCCTTGAAATCTTTTTTCATAAAATATCAACTCTTTTTTCAAAATGAGTGCCCAAACTTACTGGAATTTTTTTGAATAAAACATCTCAAACTATAAGTATCTTATTTCTGAAATCTTGACACGTTTTGGCAAAAAATTCCAAAAAACAAATTACAAATCTCAAATAATAAACAATATCAAAATTTCAATTACGAAACAAACTATTCAGATTTTTCAATGATTGAAGAAATTATTTTTTTCAATTGAACGGCTTCGTCATGCAATTCAATTCCTTCCTTCTCAAATTCAGAAGAGTTCGTTTCATAGATCAATCGTAATTAAAACGCGCTCTCTTTTGCCTCCTTTCTGCAAATCTTTACTCTCATAAGGAAATCCTTTTTACTCAACGATTCATTTGCCTCAATATAATTTGCACCTACCGAACCAGAAGCTCTGACAATCTGTTTGCTATCCTCAATGTTCGATATATTATTTGGA
>JAPLDU010000134.1:1784-2412 GCA_026391255.1 Bacteroidia bacterium | reverse complement strand
TTGTTGTTGTAATCAGGGTCCATTTTCGAAAGTGACCGGAATCCGAATTCCGCTTTCATATGATCGGGATTTATGAGGTACCGGCGGATCATTTCGGATCCGTTATGTTCCGGTGCTATCTTTTCTACCAGCGGAATAAAACAAGAAAAGCTCACTCTCTTATAGAAATCCCCCGTTTCCCGGTCAACATTATAAAAAATCTGATCCTTCTCGCACCACAGAATCTTATTAATAGCCGCTTTTAGTGCCCCGGCCCTGGCCCTGAATTTTGCCTCATCTTCGGTTTTTCCGAGTTTCCCGGCGATATTTGCCTGCGCGATCAATTCCCTGAGTTGCCAGGTGCTGGCATCACAGGCCAGAAACGACCGCTTATCATCGGTAAAATAGTTCAGTGCCGGATTGTTATCAGCCCCGCTTTGCATGGCTATATCCCAGAAATACAGGCCGTATTTCGGGTCAAACTGAGTTTTGTCGCGGTATTCCAGTACTTTCAGCATCGCAGCATAATGCGGTTCAATCCAGGTAAAATCATTCAGAATAACCGAAGCCAGCCAAACACCCTGCGCGAGAAATGGTTTCATCGCAAACTTCCCGAAGATCGGCCGTGGACCTTTCGGTGTGGCACAGC
>JAPLDU010000134.1:0-1778 GCA_026391255.1 Bacteroidia bacterium | reverse complement strand
CCGGCACTGTCAATACCTTCAATGAAATTCAGTGCCCACCATTTCAAATATTCAGGTTTACCAGAACCTGCCAGATAATTCCCAATAAAGAACCCATCCCAATCCCACATCTGCTTATAAAATCCGGCCGGTATCAGATATGGATACTTCAGGTATCCCTCAGCCGGCTGAATCACCTGGGGCTCCAGAAGCAGGTATCTGGCGGATAAACTGTCGTACAAAACCTTCGTCGACGGATTTTCCGGGTTCCCTTTATATGTACATTGCATCAAAAGAACCGGAATTATACTAATAATCAGCACTTTTCGGAGATTCATAGTAGTTAATTTTATCAGACATTATTCATCATTTGATCAATCCTCTAATTTATCAAGGATTATTGTTGTGATTGTTATGATTGTGGCTTTTTCGCGTCACGAGTCACGTGTCACGTGTCACGAGTCACAGGAAAATATGGTAATAACCCCTATCTTTGAAAAATGGAAAACAATCCCATAGCCAGCTTCTTCGATAAACTGGCAGAAATTATCGACAATAAGGAGTTGATCAAACTGGTTGTCAGCAATCAGAAAAACAAATCCTCGGGCCTGCACAGTATCATTGTCACTATTGCACAGCTTAAACGGGGATACAGGCTGAATTTTGTCTATCGGCATGCCACAAGAGATATTACCAAAAACTTTGAATTTGCCGAAGGCATGAAGTTGCTGAAAAGTGCCCTGGCAACTGATTTTAATGATGCCAACCTTTTTTCAAATCATGAAAACGTCATGCTGGTTACCACGCCCTCCGGAAAAGTTAAGATTAGCATTCATGAACCCACTTTACAACCAGTTACAGAATTCCATCACGACAGGATAAAATCCCGGCTGATCAATACAATCGGCAATATTTATTTGAGAGAGCTGGGGATTACCAATGCCAATTGGGAAGTCAGGCGGGAAATGAGCGATAAGTATAAGCAGATCAACCGGTACATCGAACTGATGGAACCTGAAATACGGGAACTTACATTGCCTACTGATTATCATGTTGTTGACATGGGATCAGGCCAGGGGTACCTGACATTTGCACTTTATGATTTTCTCTCAAACAGTCTGGGGAAAACCGCGATAATGACTGGCGTGGAATTCAGAGAAGATTTAGTTAAATCCTGCAATCTAATTGCGGAAAAATCAAAATTCGATCAATTAAATTTTATTTCCGGAGCTATAGAAAATGTCGTATTAAATAATATCGATATCTTGATTGCCTTGCATGCCTGCGATACTGCCACTGACGATGCGATTTACAGAGGTATTAGATCCAATGCTTCTTTAATAGTTTGCGCTCCATGCTGTCATAAACAAATCAGAAAAGAATTAAATGTGACCAATCAACTGAATAATATTGTAAAATACGGTATTTTAAAAGAGCGGCTGGCTGAACTCATTACCGACACCATACGCGCCATGATTCTCGAGGCTTATGGGTATAAAACCAAAGTATTTGAATTCATTTCAACCGAACATACCCCTAAAAATGTGATGATCGTAGGACGGAAAACAGGCACGGGAAACCCCTCTAAAGAAAAGATTTTCAGCGAAATTAAAGCCATCAGGGAAATTTTTGGAATAGAGAAGCATTACCTTGAGGAGATGTTACGTAGAGACGCGTAATTATGCGTCTCTTATGTAACCTCTTTAATCAAGCTACTTCAAGTTTAGCAATTATTTTCTTTAGTTTGCTGATTTTCTTTTCGTTATGTTTTTTTTGAAAATCGATTAAAGCTGTTGGGT
>JAPLDU010000058.1 GCA_026391255.1 Bacteroidia bacterium | reverse complement strand
TTGGTTTTGACCAATATATTTTTGCTTTGATGCACGGAATTTTTGAGCTTTTGCCATATTTGTATGCATTAAACTAATGCAAATTTGCATAAAATATATTGATTAATTGCATATTGCGCCTAAATCAGCAGACCCTAAATAACCTTAGCAGAAACATATCCGGCTTATACCAATCTGACCTTATTAGCTTATTCATAATGTTTGGAATAAGGTTAAAAGACATGGGATGGCATATTTTCTACTAAGGTCTCTTTGAAAAATAAGGCTTTTTGAACTCAGAAACGCTATTGTTCAACGAACTTTGCGCAAGAAATATCATATATTTATTGAAATCATCAAGATGCAGGATATCTAAACACAAATAATATATTGTATTTGTAGTATTTATTCATTTGTAATCATTTCAATTGGCCGGATAAACCAGGATACAGCTACTATTGGTTTTAATCTGGTATCCTTCACCGGGGTTCATATCACCGATAGTGTTCAATCCAAAGGTCGGCCAGTAGACATGACCGATACTGTTTTTTACAATAATAATTGACGATGATATAGATGTAAGCATACTTGTAATATTTGCAGGTGTATTTCTGAGATATGCCAGAATAAACCAGCCTATACCCAGGTTAACCGGGGTGTTCTGAGGTATTGCAGGAATTCCTGTGACATAAATTACACATTGTATGGTTACTTTTATCTGGTATCCCTGTAAAGTATTGAAATTTCCAATAGTATTTAGTGTAAACTGAGGCCAGTAGACCAGACCTGCTTGATTTTTTGCAATTATCAACTGATTGGCTGTTACAATGGTTTGCATTACATCCGTCATATTGCTTAAATATGGGTAAATGAAGGATGAAATGATATTCCAGCCCTGGTTCATGTTAATGGTCTGTGTATTCTCGTTATTTGCATACAATGATTGCATACAGCTCAGGCCAGAAGGAACAAAAGTTCCGGTATTCTGGTAAGCGGGAGGCTGTACGTAAGTAGCAACTGCGGGATATGTTGTAGTGGATGTTGATTCCCATACCTTCCAGTAAAAAGGTTCACCAATGCTGAATCCATCTTTTATTAATGTGGTCGGATCATCAGAATAAACGGTTATTGAGGTACTGTCGTTTTGCCAGACAACTACACCGCCACAAACCAGGTTACCATTCTGAGTATAAAATACTCCGATGTAATCGCCGGTCGCCAGAGGATGATTGACCACCACAAAGTTCGGATTTACCGGTATGATGATAGTGTGGCTGCAACCTGTGGTATTGTTAGAACCGGTATCAGGAACCCAGGTTGGTCCATGATAAATAACCAAAATGGAATCACTTACCTGGCAACCACCGGCATTGCTCACTGTGACATTATACTCACCAGGCAAATAAACCAAGGTTGTCTGGGTTGTTGCCGTGTTGCTCCAAAGATAAGTAGCATATCCAGGACCGGCATTTAGTTGCAACGAATCGTTATAAGAGATAAACGCCGAGTCTGGCAGGTTTACAGATAAAGTGTTCAGGACTGTTACGTTCAAGGTTGTATCTAACCAGCGTTGGCACCCAGAAACAGGATCGGTTGCATGGATGGTAAAAGAAGTATTGACGCTGATATTCCCGGTATTCAAAGAAATAGTATTGCCTGTTCCGGTTACCGGATTGCCGATACTATTTGTTTCGGAGTACAACTGGTAAGAGATTACCGGCTGGGAGTTTTGTATGTTCACTGTGGTGGAAGTGTTGGGGCAGATGGTGTCCTGAGATAATTCAACTGCTAATCCGTTGCAGGTGTCTGTTCCATAATAAAGATAAGTGATTTCGCATTCGGATATTGCCCGGGTGTAAACACGGACATCGTCAATCGAACCATGAAAAAAACCACGTAATACACTTCCAGTCGAGCTACCTAAGTAACAGCCAATAGTGAACGGAACTGAAGTTTGCTCCAGGTTAAACATCCCTACTGCTAAAGAGTTGATAAGAACTCCATCAATGAATATTTTCATTATTCCCGAATCAGAATCGTATGTACCAGTAATCATATGCCAGATATTATCATAAAAACAATCAATTCCAGTACCTGTCATATTATAATTATCACTCTGGTTAAATATTTTAAAATAATATCCATCTGCTTGACCATATATACTATTCCCTTCAGAAGCACTAATATCATATTGTCTGTTCCAAACTGTATGATGTTTACCCACGATAATCCCATCATTATCATTATTAATATGTATTACAGGATCATTAGTTTTAAACCACGCTGAAATTGATATGCTATTTGGCACATTTAATGAAGCGCTGCTATTTACAAATATCCTGTCATCCACCCCATCGAAATAATATGCTGAATTTGGGTTCCCAAATCTATCAGTAGTCAAAACTGCTCCGTAAGCAGTTCCATTGTTATTATTGCCACTCAGATCATCTGCATTACCATTGAAGGGATAGTAAGCTACCAAGCCACTGTCAATTGTGCTTGCCATATTGGACGTTCCAACATCCCAGATATCAGAAACAATAACAGTTACGGTATCTGAGGCACTGCACTGACTGGTGCCAACAGTAACATAATAGTTTGTAGTGGCAAGCGGTGAAACAGTGATTTGATTGGTAGTTGCTCCGTTACTCCAAAGGAATGTACCCGTACCGGTGGCACTTAAAGTCGCAGAATTGCCTGAGCAAATGATCACATCGGGTCCGGCATTGGCAGCGCTAATCGCTATTATTGTAGCAATTGCCGGAACTCTGTCGCTTTCAATGCCTGCCGAATATATAGCGACCCAAAAGGTATCTGTTTGGGTAAGCAAGGGAGTGGTAAACGAAGCCGTTGTTGCCAGAATGCTTGTACTTGTCGGTGAATCATACCAATGATATTCATCGCAACTGTAAGCACCATATGCCAATAATGTAATTGTACCCGGCCCGCAAAAGGAAGACGGTGTTACCGAAGGAGGGTCAGGAGGTAATTGTGTTGAAGAAGAATAATCTTTGAGACAACGAACAGAAATACCATCGTATTTGTAGAAAAAATCGCCGCGGAATAAAGTGGCGACATCTTTGTTTAGCATTCGTCCCAAAGTATAAATAGAACTGACCTCTGTAGCAGTAAACCATAAACCATTGCCTCCTATATCTGTGAAATACCCGGCGAAATTTCGGTAACCACTTGGTAATGCTGTGAATCCACTTACATTGGTCGCTCCTGTATTTGGATTTAACCAATGAGAAGTACCTGCTTCTTTTATTTTTCCGCCTTCGGTTGTTCCCCTCCATCCGATAGCATCAGCTTGTGTTTGACTCAAACCGACAAACATTTCCATCTGTTTCCATTCACAGTCACTTGGCACATGCCAGCCAACAGGACAAATACCTTGCACCACGCTGGGATTGGCAGAACTACCCTGACCGCCATTCATTGTCGCTGCCCAGGTGTAAAGAAGCCCATAGGTGGCTTTATTTGCCATATTATTCCCGTAAACAAACCAGTATTTGGTTGTAGTATCACCTGTTGTATTTCCAGCACAAATACCATCAATCAAAGCAGTACCATCGGGATAATGTGTTGTTTTCAGGTTCTCCTTCATCCAGCACTGGCTGCCGATTTGAACTGTGTTGTAAGTGTTTTCATCATAATCGGTAATGGTTGAAGTCCCACAGGTAAATGATGGTTGTGAGAAACAGTTTATGGAAATAAGAATTGGAGAAATAATAAAATGTATCTTCTTCATTTTTGTGATTTAAAACATACAGTCGATTTTATACCAAATTAATATTTTATCTTTTATAGGGTATACCGTGTTTCTTTAATTTCAATTCAACCAATTGACTTTTTATATATTCTATTTCTTGTTCATAAGTCATATCCATTATCTCAAGACTAAACTTATCGCGTATATTACGCATTTTTTTCACTAAATCTGTTTTACTTGTCGTCGTTTTCATAATTGAAAATTTCTTTTGGTGTTCGTATTTCTAACATTTGATAACCTTCTCTGAAATTAATTGAATTGTAACCCCTTATTCGTTCAAGGTTTACAATATGTTTAAAATTCCAACTTACCAGAACGTCTGCTTTATTTATAGTTGCCAAGGCTATATGCTGGCAGTCAGCTCGACTTGTCCTTCCTACAACATTCTCAAATATGTATTTGTCAGCAAGTTCACGAACTTCGTCTGTCAAAACAATTCTTTCAATTAATTTTGAAGGCAACGATTCAAAATAATCCTGAATATAATTTGGTGCTCTATAAATCTCTAATTCTAATATATCTGATACAATTACAATTATCCTTTTTTCAAGTATATTATTAAAAAAGGGTTTGGTTTCTTTTTCAAACTCCTTATCAAAGTATCCGCCAAAAACAGAAGTATCTATGTAAATACGTTTTATCATAAGACAAATATATGAAATTTTATCAAATTTCATATATGGTCGGCAACATAATAATATATTTATCAAACAAAAAACCCGGATACTCTTATGTTCTCCGGGTTTTTCAACAATTATATTACAATATTATTTCCCCATGCTCATCTTGTAGATATGAACCCAGCTTTCAGGATAGTATGATTTCCTGATTTCTTTCATACGAATGAGGGCTGGTTCGAGGCTGTCAAATTTATCTGTGTAAATATAGTACCAATGACGGTCTTTATTATGAATGATGTTGGCATCAAGACCTTTATCTCTTTTGGTAATTTGAATGGCACGTTCAGCCTGCTTTAGAGTCTTCATGGAATGAACAATCACATAGCAACCGCGTTCAATGTCCTTTTCCTCATATTCGGTTTTACCATTTTCAGTTTTCACAGGTTTCATGGTCACCACGTTTTTGTCTTTGATTTCCTTTACGTATTGTTTCATGTCTTCCAATTCCTTACGCAGCTTATCCACATCCTGATTCTGACCGGCATTTCCCGTTGGTTCTGATTGTATCGGTGTGTATTCCGTCTTTCCTGACTTCAACCCATTAATCACATTTTGCAGGCTGTCGACCTGGTTTTTCAGTTTTTTCTGCCGGTCAAGCATATCATCGAGTTCTTTGCGGCTCGCGCAACAAGTGCCGGTAATGGTTTTAATCTCATTCTTCAGGCTATCCTCTTTAGACATGAGTTTAGCCTGGTTCCTGTTCATCAGGTCCATGATTTCCTTGTTGGCTTCCTCTTTTTTAGCCTCTGCTACTTTAGTTTCATCTTTTTTCTTATTTTTAATGAAGCGGTAAGTAATCATGACTTCATGAGTTCCATTGGTGGTATTGGATAGTTTGCTATTGGTGATTTCATATGCGTAACCCAGACTGATCTTATCAAATACCAATAACCCGGCAGAGACTACAAAAGCTGCATTATTAGGCCTGTAAGTAATTGCGAGCCACTGTTCCTTGTTATTCTTGGCCATCAGGTTCAGATCAAGTTGCCATGGAGCATCAAATGTGGAACGGTAAAAAACCGATGGTTCAATGATTGTAAACCTCGTAGTTGATAATGTTTTGACATTATTCTGATCATATTCATAACCGGCGATTTTAAACTTATACGAGGCTAATCCTTCAAAATGATTGGTGAAGTTATAATAGAAATCACCATACCCGTTACGGGAGTAACCAATTCTATTACCCAGCAACTGGGGGAAGGCAAAACTCAGTTCAAAGTCGGAAATGTTATACTTGACGCCGGCGTTGGCATCGAGTGCGAAACCGTTATATTTATTAGCAATCAGCACTGGGTCGGTCAGATCAGCCTGAACTCCGGTAAAGTTGATTCTGTTTTCAATAAATCCTGCGGATATTCCGAAAGTAATGAGATGTTTTTTCTCTTTATTGAAGTACAGTTTATAAGAGTATGAAACATCGCCCGATAATCTTTCGAGGAACTGAACCTTATCTTTCGTGAAAATGACACCCAACCCGACCTTATCGCCATAAGGTTTTTGTAATCCGAAGACTGAAGTCTCAGGCGCGCCGGGCAATCCGGTCCATTGACTGCGGGCGTCCAGAAATGCTTCCATATAATCATTTTCGCCCGTATAAGCCGGGTTGTAAAGATAGCGGTAATTATTATAGAGGTCGTTCAACGGGATTTGCTGTGCAGAGGCGGTTTTAATGATCACCATTAAAAGTACAAAACCTGCGATTCTGATAATGTTCTTCATAACTTTCAATCATTAATTATTTAACAAGTGTAATAGCTCCCGTATATGTTTTGCCTGCCTGTTTTACCAGGTAATAATAGGTGCCTTCCGGAAGTAAGTTTCCTTTGTATTTCCCGTCCCATTGGACGTATACTCCATTCTTTGAAAAAACTTCATCACCCCACCGGTTATAAATATAAACCTCGAACTGGTCTGCCATTTTTTCATCACCCACGGTCCAAATATCATTCTTGCCATCGCCATTGGGAGTGATGAGGTTGTTCACGTTCAGTTTCATAACATTCCCGAGCTTAATTGAGTCAATGTTATGACAGCCATATTCATCCGTTACACTCACATAATAAGTAGTTGTATAGGTTGGATTGGCATATGTCTGTGAACTATATGGATTAGTCAGGCTTGTCATTGGCGACCAGATATACTGTTTAATATTAAAATTACTTACAACGGTAAGGTAATACTGACCCGGCAGTTTTGTTGTATCATTCACAATGCTGATCACCGGTGTAGGATGCACTGTCGCAAAGAAATCCTGGCTTATCTGGCAAATTAGCTGTTCTGCGTAATGAACTTCATAAACCACTACAGTATACCAGGAGGATGTATCAGGTTTTACAGTGATAGAAGTTGAAGTACTACCGTTTGACCATAAAATAAGTGTATGATCATTTACCACAACATCAACGCTTAAAGTCAAACTATCTCCCTGGCATATTTCATTTTTCGTAGAAGAAATAGTGGCGTCAGGTAATGGAAATACTTCAGAATTCATAACTGAGGAAGTATCCCTGCAACCGGTGCTCGATTCAACGATCAGGGTTACAGGGAAATTCCCGGAATGAGAATAAGTATGTATGGGCGTTTCAATCACATCACCTTCACCGTCACCAAAATTCCATGCATAGGTAAGGATTTCAGTTCCGTTACCATGAGAAGTGTTGGTAAAATCCGTTTCTGAACCCAGGCAGGTCGGTTTGTCGGTAAACGAAGCAACCGGTGGGGAATAAACCAGTACATTTTTACTGATGGCATCAATCAATGTGTTACTGATGTCAAAAATCTGAAGTGTAACAAGATAAGGCCCCGGGTCAGCATAGGTATGCATCACGTTATCTGCCGGTCCTACCGAAGTGTTTCCGTCTCCGAAGTTCCAGTGGTACGAAAATATACCCCCCGGATAAGTGGATGAACTGGTAAAATGTGTAGCAGATCCTGTGCAGGGATTGGTATAAATGAAATTAACCACCTGGGCATTTAATGAACAGACGAGCAGTAATAATGCAAACAGGCTTGCTATTTTCTTTGATATATTTTCCATATCATTAAAATTATCAGATTTACTTAACATACTAAACATTAACACATTATTTACGATCCATGATTATCCTTCTCACCTGTACCCCGTCTTTATTAGATATCTCGATAAAATACATTCCGACACTGTAGCGTGAAATGTTGTAATCATGTGTAAACTTTGTACCTTCAATTATGAAGTGATCGACTGACAGTACCTGTCCGCTGACATCAAAAATTCTGATGTTTATTTCTCCGGTTGGAAGTGTGCTTTCGTAGGACATGGTGAATATTCCGTTATTAGGATTCGGGAACAGATTGATTGAAATTTCGTTCCCCGGAATTTCGGGAATATCTGTCAGCCTTACATAAATAGTATCAGTATAAGTTGATGTTCCGCAGGCATTGGTAACCGTAAGAGTCACAATATACATAGCGGAAACTGTGTATTGATGCCATGGCTGGAAGGCAGTTGAGGTATCAATGCCAATAGTATCACCAAAGTTCCACAGATAGGTCACTGTTGTATCAACTGCCTGGGTGGGCGTTGAGAAGTTGATAAATGTAACTATTCCGCTGGCTTCCACAAACTGGAAGTAAGCTACAGGACCGGCAATACCGGGAAGAATAGTGTAGGTTTCAACATGACTGCATCCGTGGGCATCTGTGATGGTTACAGTATAATTTCCTGCCGCAACATTCGCCAGATCTTCGGTTGTGTCACCGTTTGACCAATGGAATGTATATGGTGTAGATCCACCCGCCACTGTGATGTCAATTGCACCGGAGTTTTCATTTGCACAACCCTGATGAGTAATCGCAGTATCAGTAACCATGATAGCCGTAGGTTCAGTAATCACATCCTGGCCGGTAACAGTACAATTGTTTACATCAGTAAGGGTAAGGGAATATGTGCCCGGGCCAAGGTTAACCAGGTTCTCAATAATTGCTGTATTTGACCAGTCATAACTGTAAGGTGTTGTACCTCCTGTCACAGTGGTTGTAATACTTCCATCATTTAACCCATAGCAGGTAACATTCACCGGAGTCAGTAACAGCGTAAGTAACGGAGGTTCTGAAACAGTGATGCTGTTTGTTACAATACAACCATTCAAATCAGTAATAGAGACCGTATAAGTACCTGCACCTACATTTGTCAGGGACTGAGTAGTGGCATCATTTGACCAGTGGAAGGTATAGCTACCAAGTCCACCTGTTACTACCAGGCTGATGTTTGCATCCGTAGCGCCATGACAGCTCACGCCATTGCCATTATAAGTCAGCGGTAAGCTGATATTGCTGGTAATCATACTTGGTTGTGTAAGAGTAACACCGGTCTCCTGGGTACAACCGTTGGCATCCGTAATGGTCACGGTGTAACTTCCTGCACCAATATTAACTAGGTTCTGAGTTGTAGCGCCATTACTCCAGTGATAGGAATAAGGTGTAACACCAAAATCAACCATCAGATCAACGTTTCCATTGGTAGCATCATAACAGCTGACCGAATAGCCGTTGTAATCTGTGGTGACAACTGCACTTGCCTGCAGTGCCAGTGGTCCGGTGATAATAATGCTTGCCACAGACTGACAACCATTGAGATCTGTTACGGTTACACTATAGATACCAGCTGCAATATTGGAAATATTGTGCGTGGTAGCACCATTGCTCCAGTTGTAAATCAAGGGGGTAATGCCTCCTGTTATTGTAAGATTGATGGCTCCGTTGGAAGCACCATAACAGCTTACTCCATACCCGTTATAATTTGTCGAAACATTAGCAACAGCAATCATTTCCACTGGTTGGGTAAGGGTAGCAGTTGCAGTTTTGGTACACCCGTTCTGATCAGTTACAGTAACAGTATATACACCTGCTCCTGCATTATTCAGGTTCTGGGTATTATCGTTATTACTCCAGTTGTAAAAATAGGGTGTTATGCCTCCCGATGCCGTAAGATGAATGCTGCCGTTGGTCTCTCCAAAACAACTTACTCCATAACCATTATAGTTTGAATTCACGGTAGCCGTTGCAGAGATTGCAGAAGGTTGGGTAAGTGTTACTGATGTAGTTTGAGTACAATTGTTCAGATCGGTAACTGTTACGGCAAAGGTGCCGGCACCAATATTTGAAAGGTTCTGGGTAGTGGCATTGTTGCTCCAGTGATAGATATACGGAGTTGCACCACCCGAAACGCTTAATGATATTGAACCGTTGGTTGAACCGTTACAACTTACAGAGTATCCGTTAAAGTTGCTTGTAATTGTAGCTGTAGCAGTGATAGCAGGAGGTTGAGTCAGTGTAGCGCTTGCAGTTACTGTACATCCGTTCAGATCAGTAATGGTGACAGTGTATGTTCCTGCTCCCACTCCTGAAAGGTTCTGTGTAGTTGCATTGTTGCTCCAGTGATAGGTGTAAGCCGTAAGACCTCCAGAAACAACCAGAGAAATTGTACCATTGGTAGCACCATTACAACCAACTCCATATCCATTGAAATTACTTGTCACAGTAGCAGTGGCTGCAAGAGCGGCCGGCTGGGTCAGCGTGGCAGTTGCGGTTGCAGTACATCCGTAAATATCATTCACTGTAACGGTGTAAATACCTGCTATAACATTCACCAGGTTCTGGACATTGGAATTATTGCTCCAATGGTAGAAATAGGGAGAAATTCCATTGGAAACAGCAAGATTGATACTGCCGTTGCTTCCTCCGTTGCAACTTACACCATAACCGTTATAATTGGATGTAACTGTTGCGGTAGCTATAATAGCCAATGGCTGTGTGAGGGTTACTGATGTTGTAAATGTACAACTGTTCAGATCGGTAACAGTAACTGTATATGTTCCTGCACCAATGTTTGAGAGGTTCTGTGTAGTGGCATTATTGCTCCAGTGATAGATATAAGCGGTAACTCCACCGGATGGTACCAGTGATATACTTCCATTTGTTGAACCGTTGCAACTCACAGAATATCCTCCAAAATTACTAGTAATGGTTGCAGTAGCGGTCAAAACACTGGGCTGAGTTAACGTGGCCGTTGCTGTTGCAGTACATCCGTTAAGATCAGTAATTGTGACCGAATAAGTGCCTGCTCCAATAGCTGTAAGATTCTGTGTTGTGGCATTATTGCTCCAGTGATAGGTATAAGCTGTGAGACCACCAGCAACAGTAAGCGTAATACCACCATTTGTAGAACCATTGCAGCTTACCGAATATCCGTTGAAATTAGTTGAAACAGCAGCAGATGCTGACAAAGCCGTAGGCTGTGTCAATGTTGCAGATGAAGTAGCCGTACAACCATTAATATCGGTTACGGTCACAGTATATGTTCCAGCTATAACACCGGTGAGATTCTGAGTTGAAGCATTGTTGCTCCAATGATATGAATAACTGGTCAGTCCACCTGTGATAGTCAGACTGATGTTACCATTAGATCCCCCGTTGCAACTGATGCCATAGCCGTTGTAATTACTTGAAACGGCTGCTGTGGTTGCTAATACAACAGGTTGTGTCAGAGTTGCTGACGAGGTTACTGTACATCCGTTCTGATCAGTAATGGTAACTGTATATGTTCCTGCAGCAACGCCTGATAGGTTCTGTGTTGTAGCATTATTGCTCCAATGATAGATATAAACGGTAACCCCTCCAGTTGTTGTAAGAGAAATACTGCCATTGCTTGCCCCGTTGCAACTGATACCATATCCGTTATAATTGCTCGAAACCGTTGCTGTTGCTGTCAAAGCAGCCGGCTGGGTAAGAACTGCAGAAGCTGTGGCTGTACAATTATTCTGATCCGTCACAGTCACAGAATAAGTACCAGCTGCTACACCAGAAAGGTTCTGTGTAGTGGCATTATTGCTCCAGTGATAGGTATAACTGGTAAGACCTCCGGCAACTGTCAGTGAAATACTTCCGTTGTTGCCACCATTACAGCTTATTCCATAGCCATTATAATTGCTGGTTATGGCTGCTGTCGCAGTCAGTAAAGCAGGTTGTGTCACAACGGCTGAGGAATTAGCCTTACATCCGTTGGTATCAGTCACGGTAACGAAATAAGTACCGGCACCGACACCTGTCAGATTCTGTGTTGTGGCATTATTGCTCCAATAGTAAGTATATCCTGCTGTACCTCCGGAAACAGTAACTGTGATATTTGCATTTGCTGATCCGTTGCAGCTAACACCATAACCGCCAAAGAAAGTTGTCACAGAAGTTGATGCTGTAAGCAGGGTTGGTTGGGTGAGAGTTATGCTGCTTGTAGCTGTACATCCGTTGGCATCAGTGACTGTCACTGAATATAAACCTGCAGTAACACCGGAAAGATCCTGGTTCAAAATCCCATTTGACCAAAGATAAGTATAGGGGAATGTACCACCGGTCACAGATAGATCAACACTGCCTGTGTTAGCTCCAAAGCAACTTATATTACTACCTGTTATACTTAACGAAAGTCCTGCAGGCTGTGAAATATGAGCTGTATCGATCACATGACATCCATTCACATCAGTAATGGTAACAATATATATTCCGGCAACCAGACCGCTGATATCCTCAGTTGTGGCATTATCAGACCATAAATATGTGTATGGTGAAGTACCTCCAAGAACCGACAGATTTACAGCTCCATTATTACCTCCGTTACAGGAAACATTTGTAACGACCATAG
>JAPLDU010000085.1 GCA_026391255.1 Bacteroidia bacterium | reverse complement strand
CTTTTTTCTTCTTTTGGACAAGCAAAAGAAGAAAAGAACTTTACGGAGCAATCTCATGAGACTCTTGTGCAACGGGGGGCGAATAATTATTAAATTACGAGAGATATATAGAATTGATAAACAGAATAATACTGACTTATGAATAAAGAGTAGGCCTTAAGACCGGGGTTAGAAATGTCGCTGATTTGTAGGGCTTTTGCCTTGAAACTTTTATGATTTGTACCTTTTTGGAGTGAATTCTAATTTGTATTGTTGGACTGCAAAACACTTGATAAATAGCTACCTGACTTTTATTACTATTTCAGATCATTTCCCTGCCAGCGGCCAATTTTTCAGTACAAGATCAATCCCGTCAAATTCTCCATAGCTGAACCGGTTTATCCAGTCGCCCAGGATGACAAACTTAGTATTATCTGTAAGCATATACTCGATGGCAACGTGACGGTGGCCGTAAACCATGAAATCAAAATGTTCTTTCTGAAGTTCTTCTCTTGAATGGATGATCAGCCATTCATTCTCACCCCTGAATTCAGGCACATTTCCCTGGGAATTCCGGCTGTTATATGACCAATGATGGGCAAGACCGATCCCGATATCCGGATGGATCTTTTCAAACCAATATTGTGCAGTTTTATTATTGAAGAACCTTCTCAGCCGTTTAAACACCTTATCATCCGGCCCGAGGCTGTCGCCGTGTGCCAGGTAGAATTTTTTGCCATTGCATTCCATCCGGTAAGGTTCGCGGTGCATTATAACACCCGTTTCCTGCGGCAGATAATCAAATACCCAGATATCATGATTTCCTGTAAAAAAATGAACAGGAATACCTTTGTCTGAAAATCCGGCTAATGTCCCCAATAGCCTCGTAAATCCGCGGGGAACGGCACGTTTATATTCAAACCAGAAATCAAATACATCCCCCAGCAGGTACAATTCTGCAGCCTGATCTTCAATAGATTTGAGCCATGCAACAAAATGCTTTTCCCTGACCAGGCTGTCTTCAAAACCCGGAAATCCGAAATGTGCATCAGAAGCAAAAAAAAGTTTTTTGTTCCCGGTAAGATTCAAATCTGTTGTTTAAGAAGTTAATTTAATCTGAATTTTATTCAACTACCAGCATTCTTTTTACCAAAATATGATCACCGGCGCTTAGTTTCACTAAGTAAAGCCCGTTTCCGGGAAGCGCTGTTTTTTTATCAAGGGGAAGAAAATGTTTACCGGCTGGTATATTAATTTCCTGGTTTGAATAAACCCGTCTGCCTGAGGCATCAAATATTTCCAGGTTGACATCAGATAATGAAGCCAGCGTGTATTCGATGCTGAAATTATTCCTGGCTGGACTGGGATAAACAGATAGGCTGAAATCCACTGGCTTGTCTTGCACAATTCCTTGCGGTTGCTGAAACACACGGTAATATGCAGTATTGGTCAAATTAGATGAGTTGACCTGAAGCAAAGGAATTCCCTTCAGCTTTGCCATCCATTCGTATTGAGTGGTTGTCCTGGGTGGCAAAGACATACCAAATGAAAGGCTGTCAATATAAACAGAATCATTAGTAATAATAGTTGATTTTACCCTGAGTACGCTGAAATCACCACCGGGTAGTTTCAAAGTGCCCCAGCCATCAACAATACTCGATTTGTTGATGCTCTCGCCGAAATAAATTAAGTTTGGAATACTGAGACTGTAAGCGCTGATGGAAGAATAAGTGGTCTGGTACTGCATCGGGAATTTGTAATACAATTCAGGAGCATTATAGGTGATGGGCATCGGAACACTGTTGATGGTTGCTCCAAATCCTTCTTTTTTGAACTCGGTTGACGACTCTTTGAAATAATCATATTCATTGGTTATACTAATTTGCATCGTTCCCAATGATGGTAATGAAGGTATTGACTGTGGCCTTGCGATGGTAGCCTGGTTCTGACCAAACGGATTATTGAATACAAGCTGGTAAGTCCATGGAGTACTGATCACACTTACAAATGTATCAACTGTCTCGCTCGCCGGAGTAAGTGCGGAGTAGTCCCAGGTATAGTTTGTTCCTGTCAGCGATGGGTCAGAACCGGCATTCGCCGCTGTGGCAATCCGGAATGTATCGTTCACATTGGGCATATCATTCTGATCAATGGTAATCTGGGATTTTAGAGTTAACACACTGATCATTAAAATTATAACGATAAAATATTTTTTCATTTTTCGACAATTTTACAAATGTAAAAATACGAATAATTATTTTTAGTTAGCTATTAAAATTTGGTTAATTAAAATCTGATTACCTGATAATTAAAAAAAGATGCTGCACCTGACGGGGCAGCGCATGAAGTCATTATAAATTTAAATTCTGTTAGTACAAAAATTCAGTTATTTTGATTTAAGAATATCGATTAACGAATTATGATTTTAGATGTAACTGATAATCTGAAATCTAAAATCGTTAATCCTTGTTCTTAAATCAGTATCATTGACTTTAAAACAGTCTGTAAATAGAAAGCTAAAAATTGATCACTTTGATCCCAATGGTCAGAGGATACAGATTGTCCGGTAAGGCACTGCTTTTGAAAAGGGGGGTGATATTATAATTTGCAAACAGTCCCCAGTGACCGTAGCCAATCCTGGCAGTAAGCCCGTACCTGAATGTGTTCAGGTTATAATCGTCACTCACGATCAGCTCATGTTCTGTATTTCCGCTTCCCCATTCCTGTTTGGTAGATGATCCCAGTTTCAATCCACACAACAAACCAGCCCCTATAAAAAATTTTTTATTATCTGAGCCACTGGATGTCTGGTACTCAAGCATTATGGGTAATGTAAGATATGTAGTACGAAATTTGTTTTTAGAATAATTCAATGTATCGTTTGTAGTCATGACTGTTTTGGTGTTTGGCACTAATGAAATATTGTTATCAAAACTGTAGTTATTCCATTCCAGGCCAAGACCGGTGACAATTCCGAAATTATTTTTTACCAGGGGAATACTGTATTGCAACAGGTTCAGATAGAATGCCCAGGATTTACCCTGATTCAGAGTTAAGTTATCTTGACCTCCACCCATTTCTGCACTTTTATTAACATAATTATCAGGTCCGAACTCAAAACCATGCCAGTGTCCTTCAAATTCCCTGCCTGAACTTTTTCCGTGCCTGTGGTCCGGGTTGATGGTATCGCCTTTTTCAATAATTATTTCTTTGACGGTATCTGCATCAATTACCACATCCTTATCTCCGGTTTTACTTTTATCTTCAATAATAATGATTTTTTTATTGCCAATCCTGATCCTGGTGGTATCCGGTTTATTCTTCCCGTCGTCATTTACCTGGCTGTTTGCTGTAAAAGCCAATGTGATCAGAATTGCTGCGATCAATAATGTTGTACGTTTCATTTTTTTATTCGTTTTTATGATTTAACATTAAGAAGTTTAAAGTTTGTAAAGTTTATAAAGTTCATAAAGTTTTAAAATATAACTAATTACCAGATGTCGAAATATTTTGGACTTTGTAATTATTTAGCTCTTTTGTTATTGAGGTTGTAGACTGTTCGACTATTAGCCTTCCACTTGATGCCTAAAAGTCTTCAGTCTGAAAACCTACAGTCTTATTAATTGATTATTTCTTTGTTCTCACTAACTTTCAACTTTATGAACTTTATAAACTTTATGAACTTATGACGGAAAGCACGGGAAGAAAGTTACAGCTTATTTGCTTTTCTGTGTAGAAATTTCAAATCCTTTGGTGTTAAGAGCATAGGTAACCACTTTGCAATCAGGATCTGAGCAATGTTTTGTGAGTACCATTCCGGTACCTGTAAGTTTGCCGAACTGCCTGACTCCTTCGCCTGCAATGGTCCAGATATCCAATTTTTCATCTTCTTCTTTCCTGAGCAATTTCTTTTTGATCAACCCGGAAATCAATTTACCGGGAGTTGGATATTCAGTTTCTTTTTTATTGGCAGCTGAAGTAGTCAGTATCTCATTAACAGGAACAACAGACAATAAATCTGAATTCATAGAACTCACTTCTCTGTATGCCGGCATCAAAGCCGAGCCAGGGTCATTTTCAGTACTTCTGTTTGCAGAAAGAACATCATATTTAATAGCAATGATATTAGCAGGAATATGTTCTGTACGTTTTGAACCACTGTGACTTTTCTTTTTGATTGAAATTTCTGACAAAAGCGTTGTTTTGCCGTTATTCATTATTGGCTGAGATTCAGAATTGACGGAACTATCAGGGGTATGTTTCACCGATGAAGTGATCTCCTTTTGATTACCGGATTGTTCCCTCAGTATGAACCAGAGTGTAACCAGCAGTAACAATGAGGCAGCCACCGCGAAATACGGGATAAGCTTCCTTGTAGTAATTTGCCTGACGGGAAATTTTTTCAGAGAAGATACATCAGGGTAATGTATGTTCAGATCAGGGGAAAAACGAAGCTTTTCAAATTGTCTGAAAATGATCATTTTTGAGGGATCATTTTTAAGTAGCTGGTCAAATTCTGTTTTTTCTTCAGCATTCAAATCTCCTTCCAGAAAAGCAATGCATGTTTCATCAAAATAATCCCTGATCATTCTGCTGTCAGATCTGTCAGTTTTTTTTAATGATTCGCGGCCGATGAAAACGGTAGTTTCAGGCGTTAAGCTCATCATGCCGTCATTTTGCAATTCTTCCAGTTCGGAAGCCAGGTCAGGGTTGTTATCAAGAAATATTTTCAGTTGAGGCAAAAGCCCGGCCGGAAGACTACCATCAAGGTAATCAAGAAAAAAAGATTCATAGTTGTTCCGGTCGATGATCATAATATTACACTATAAAACCGTTTCAGGGCTGACAATATAATTTTTCAGAAACAAACGGGCACGGTAGATGTACACCTTCACCTGTGATTCATTCAGGCCGGTGATTTCCCCGATTTCTTCGTAAGAATATCCTTCATAATCCCGGAGAAGGATCACCGAACGCTGTATTTCGGAAAGCTTCCCAAGCGCTTCATTCAGTATTTCCTGCAGATCAGAATATTGTTCGGTATGTGAATATGCCGATAAATTTACCGATTCAAAATCTGTTTTCTTCTTATCCCTTCTGATCACGTCAATCATGGTATGATAAGCCGTTGTAAACAGGTAAGGACGTACTTTTGTAAAAGATACCGAATCAACATTCATCCAGAGCTTTTCAAATGAGTCCTGTACAATGTCCTTTGCTTTATCCTCATCCTTAATAGATTTAAGAATAAAACGATACACATTGTCGGCATAGTTGTCGACACTTTTATTGAACTCTCCGGTGGTCATTCAAAATACAAACTGGCTGCATGACGGATCAGCCATATTAAATGTTACAACACTTGTGACTTATTTTTCGTTTGAAAAGAAAAAATATTATATTTTTACCAGCCAGGATTTACAAATATGCGAAAATATACCGTAATACTCCTGATGATCATATGTTCATCATTTATGATCAGCGGGGACAAAGAAGGCTTATCTGATTATCTTCTGAATGCGACCTTATGGTTTCAGACATCGCCTGAAATGCATGCCATTTATTCACAATCATTTAATCAGGCAAGGCAGTTGCTTGATATGAATATTACAAGCGCTACATCAGCAAAAAAGAAAGCAGTGATCACTGACATTGATGAATCAGTGCTTGATAACAGTCCGTTTGAAGCAAAACTAATCAAAAGCGGAATTACGTACAACCCGCAAACCTGGAAGCAGTGGACCGACCTGGCTATAGCCCATGGTCTGCCGGGAGCAGCAGCATTTACACGATACGCCGGTTCAAGGAACGTGGAAGTATTTTATGTATCAAACAGGAAAACCGATGAGTTCGAATCTACTTTGAAAAACCTTAAAAATGAAAGTTTTGCCTTTGCCGATCCTGACCACCTGATATTACGTAAGGACGAAGCTTCCAAACAAAAACGTTTTGCTTCAATATCAGCAAATTATAATGTATTATTGTATGTTGGTGATAATATTAATGATTTCCCTGAAGAGTCAACAGTGCAGGTTTTTCAAAATATGAAAAATTCAGATAAAGAGTTTCAGGAAAAGGACTTTAACATGCATTGTATCATCTTACCTAACCCGATGTACGGAAGTTGGGAAAATGCAGTACTTGGGAATGACGTTCTCAGCGATTCCGAAAAACTTTCAAGGAAAAAGGATGCTCTCCGGGATTTTTAACAAGGGATAATGGCTGATATGCAACTTTTATTTTTTCATCTTGTCATTTTAACAGAGCAAATAAGTCGTGGCTGAAATATTTGCTGATATACATAAAGAGATAATTGAGCTCAGCAAAACAGGCAACTCTAAGGCTCAGTTTCAGTTATATCAGCTATATGCAAAGGCCATGTTCAATATTTGCATGAGGATGATGAAGAATGCAGGCGAGGCGGAAGATTTGTTGCAGGAATCGTTTATTGAAGCTTTTTCAAAACTCCAGACGTTCAGGTATGAATCATCGTTTGGTGCCTGGCTGAAGAAAATTGTGATCAATAAATGTATCAACAGCCTGAAAAAAAAGAAAGCTGATATTGTACTGACAGAAAATATTCAGGATCTTGATCTCGAAGATATTAACGAGGAAGAAACAGATTTAAAACTTGAAGTAAATAAAGTTAGAGAAGCTATTGAAAAATTGCCCGATGGTTACAGAATAATAATTTCACTATATTTGTTCGAAGGTTATGATCATTCCGAGATTTCCGAAATTCTGGGAATTACGGAATCAACATCAAAATCGCAGTACCTGAGGGCAAAAAATAAACTGAAAGAAATACTGGCAGCTAATAAATAAAAAAATGAAAGACAAAATCGAACAGTTTATTACAGAGAATCGCGAAAAGTTTGATATTTATGAACCTGCTCCGGGCTTGTGGAATAAGATCATTTCGCACCAGCGAAGGGTTAAGTTGTTATCGCTCAACTGGAACGGACTAATATGGAAAGCAGCCATACTGGTGGTTGTTTTTTTCAGCGCTTTTCTGAGTTCTGAATATATGCACCGTGCTGAATATTCAGGTAAAGAAGCAGCCAAAACAGCAGGTCTGAACGACGCCCGTATCAAAGAATTTCAGAAAGCCGAACAGTATTATTCTACCATGGTCAACGACAGGCTCAAGGAAGTACAGAAGTATACATCCAATAATCCTGAAATTAACAAGGAATTGAATTACGATCTGAAAGAACTGGATAATGTTTACAGTCAGTTGAAAAAAGACCTGAAAGACAATATTGCAAACAAGGAAGTGATTGAAGCGCTGATTCAGAATTACAGGCTGAGACTCCAGGTACTGGAAGATATTCTGAATAAATTCCACGATTTTGATAATGCTGCAACTAAAGATGAAAAGCACGAAATATAGCCGTTGGTTTTTTTCTTTTTTATTATTATCAATCACTTATGGAACAATTGTAGCTCAACCCTTTTCTGAATCCAGAAAAATTACACGGGTATTCAAAACAGAACCGGGCGCTACACTCGATATCTCAAACAAATATGGAAAAATACAGGTATTTACACGGGAAAGTGATTCAATCCGTATTGAAATAGGCCTCTCTGCAAAGGCCGACAATGAAGGCAGGCTTAATAAAATCATGAGTTCCATTGATTTTGATTTTACCGTGGATAATAATTATGTAAATGTCAAAACCACCTTCAGCAGTTCGTTTGTAAATATCCTGAGCGAGATCATCAGCCTGGCCGAACCGCTCACCATTGGCGACAACGATGTGAATATCAATTATTCGGTTTATGTGCCGGTAAAGACGAATATTGTGATAGACAACAAATACGGGGATGTTTTCATGAATGATATAAGTTCCGATCTGAAACTTATTCTGTTAAACGGGGATGTAAAAGCAAATAACCTCAGCGGTAAAACAGACATTACCCTGAAATTCGGCAATGGTTTTATCAATTCCATTGACAGCGGCAGGATAGAAGTATCCTATGGAAGCCTGAGCCTGAAACAAACCGACTATCTGAATATCGACAGCAAGTCTTCCAAAATCACCATTGAAGGTTGCAACGACCTGAAAATAAATTCTAAAAGAGATAAATATACCATCAATGAAGTTAATTTTTTCCGGGGCGAAATATCATTTACCGATCTTAATATAAACAATCTGTACCATGAACTGAATTTCAAAATGAATTACGGAAATCTCGATATTGATTTTATTCCAAAGACTTTTTCCATGATCAATGTCAGTTCCCAATACACAAATCTTAATTTTTATTTTGAAAAGAAATCCTCATTTTATGCTGATATAACCTATATTGACGTAAAATTCAACTGCCCGAAAGATTTTTCAAAACTGAAGGAACAAGTGATTGACCCTGACCTGAAGAAATTATACAGATTCGGCGCTATCGGTAAATCAACCACAGATTCACGGCTGAATATTTATGCCGAACACAGCACAATTTCAGTATTTGAAAAATAAATATTTCCTGCTGGTTTTCAAAGCATAATAATCAAGATTAATTTGAAAATGTGAAAATGTGCAAATTTGAAAATTAAATCCGATTCACCGGAATAAGATTAGTGACAACATGTTGGTAAGTTGCTGTCTTAAGTACCTGATAACATTTTTTTTACTTTATTCAGGCAAGCTCAGGCATTATTTCAGGTAATTATTTAGATAATGTATAAATTTTACCAGATGATTTTCTTGTCGTCACAAAAAGTATGCAAAAAAGACTTAACGAATTGAACTCGTTCCGTCTCGGTCTTCGGCAAGCTCAGACACCATCCTCGACTTCACTCAAACAGCAATTCGTTGATAAGGAATTTTATATTTTATGCTTCGCATTCATATTTGATAACAATGACTTGTAAAATAAGATTTGACTTTTTCAGCTATCCCAAATAATTGCAATTCACATAGAGCATCAGGGAAACCGCCTCAGATTAATTTGCGTAGAATTCAAAGAAAATTTGTGTGTGCAGGGACTGGCAAGCAGCCCACGAGTACCGGCGGAAGAATTAATATTTACAGGAACATGCAAATTCCGGTACGGCTTGGGCTGCGTGAAGACAAATTTTCTGTAGAATTCAGCAAATTCATCTGCAGCGGTGACTTTTCTTTGATTACTTTCTTTTGGTGGTTGCAAAAGAAAGTAATAATCAATAATTTAGATATAATCTGAAAAGATGTGTATAAAGAGTAGGCTGGCAGGGAGAGGTCAGGGATGGGTAAAAATTAAATGTATCAAAAACTTGAATTTTTTAAAAATTCAAAACAAATTCTTAATATTCTCTTAATAATTTCATATATTTGTTTTTTTATATAAAGGATATTTTCAGAAATATTAAAAATTACGATGATGAAAAAGTTATTTACCTCAATTGTGTTTCTGGCATTGTTTGCCGGTGTTTCTTTTGCCGATACATGCAACTTTACGCTTAATATGAGCGATACATATGGGTATGGATGGTCAAACTCATATATCCAGATATTTCAGAATGGGTCTCCTCTTGGAGGATCGTACAGTTGCTATGGAGCAACAGCAACTTATACAATATCCCTGACCGAAGGATCAACTGTTCAGATCAGGGTCGTCGGGAATTCCTCAAATAATGATTATCATTATAATCTGATCAATGCCATCGGGGATACCATTGCATCAGGAGGACCAAATTTACCGGCATCTCCTTCAGGAGCTGTCGTTTTTACTTTTACGGTTATTTGTCCCTGCCAGACCAACGCTACTTTCAGCGTCGCCACCTATGGCATGGATGCCACTTTTACATGTAATAACACTTATTTACCTTCGCTTTATTCAATCGTCTGGAATTTTGGCGACGGCACACCAGTTCTGACAGGCACCCTGAATCCTGTTCATACATATGCGGCTTTAGGAAATTATACTGCAACTGTTATGATTATTCAGCTGGCAGATCCTACCTGCGGGGATACGGCTACTGCCACGGTATACATAAACAACTGCATGGCAAATGCTAATTTTACTTACATCCAGGCATCAGGATATACCATAAATTTTAATTCTACACATGATTATGATACAACACTTTATGAGCTGTCCTGGAATTTTGGCGACGGAACAATCATCAATGACCAGAACGATCCTCAGCATGTATATGCCTCTTCCGGGACATATACTGTCACTTTTTCGGTAGAACAGATCAGCGATACTACCTGCCATAATGTTTATACCCAGAGTATTGTTATAGCCTATTGCAATGCCAGTGCCAATTTTACCTATACAAACAATGGATATACCGTTAATTTCAACGCTCCGTATAGTTACGGTACTACCTATTACTGGAATTTCGGTGACGGTAATACAAATACCGGATCATATTTATACAGCCAGACACATGTATATACAACGATAGATACTTTTCATGTCAGCCTGATAGTGACCAGTACCAGCAACCCCAGTTGTACCGATACTTTCGCAACAGATATATTTGTTGACGGATGCCTGGCTAATGCTGCGTTTTACGCTAATTCCAATGACTATTCTGTAAATGTCGGCACAAACACGTATTTTGACCCAAGCCTTTATACCATCACCTGGTATTTTGGAGACGGCACCATTGTGCAGGGACAAGATACCATTACCCATTTATATGCCGATACAGGTGTACATATTATTTGCTGCGTGATACATGACAATGCTCTTTCTTATTGCACAGATTCGACTTCCCAGTTGGTAACGGTGTGGGGACCCTGCCCCCTGACCAGTATAAATTTTACCTGGACAGATAACAATAATCTCGGATTTGTATTTCTGACAGACACAATTTATAATTCATCTGAGTATAATATAAACTGGGACTTTGGTGACGGGTATATCCAGGTGGGAGGTACTACTGCAAATCATACCTATTCTACTGCGGGAACTTACATCGTGGTACTTACAATAACCCATGCCAGTATACCAAATTGTGTTACTTCAGCCGAAAATTCCATACAGGCGGAAATATGCCCTGCTAATGCCAGTTTCAATTACACAATGATGAACTCAATATATTATTTTCATACCATCACTTACTTTAGTACCAGCCAATACAGCTTAATATGGGAATTTGGCGACAGTACTTCCACTTCAGGAACTAATTCACCTAACCATACTTACCTTGAACCGGGTGTATATTATGTAACTCTTACTGTTACCGAAAATTCAAACCCCGGTTGTACCGATCAGCAGGTAATGTCGGTGAATACCTGCAATCTTACCGCATCATTTTATGCAAACGTTGATTTACTTGATGTTACCTGTACCACCACATTTGATCCTGCAAATTTCCATATCGTATGGGATTTCGGAGATGGCAGCACAGCCGAAGATATCAGCTCGATCATGCATACTTTCAGCGGGTCGGGAACATACAGCATCTGCATGACAATTACCGATCTTGCTCATCCCACATGTGTTGCCCATATTTGTCATAACATCATCGTTACGGTAGGTACATCTGAAATTGAACAGCCATGGATGACGATCTATCCGAATCCTGTTAAGGATAACCTGGTAATTGATTATTATATTCCTTATATTACTGATATTAACATTAGTATCATTAACCAGGAAGGCCAGGTCGTTTATCAGAAAAGCAGCGCCAATGCGGGTGGCAGGCATATGCTGAACATCAGTACCGGCAATATATCACAGGGTAATTATATTCTCAGGATTGAAAATGCTGACAGAATCATATTAACCCATGCATTCATAAAATGACGTTGTGCGTGTGACTTTGTCACCCGTCACTTTGTCACTTCTTCACACATATAATTATTCGTAACTGTTCAGGCTATTAGGCTGTAAGTTATTAGAAGACGTATTAGTACCTTATTTCTGGAATCTTGACGAGTTTTGGCAAAAAATTCCAAAAAACAAATCACAAAAAACAAATAATTAACAATATCAAAATTTCAAATAACGAAACATACTACTTTGATTTTGTCATTTTTTTTGATTGAAATTTATTTGTAATTTGTATTTTGAGATTTGTGATTTATTGTCAGGTTCTGGCTTGTCCAGGTTGGGCAATAGGCATCAGGTAACAACTCATAACTCATAATTCATAACTCATCACTCCTAAAAGCCTACAGCCTAAAGGCCTGAGTAGTTACAAATGCTCATATTTCTGATTCCGCCTCACAGGGACGAATCCGGCCTCTGAAATGGCTTTCTGAATACCGTCTGCATCAAACTTCCATGAAGCGCCGGCTGATGATACCACATGTTCTTCGATCATAATTGAACCGAAATCGTTAGCCCCGGCATGAAGGCATATCTGGGCAATATCTTTACCCACTGTAAGCCATGAAGCCTGTATGTTGGTGATGTTCGGCAGTAGCATTCTGCTTATGGCAATAGTCCTGATATATTCGCCGGTACTGACAGAATTTGTCACGCCAAGTTTTTCTTTTAAAACTGTTCCTTTGTCCTGGAATGGCCACGGAATAAATGCTATAAATCCGGTTGATCCGGCCGGTCTTTCCGCCTGCAGGTCACGGATGCGCAACAGGTGCCTGATCCTTTCCCTCCTGGTTTCAATATGTCCAAGCATCATGGTTGCCGAAGTGAGAATGTTCATCCTGTGGGCAATGCGCATCACATCAATCCATTCATCGGTGGAGCACTTTGCGGGTGAAATTATCTTACGCACCCGGTCGTCGAGAATTTCAGCGCCTGCACCCGGCAGGCTGTCAAGCCCGGCGGCCACCAGTTCCGTTAATATCTTTTCCGGGCTGCATCTTTCCATTTTTGCTATATGAACAATCTCTGGCGGGCCAAGTGCATGCAGCTTCAAACCGGGAAATTCAGATTTCAGTTTACTGAACAGATCCCTGTAAAAATAAAGACCAAGTTGCGGGTGAAGTCCTCCCTGTAAAAGAAGCTGATCACCACCCAGCATGAACAACTCATTGATCTTTCTCCTGTACTCCTCAATGGTGGTGACATATACATCTTCATCGCCTGATTTCCGGCAAAAATTACAAAATTTACATTGTGAAATACAAAGATTGGTAATGTTTACATTCCTGTCGATAATCCAGGTCACCTTTCCATGTGGCACATGTTTTTTCCTTAGCTCATCTGCTGTAAAAACAAGCTCGGCCGTTGATGCTTCTTCATAAAGGAATAAACTTTCCTCTTCAGTAAGAAATTCCAGCTCAGTTGTCTTTTTCAGCAAATCATCAATATTCATTTATTTAACCGTTTTAGCAGCAAAATTAATTCTTCGGATGGATAAATCAGCCTGGGCATATTCAGTAAGTACAATAAATAATTTTCATTTTCCTAATCTGGACGAACCAGAACCAAACAAGAAATCACAAATCTCAAAAAACAAATACCAAATAAATTTCAATCAACAAAATGACAAATTCAAATATCGAAAAATCAAAGTAGTTTGTTTCGTATTTGAAATTTTGATATTGTTTATTATTTGTTTTTTGTGATTTGTTTTTTTGAATTTTTTGTCAAAACGCGTCAAGATTCAGAAATAAGCGCCTTACAGTCTATAGTCTAAACATTGATTTGCACACATATTATTTTTGCTTTACATTTGAACTTATTTTCCTGACTTGACGATCTATTATAAATGGCTGGTTATATGAAAATTATAAAGATATTTTGTTTAATATGTGTGCTGATTGCTTCCGGTTGCAGCAAGGATCAGTTGCTTCAAAAACGGATACAGGCGCTTTGGACCTTCGGAATATACACGAAAACCATTTACCAGAATAATACCCCTCTTCTGACTGAGAGTGGCTCTGCTGCAAATGCCGGAACTATTGATTTCGGAAGTGATGGCAAAGGTTATTACAGCATGGTTTTTGATCTTGGTACCGGCGCATTTAACAATAACGGAAATTTTACCTGGACAAACACCTCCGATAAGGTCACTATTTATGTAAATGATACAATAAAAGTATATGATGTTGTTACCAATACCATCAATAAAATTGAATTGCACAGGGTTGTGAATAATTTTGATCTGGTTGGTCATTCACCTGATTATACCTACTCTTTGGATGAGTTTATGTCACTTGTCAAATAGAATTCCTGCCAAATGATGGCTTTGATTAAACTATTGATCTGATTAAATGTTATCCACTTTAGGTGCTTAAATCACAAAACTAACCAATATGTTGTTCGTTTATTTGTTGCTTTCTGATTCGTAAATCGTAATTCGTAATTCGTAAATTTCCCCAAAGGGTTTTTTTCAAGACTGAAAAATTTAGTTTCAGACATTTTAAAAAATTGAGATTTATGTTCATCTTGCACACCAGTTCGGGATTTATTAATTAAATGATAATTAGGCATATAAGATATATTCTTGTTTTGATTTTTGTTTTATCGGCTGGTTTGGCATATACTGCTGAGGAATCAAATCTGCAATCAGGGCGCAACGAAGAGACTTTTGCTCCCGGGAAATTCATTATGGAACATATCGGCGATTCACATGAATGGCATATCGCCACAGTTGGCAATACCAATATCAGCATACCATTGCCGGTAATCCTTTACAGCAAAGTCACCGGTTTGCACCTTTTTTCTTCCGGTAATTTTAATCATGGCCTGCAGGTATATCATCATTTTGAGATCATAAAAGAAGGAAAGAACCAGGGTAAGATCATGGAGCATCTTGCTGACGGCAGTTCCGATTTACCATTGGATTTGTCCATTACCAAAGATGTGATGGCCATTTTTATCAGCCTGATATTGCTTGTCTGGATATTTTTATCGGTGGCCGCCAGCTATACCCGCAATAAACTTGTTCCTCCAAAAGGTTTACAATCACTGGTTGAACCTGTCATTATTTTTGTCCGCGATGATATTGCCCTCCCATCGATTGGGAAAAAGAGATACATGCACTATTTGCCTTTCCTTCTCAGTATTTTCTTTTTCATTCTGTTAAATAACCTGATGGGATTAATCCCGATATTTCCCGGAGGCGCTAATGTTACCGGTAATATTGCCGTGACATTGGTACTGGCCATTATTACATTTCTGATCACTACTTTCAGTGGCAACCGCAGTTACTGGACACATGTGGTTAATGCCCCCGGTGTTCCCTGGTGGCTGAAAATCCCTGTTCCGCTGATGCCTGTGGTTGAGATCATCGGTCTGTTTACCAAACCATTTGTACTGATGGTCCGACTCTTTGCCAATATTTCGGCAGGGCATATCATTGCTCTTGGATTTTTCAGCCTGATATTCATCTTTGCAAAAATGAACATCTTTGCAGGATATGGAATTTCCTTATTATCAGTTACTTTTACAGTATTCATGTGCTTCCTCGAATTATTGGTAGCTTTTATTCAGGCTTATGTTTTCACATTATTATCTGCCCTTTACTTTGGTATGGCTACAGAAGAACATCATTAAATTATATAATATTCATTAAAATTCACGAAAATGACATTATTAGTATTATTACAGGCGCTTGCAGGCGCGGCTATTGCTAAAATGGGCGCCGGTATTGGTGCCGGTATTGCCGTCATTGGCGCCGGTATTGGTATCGGACGTATCGGCGGTAGCGCAATGGATGCGATTGCCCGTCAACCCGAAGCGGTTGGTGACGTGCGCTCCAATATGATTATTGCTGCTGCCTTGGTTGAAGGAGTGGCCTTTTTTGCCATCGTTGTTTGTCTGCTTATTCTGTTCATCTGAACATGTTTCAATCTCACAATCCAAACCTGGATGAGCCAGAACCAAACAAGAAATCTCAAATCTCAAAGTACAAATAGCAAATAAATTTCAATCAACAAAATGACAAATTCAAATTAGTTTGTTTCGTATTTGAAATTTTGATATTGTTTATTATTTGTTTTTTGTGATTTGTTTTTTGGAATTTTTTGCAAAACGCGTCAAAATTTCAGAAATAAGATACAAACCCGGGTTCAGGGGCAGATTGTGAGATTTTTAAGTTAAAAGCCCATTAGCTCTGAATCGAAATAAAAATAAATTTACATGGAACTGGTAACACCTGGCATAGGACTATTATTCTGGATGTTGTTGTCGTTTTCCATCGTGGTATTTATCCTTGGTAAATTCGCGTGGAAACCTATTCTCAATGCTTTGAAAGAAAGGGAAGAATCCATCAGAAATGAACTTGGATCCGCCGAAAACGCCCGTGAAGAAATGAAGAAATTGCAGGCGGATAATGAGAAAATCCTATTGGAAGCACGTATTGAGCGTGATAAATTGCTAAAGGAAGCCCGTGAAGCCAAAGAGCAGATCATAGCTGAAGCAAAAGTCAGAGCAACTGAAGAAGCCGGAAAACTGATCGGGATTGCCCGCCAGAATATCGAGAATGAGAAAGCATCAGCGATTACTGAAATTAAAAATATTGCGGCAAACCTTTCTCTTGATATTGCTGAAAAAATACTCAGGAAAGAACTTGCCGGCGACGAGGAACAGAAGAAATATGTTGAATCTTTGTTAAAAGAGATCAATCTTAATTAGAGATAGTCTTTAAACTGATTTAAGAACAAGGATTTACGAATTACGATTTACGATTTACGAATTCAGAAGTATTTGAATTTATGGATTAACACTAATTAGAGATGTTTTCAGGTATTACGATAAAATGATAATTAACTTATAACTCATCACTCATAATTCATCACTCATCACTCAAAGATGAACCAGAGCAAAATAGCTGTACGTTACGCAAAAGCTTTGTTTTTACTGGCAAAAGAGAAGAACCTGCTTGAACCGGTAAGAAATGATATTAACCTGATTTACCGGGTTATAAAAGAATCTGAAGAGATACATGCATATTTCTCAAATCCTGTGGTTAAACCACTGGCGAAAAAGCAGGTCCTTCACCGCCTTTTTGATGGCAGGATCAATGAAATGAGCCTGAATTTTCTTAGCCTCGTTACTACGAATAAACGTGAACAGCATCTTTCTGACATCTGCCGGAATTTTAATGATATTTACCGGGCAGATAAGGGTATTAAAACAGTTGTTTTCAGCACAGCAGTTCCTATGCCCGAAGCAATTTACCTCGGGATAACGGATATTACTTCAGGTCTGTTCAAATCACAGGTGGAACTTACCCGTAATACAGACGTCAGCCTGATTGGCGGCTTTATCCTTCAGGTGGAAGATTTGTTATATAATTCCAGTGTCAGGGCAAAATTGGACCATATCAGGAAAGAAATTGTAAATACCTCTTTTGACAAAAAAATGTAATTATGAGAGTCAGCGAAGAACTGGAATTGAAATTATCCAAATTACCTGCCGAATATTACGATGAGTTGAATGATTTTATTGATTTTCTTATTGAAAAAAAAGGTAAGAAATTCAAGGGCGGCATGCTGAATCAGAATTGGGCGGGCTCACTGTGCGAACAGAAAAAGCATTATACATCTATTGAATTACAGAGAAAAGCATTTGAACGTAAAAAATAATTATGTACCTGGTTGATACAAATATCTGGATAGAACGCCTGCTGAATCAAAGGAGGTCAGAAGAAATTGCCGAATTCCTGGCTCAGACATATACCAGGGAATTGTTTATCAGTGATATATCCCTGCACTCCCTTGTTTTTCTGATGTTGCGTTTTGATAAGAAAAACGAGCTCATTACCCTGCTGAATGATCTGTTCAATAATGGAAAAATCACAGTTGTTTCTCTCAATCCTGAAGAAATTAACCAGGTAATCACCGGAATGGAAGGCCACAATCTTGAATACGAGGATGCTTACCTTCTTGAATGCGCCAGAAAATATGATCTTATCATTGTTACTTTGAATGAAAACCTTAAAAAACTTGATTCTAAAACATTAGATCCTAAAGAAATAATATATTGAATATGAACGACATTAAACCTGCAGAAGTATCTCAGATTTTAAAACAGCAGATTGAAGGACTTACTACCAGTACCGAATTTGAAGAAATCGGCACTGTACTTCAGGTAGGTGACGGAATTGCCCGTGTTTATGGTTTATCAAAGGTCCAGTCGAATGAACTGGTTGAATTTTCAAACGGGGTGAAAGGAATTGTTCTCAACCTTGAAGAGGATAATGTAGGAGTTGTGATGATGGGATCATCAGATGATATCAGGGAAGGCGATATCGTCAGGCGCACAAGCCATATTGCACATATTAATGTTGGTGAAGGTCTTCTTGGACGTGTTATCAATACTACCGGTGATCCGATTGACGGGAAAGGACCAATAACAGGACAGTTGTACGAGATGCCCTTTGAACGGAAAGCACCTGGTGTTATTTACCGGCAGCCTGTGAACGAACCCATACAGACCGGCATCAAGGCTATTGATGCCATGATACCGATCGGCAGGGGTCAGCGCGAGCTTCTCATTGGTGACCGCCAGACCGGTAAAACGGCTATTGCCCTCGATACAATCATAAATCAGCGGGGAAATTTTGAAAAAGGTAACCCGGTTTATTGCGTATATGTGGCTATCGGACAGAAAGGCTCAACAGTGGCCGGAATAGCCAAGACTCTTGAAAAATATGGCGCTTTGGACTATACAGTTGTTGTGTGCGCCACCGCATCAGATCCTGCAGCATTGCAGTTCTATGCCCCATATGCCGGTGCTGCCATCGGAGAATTTTTCCGAGATACAGGACGCCCGGCGCTCTGCATCTATGACGACCTTTCGAAACAGGCTGTCTCCTACCGCGAAGTATCACTTCTCCTTCGTCGTCCGCCCGGACGCGAAGCCTACCCTGGCGATATCTTTTACCTGCATTCAAGGTTACTTGAAAGAGCCGCCAAGATCATTAACTCTGATGAGATTGCCCGCCAGATGAATGATATTCCTCCTTCAATCAAAGGAATGGTAAAAGGAGGAGGCTCGCTGACCGCACTTCCTATCATCGAAACCCAGGCAGGTGACGTTTCGGCATATATCCCGACCAATGTGATCTCTATCACTGATGGACAGATTTTTCTTGAGTCAAACCTCTTCAATTCCGGTGTGCGCCCTGCTATCAACGTAGGTATCTCAGTCTCGCGTGTGGGTGGAAATGCCCAGCAGAAAGCAATGAAAAAAGTAGCGGGCACTCTGAAACTTGACCAGGCTCAATACCGCGAACTGGAAGCATTTGCAAAATTCGGTTCTGATCTCGATGCTGCTACAAAAGCAGTATTGAGTAAAGGAGCCAGAAATGTGGAAATTCTTAAACAAAATCAGTATTCCCCGCTTTCTGTAGAAAAGCAGATCGCTATTATTTTCTGTGGTACCAGGGGTTTGCTTATGAATGTGCCTGTTGGCAGGATCAGGGAGTTTGAAGGCAAATTCCTCGAATATCTCGAAATCCGGCATGCTGACATTCTCGAATTATTACGGCAGGGCCAGCTGACTGACCAGGTTATTGATACTCTCCAGAAACTGGCAGTTGAACTGGCGTCAACTTATAAAGTGTAAGGAAATTAGTCGTAAGTCGTAAGTCGTAAGTCATCACTCATCACTCATAATTCAACGCTCTTTTGACAAATGGCCAATCTGAAAGAAATACGTACCAGGATTTCGTCGGTGAATTCGACCAGACAGATCACCAGCGCTATGAAACTGGTTTCTGCTTCCAAGCTGCGCAAAGCTCAGGACATTATTCTTCAGATGCGTCCTTATGCCAATAAATTACACGAGATACTCATCAACCTTGCCGGAAGCCTCGATTCACCTGATGATAATCACTATTCACGCAGGAGCGGGATCAACCGGGTTCTGATAGTGCTGATCACTTCAAACCGTGGATTGTGCGGAGCCTTCAATTCAAATGCCATCAGAAAAGCACTCAGTCTGGCCTCAGTTAAATACCCTGAACTATTCAAAAATAATAGGGTTGATTTCCTGACCATCGGGAAAAAAGCAAGTGATTTACTTAGATTCAAAAAAATCGATGTGACATATGATTACCATACTATCCTCGATAAACTGGATTATGAAGAAATAGTGACACTGGCTGACTTATTAACTGCAAAGTTCCTGAGTGGTGAGTACGACAGGATCGAGCTGGTATATAACCAGTTTAAAAATGCTGCTGTACAGCTACTCACAACTGAAACATTTCTGCCTGTTGAACTGAAAAAAGATAATATAACCAGGCTCAAACATGATTATATATTCGAACCATCCAAAGAGAATATTGTGCGTGAACTGATCCCTCAATCATTGAGAATCCAGTTTTACAAGGCTCTGCTTGACTCAAATGCTGCCGAACATGGCGCACGTATGACTGCAATGCACAAGGCTACCGATAATGCAACAGAGTTATTACATGACCTGAGGCTGAATTACAATAAAGCCCGCCAGTCTTCAATTACAAATGAAATTCTCGAGATCGTGGGCGGAGCTGAAGCTCAGAAAAAATAATACTTCATTGAAAATCTATCGGATTACCGGACATGTTATTTTCCTGATAATGTTGATTTTTTCTGCGTTCTTTTACCTCGAACGCATGGTATATGCCGATACTGCCTATTATATTTTTAGAATGCTGAATACAGCCGGGCTGTCTGTCGAACATGGAAGAGATACCATGGTGTTGCTGCAATTGTTGCCTGTTCTGGCCATCAAGCTTCACTTTTCGCTGAAAACCGTGGTAATGCTTTATTCCGTCTCAATTATCCTGATATACTACCTGCTGTTTAATATTGCCGTTTATGTGCTCAAAAGCGATGGCGCCGGGTTGATTATCGCACTGATCCTGATCATCGGGGTGTGGGAAAATTTTTATAACCCGGTAACTGAAACCCATCTGGGTCTTGTCTTTTCTACATTACTCTATGCCTGGCTGAATTTTTACGATAATTTAAAGAATATAAAATACCCGGCTGTCCTGTTTTTTCTCCCGTCTTTTCTCATTATCTGCCTAAGTGTTTACAGCCATCCGGTCACTCTTTTTGCTGTATTTTTTATTGTAATGTACCATATGTGCAATAAAAAATATTTTCGGCAATTCAGGTATTATGCACTGCTGTTACTTATTGTGATTTTATATTTCCTTAAGAATATCCTGTATGCAGCTGATTCCAATGAAAAAAGCCATCTTATGGAGATTTCCGCTCTGTACCACAACCTGCATGGGTTCTTTCAGTATTACAGTACTCAATGGGTTGTCAGCCGTCTCTGGTCAATCTACCTGATGCCACAGATTATTCTCGTAATATTATTAATTTGGCTGATCATTAAAAAGAAAATCGCTGAAGCAGCTCTGATCATCATATCTGTCATGCTGTTTCTTCTCATAACCTGTTTTGTATTCAGGCAGGGTGATGCAAATATTATGATGGAAAAAGACTTCATGACAGTCAATTATTTTATTCTGCTGCCCTTTATTCATGAATTGATCTATAATGCAAAATTCAATGCCTGGCTGAAAACATCATTTTTGATTATTATTGCAACAGTCAGTTTTATACATATTTACAATATCGGTAAGGTTTACCATGAACGTATTTCCTATATAAAAAACCTGGTAGAAAGTACAAAGCGTTTTGATGAAAGAAAGTTCCTGATTCCCAAGAGCAAGGTAAAAATGGAGGATGTGATGGTACCATGGGCATTCTCTATCGAAACGCTTATCATCAGCTCCCTTGATTCACCGGATGACGCCCGTACAATTTATATTGTGAATAATAACGAGCTTGACGAAATTGACCTGAACCAGGAAAATCTTTTTCTGAAAGTGATATTTGACCTGAAGTCCAATTCAGATGAATTAAGTAAACGTTATTTCAGCCTTCCGCATGGAATATACCGTCTACTGGAGGATGATGATAATAATGGCTGATAAGCTGTTTAAAGAGACTGTTTTGAATTTATTAATATTTCAATTTTTTGATATGTGCTTTTTTTACCCGCCCCTAACCCCTCCCTGCGAGCAAGGAGGGGAACTGATCCCTGCGAATTTCTGGCATATAACATAGCGAACAATCCCCTCCCTGCCAGCAGGGAGGGGAAAAAAGGGAGGGTATGAAAAACAAATTAATACAATAATAATCAAACACATAAGATAATTTATACGGTTTTAAAACAGTTATAATTTCTTACTTTGTTTTATTAAATTAAGGTGAATCCAAAGTCTAAAAACCGGCTGAGACTATTTCTGAAACTGGGTATTTCCGCTACCCTCCTGGTATTTGTTTATCAAACGATTGATATTACCGTTTTTTGGAATGTGCTGATTAAATCCCACCCTCTCGTGCTTCTTCCGGCCATCGGACTGTTCATTCTTTCCAAATGGACATCGGCTATTCGGCTTAATCATTTTCTCAGTACAACGGGGGTTAAAATCAGCGATGCCAGTAACACCAAACTGTATATTCTCGGAATGTACCACGACCTGTTTCTTCCGGGTGGAAAAGGCGGAGATAGTTATAAATTATATTTTCTGAATAAACACGCTGGTATCAGTATGAAAGAGTTTACCCGTGCTGCTCGCATTGACCGTCTTAGCGGGCTTCTCGCCTTACTGAACCTGGCTGTTTTCTTTTTCTGTTTATTTAATCCTAACAATGTCGGATTCAATTATTTCTGGTTTGTCATTCCCCTCTCATATGTGTTGTTTTACCTGTTTATTCGTTATTATTTCAGGACTTACCAGAATATTCTTCTTCGTACCAATATGCTATCCCTGGTGATTCAGGCTTCTCAACTGGCCTGTGCCGTTCTGATTCTAAACTCAACAGGACTGAATGACCATTACCCGGAGTATCTTTTTATTTTCCTGATTTCATCTGTAGCGGCGACCATTCCGGTTACCATTGGAGGGGCAGGCGCCAGGGAGATCACATTTTTAGGCGGGACAATTTTATTGCATCTTGATGTAAACGTCGGCGTTCTGGCTGGTTTGCTCTTTTACCTAATCACTGCCATGGTTTCTCTTGGTGGAATATATTACAATAATAAAGAGATGAAGAATATCTCAATTATAACTGATTGATGAGGTTCATATAATTTCGTTTATTTGTACTGTACGGAATCACCGATGTTCAGAGAAAACATAATAAAGCATCTTAAATCCCTCGAATGTATGAGTTTTCAAAAGATTTCGCCCCTACAGGGCTTATTGTTGTCAGGAATACTTTTCTACAAAGATTTCACCCCTGACGGGGTTTATCTGATACATAACAACTTTAATCCCGTAGGGATGAGATCTTTGTAGAAAGAAATAAATTGTGGTATTTAAGTCACCTGGTGACGACATAAAAATTTAACGGACAATAATGATACTGAATTTTAATATTCAAAAATATTAGCCACAAAAAACCTCATATAATTATTTTACAGGGAACCAGACCTTCCCGTGGGAATATGATATGAAAACAGGGAAATTCAAAAGTACCGGCCTGTTAGTGATATTGACAGTGGCGATTTCATTTATCATCCTGACAATATTATACGGTGACCTGGTTTTTCATCCTGATAAATATCTTTTCAGTGATACCGGAGATGGTATCAGCAGCTATTATAATTTTGGCTGGCATGCCAGGTACGACAAGGATTTTTTCCAGTTCGACGGTATGAATTATCCTTATGGAGAGAGTATTTTCTATTCGGTAAATATGCCTCTGTTTGCCTCAATTGCCCGGCTGACAGGAAAAGTTTTTCCCACTGTTGCGGATCACCCGGTGGGAATCACCAATATGCTGATGTTGCTGTCAGTACTTGTTTCGTCCTGCTTTTTATTTCTTATATTTAATAGGCTGAAAATTAATTATTTGTTAGCTGTTATTGCTTCTTTGTGCATATCATTCCTGGCACCACAGGTTCAAAGGATGGGCGGACATTTTTCATTGGCTTTCAGCTTTTTTATCCCTCTGACCATATATCTGATCATCGTTGCAGAATCGTCAGGAAGGAAATTACTACTTTCTTTCGTCTTCTTTATCATTTGTTTTTGCTGGTTTTGTGTTCATCCATACCTGGGAATTATCTCGGTAATATTGGTGTTGTTCCATTGGCTGATCACCTATATCCTGCAGTTCAGGGATTTAAGAATGAGCCTGATCAATTATACAAAACTGTTTATCAGCGTGGCCTTGCCTTTGCTTGCTTTCAAACTACTGGTTACCTTAACCGACCATCATACCGGAAGAACTACCAATCCCTATGGTTTCCTGGTTTATAATGCCGACCTGAAGTCTGTATTCCTTCCAAACAGCGCCATGGAGCAGAAAATCATATCATCCGTAATTCCTTACGATAATTTTAAATATGAAGGATATGCCTATATCGGAGTGTTATCGCTGGCAGTTATCCTGGTTTCATGGTTTATTTATATCTGCCGTGTAATCGGCAAAGGTATTTACAGTTTCCACGGATGGAAGAACAGGCCACTGATCCTGACTTCGCTAATGATCACGGGAATCATTTTCTTTTTATTTTCCATGGGGTTTCCTTTCCGGCTGAACATGGGTTTTTTACTTAACTGGTTTCCTTTTATTAAACAGTTCAGGGCTTCCGGCCGTTTTACCTGGATACTGTTTTATGCAATTACCATTTGGTCAGTCTACAAGCTGAACCAGGCACGGGAATATTTCATTTCCGGAAAATGGAAGATACCGGCTTTGATCATCTGTTTACTCCCACTCACATATCTCTGCGAAGGAATCCCTTACCACCAGAGTATTGCAGAACGAGCATTAAGAATCAAAAACCTGTTTAATCCAATTGAAAATTCAGAGATCAGCCGTTTATCGGACATACCTGGCATTGAAAAGTACCAGGCGATCATTCCCCTTCCTTATTACCACAAAGGATCAGAGAACTTTGAACAGAAAGGCACGGATAAAATCCTAAAATGGAGTGTGCTGGCTTCGTACCGTTTGCACAAGCCGCTGGTTGGCAGTTACCTGGCCCATACTTCAATTCCTGAAGCTAGGAAATGTGTTCAACTGATGTCGCCGGGTTTTTATAAAAAAACAATTGAAGCTGACATGACAGATGACAGGCCATTCCTTGTCATTTGCAGTAATGAAGAACTTACCGGATATGAAAATGATATTCTGAAACGTAGCCATCTGCTTCTTGCTACCATTGATTTTTCAGCTTATTCCATCAGCCGTTCCGAACTGTTTGAGAATACTTCTACCCGTGAGTTGCAGGAATTCAAAAAGAAACTTACGGCCCTTGAAGGAAAGAATGGCTTTCAGGTCAGCGACACAACCTCTTTCATTTATTTTGATGACTTTCATTCCATGCCATCGGAGACCTGGTACGGCGAGACAGGCGCTGCAAAAGGATATCTCCGTGACTATACAAAACTTGCCTCTTTTGTCTCCGGCACTTTTGACCCCACAAAGTCATATTCGTTGAGTTACTGGATTTACAATAACGGCGATAACTACGGGCAGGACAGGTTCAACCTGATGACCATCATTATTGAGACCAACGGAAAGACTGAGAAATGGACCAATATTGGCAATCCTGCATACAGCCAGGTAATTAACGGTGACTGGACATTGCTTGAGATGAATTTCAAAGTAGAGAATCCGTCTGACCTTGTGTCGGTTGTCATTAAAGGGGATGACGCACTTAAAACCTCATTTATCATTGACGATCTCCTGATCCGTGAGGCGAATAATGACGTATACAGGCTCACGGCGGTTCCCGATTCATGCCTGTTCATTAATAACCAGTGGATAAAGCCGGATAGATAAGGGTATCCCTGTAATTTTATTAATTTTAGAATTACGAATTACGAATTACGAATACAATCGAGTGATATTTAGTGGAATAATCAAGATTTATGTAATAGATTATATTAATTTTAGAATTACGAATTACGAATACAATCGAGTGATATTTAGTGGAATAATCAAGATTTATGTAATAGATTAATTTCGATTTAATATAATTTTAGTTTAATATAATCAGGTTTGTCTTTAAATCATACTTTTTTGATTTAAGAACAAGGATAACTCACAAACATTTTTTTATTTTTAGGTGTTCGTGAGACTGCTTCGCTAAGTTAACGATTTTAGATTTAAGAAGTACGCGTGATCATTTGATATAATAATATCTTCTAATATCTAAATCGCAAAGTTCATGGACGGCTAACGCACAGGGCTTTCGTGGTTAAATTTTTGTAAAAAGAATATGGGGAAAGTCATTTTTTTAAATATTTTCAAAATAAATGCGTGCGAAGCATAAAATAAAAAATTCCTGATCAACGAATTGCTGTGTGAGTGAAGTCGAGGATGGTGTCTGAGCTTGCCGAAGACCGAGACGGAACGAGTTCTACGCCTTTGGCGAACGCCGTGGCGGACGTTAAGTCTTTTTTGCTTACTATTTGTGACGACAAAAAGTAAGAAGAAAAAATGCTGAAAATTATCTGGTAAAAATTTAAAACAGATTCCTAATATCGGGCCTTATGGACAAATTCTGATTATCACAAAAGCGGGCTGAACAACCTTGCCACCGATTCGCGCAGTTTCTGACTGAACGGTCGTTTTGAATATTCGTTGATGCTTAGCAATTCACTGTTTGTTAAATCCTCAAAAAACAATGATTTTACTTCTTCGGCAATATTGCGGTCGTAGACCAGTGCATTTACCTCAAAGTTCTGGTCAAAGCTGCGTACATCCATATTGGCTGTGCCAATGGAGGTAAAAACGTCATCAACTATCAGCAGTTTACTGTGTGTAAAGCCTTTCTTGTAAAAGTACACCCTGATGCCGGATTCAAGCAATTCCTCGATGTATGAACGTGAACTCCATTTGGCAAGAACGGTATCAATCTGTTTCGGAAGAATGATACGTACATCAATGCCGCTCAGGGCGGCTGTTTTCAGGGCAGTGAGAATACTTTCATTCGGCAGGAAATAAGGAGTTGAGATATATACGTATTCATACGCCGTGGCAATGGCTGAAAAATAAGTCTGCATAATGCTTGCCCAGTCAGAGTCAGGCCCGCTTGCAGAAATCTGTACCAGTCTTTTTTCTTTGATTGGATTAACAGGAAAATAAACCTTTTCGTTCAATAACTTGCGGCTCATAAAAAACCAATCGGTGAGAAAGATGAACTGGAGGCTTTTTACGGCATCTCCTTCAATTCTCAGGTGTGTGTCCCTCCAGTAAGAAGGATCAGACATGTCACGGTCATAACGGTCGGCGATATTTAATCCTCCCACATAACCGATTGCTCCGTCAATCACAATAATTTTTCGGTGGTTGCGGTAATTCAGTTTGTTGGCAAAACGGTAGGTTTTCACCGGCATGAAACTATAAGTCTGTGCACCGGCATAATTAAGCTGGTCAATAAACCGCTTTGTGAGGCTCCAGCTTCCCACATCATCATAAATAATTCTGACTTCGATGCCTTCCCGCGCTTTTTTGATCAGGTGATTTTTGATGGTGTTACCGATATGATCATCCTCAATGATATAAAACTCAAGATGGATATGATGTTTTGCATTTTCAATGTCGCGGATGATGGAAGCAAAAGTCTTTTTCCCGTAGTTCAGGATCTTTAAGGAATTATTTCCTGTGAGCATTGATTTACTGTTGTTCACCAGGAGTTTCATCAGGTGAATCTTGCTCCTGATCCTTTCATCTTCCATTTCCATCACACTGGCAGGATCCACCTCAATTTCAATGAGTGATGCCTTTGAACTTTCGGCATCCGTGACTTCTTTTCGGGTAAATATTTTTACCTTACGGTAATTCTTTCCGAAATAGAAATACAGAAACAACCCGATGAAAGGAAGCAGAAGGAGTACGAGCATCCATGCGAGTGTTTTTATAGGGTTCCTGTTCTCGAGGATGATCATGGTAATGGGAAAGGCAACCATGGCCAGGAGTATGATGTCGATGATCAATACCCAAACAGCATCAATATTCAGAAGGTTAAAAATATTCATCCTAATTTGTCCTGTATACCTGGGCCAAGATAGTGAAAAATCGTATTGATAGAATGAAACAAAAAATAGTAATTAAAGTCTGTTTTAAATTCAATGATAATGATTTACGAACAAGGATTAACGATTTTTGATTTATGATGGATGTGTAATTCTCTGATTTAAAGATAACATCAAAAATCGAAATTCGTTAATCGAAATTCTGAATTCAAAATATTGAACATAATGAACAGGAACAAATTAATATTTTATCGGCCTGTTCCATTTTTTCCCGGAAGGATTGACAGATTTGTCCGAATAAATCCTGAAATCAAGCTGACGACGGGGCAGATTGCATTTTACAACTTCTATATCTAATTTATCTCCAAGTTGATATTTTTTCCTGGTAAACTTGCCAACCAGCCTGTAGTTCTGCTCATCAAGCACGAAGAAATCACCTTCCAGTTCACGTATCGGGATCATTCCTTCTATCTTATTCTCTATGATCTCGACATACAGTCCCCATTCCGTGACGCCTGAAATGATACCAGCAAATGAAATACCCGTTTTGTCGAGCATGAATTCGACCTGCTTGTACTTTATTGAGGCTCTTTCTGCCTTCTCTGCAAGTTGTTCCATCTCGGAGCTGTGCTTGCACATTGCTTCGTACCTGCTTTCATTGACTGATTTGCCATTTGCCAGGTATTTTTCAAGCAGGCGGTGCACCATCATATCAGGGTATCGCCTGATGGGCGAGGTGAAATGAGTGTAATAAGGAAATCCAAGCCCGTAATGGCCGATGTTTTTTGTGGTATAAACAGCTTTGGCCATTGACCGGATAGCCAGGGTTTCGATGAGGTCCTGTTCGTTTTTCCCCTGGACATTATCCAGCAGACTATTGATCGACTTTGAAGTTTCTATTCCACTTCCGAGGTTGATGGTATATCCGAAACGTTTGATAAACTTTGAGAATACCTTCATTTTTTCAGGATCCGGAACATCATGTACGCGGTAAACAAATGTTCTTGCCTGCCTTCCCCTGTCAACTTTGCCAATCTTCTCAGCCACCTGTTTATTTGCAAGCAGCATAAATTCTTCAATAAGCTGGTTTGATTCCTTGTTTTCCTTGATATATATGCCGGTTGGTTTACCATCTTCATTCAGCTGAAATTTAACTTCCGTCCTTTCAAATGAAATTGCTCCGTTTTTAAACCTGCGATCCCTCATTATCCTGGCAAGCCGGTTAAGTGTAAGAATCTCATCCGATAATTCTCCATTGCCCGTTTCGATGATCTCCTGGGCTTCTTCGTAAGTAAACCTCCTGTCAGAATTGATAATTGTCTTTCCGAACCATTCTTTGATAACTTCTGTATTGTCATTTATTTCAAATACGGCAGAAAAGCAAAGTTTTTCTTCATGAGGCCTGAGAGAACAGATATGATTGGATAATTTCTCCGGTAACATGGGTACTACCCTGTCAGCAAGGTAGATCGAGGTGGCACGGTTAAGCGCTTCTTTGTCGAGAATATCATCAGTATGGACATAATGGGTCACATCGGCTATATGCACACCGACTTCCCAGTTTCCACCGGGTAATTTCTTCAGTGATAATGCATCGTCAAAGTCTTTGGCATCCTGCGGATCGATGGTAAACGTCGGGATTTCCCTGAAATCACGACGTTTACAGATCTCTTCTTCGCTGATCTTTTCGGGAATTGTTTCTGCAAAACGTTCCGCATCTTCAGGATACCTGTACGGCAAATCAAATTCAGCAAGAATTGCATGAGTTTCGGTCTCATGTTCACCTGCATTACCAAGCACTTCAATAATTTCACCGAAGGGGTTTTTAGCATTGGCTGTCCATTCGGTAATTTGTGCAATCACTTTCTGACCATCAGAAGCCCCGTTCAGCTTTGAAAGTGGTATGAAAATATCATATGGCATATTCCTCGAATCAGCCACCATGAAGGCAAAATTTTTCGAGATTTCCACAATACCTACAAAATTCGTCTTTGCCCTTTCAATAATTTCCACTACTTCACCTTCCACGTTATTCTTGTTTCGCCTTGCAAAAAGGAATATTTTTGCTTTATCGCCGTGAAGAGCATGGTGCAGATTAGATGGTGAGATGTAAACATCTTCTTTTATATCTTCGGATGCAACAGTCCCTTCTCCGCGATTGTTCAGCTGGATTATCCCGGTAATATAGCCCACTTTGCTTTTAAGCCGGTACTTTCCGGTATAAATTTCTTCCAGGATACCGAGAGTGACAAGTTTTTCCAAAATGCCCGGTATGAGCTGCCTTGCTGAAAGGACTTCTATCTGTAATTTTTTGGATAACTCTTTGTAATTAAATGCTTTTGACGGATTATCATTGAAACATCCGATGATCCGGCTACGGATCTCCTTCTTTTCCGGTGTTTTTGATTTTCTGTCTTTCTTTTTATGTGACATATAACTTTTCTATGATTTAGAATCTGTTATGAATTTTTACCAGATGATTTTGTGTATTTTTTTCTTCTTACTTTTTGTCGTCACAAAAAGTAAGCAAAAAAGACTTAACGAATTGAACTCGTTCCGTCTCGGTCTTCGGCAAGCTCAGACACCATCCTCGACTTCACTCAAACAGCAATTCGTTGACAAGGAATTTTTTATTTTATGCTTCGCATTCATTTATTATGAAAATATTTGAAAAAAATAACTTTTCCTATATTATTTTACATAAATTTAACCATGAAAGCCCTGTGCGTTGGCTGTCCACGAACGGTGTGGAATACAACATGCACAGACCCGATCGCGTAGGCCTTGCGAAAGTGCATGTTGTATTCTCGTTCGTGGTGCCCTTTTGGGCAAGCAAAAGAAGTTGAATATGAATGATATAACATAAATATTTAAAATTCAAAACAGTTTTTTAATTTAGAGATTATTCTGCAGAATCAATGGGCTTCCAGCCAGTTGTTACCTGTGCCGATTTCAACTACCAGCGGGACTTTCATTTCGAGGGCATTCTGCATTTCACTGGTTACAATTTCTTTTACCTGGTCAAGTTCAGGCTTGTACACGTCAAAATCAAGTTCGTCATGTACCTGCAGGATCATCTTTGACCGTAGCTTCAATGATTCAAACCGGTTGTAAATTCTGACCATGGCAATTTTTATTATATCTGCAGCCGAGCCCTGGATAGGGGCATTGATGGCATTTCTCTCGGCAAAGCCCCTGACTACGGCATTACGGGAATTAATATCTGCAAGGTATCTCCGTCTGCCAAGCAGGGTCTCAACATATCCTGCTTCCCTGGCTTTCATGATGCAATGGTCCATGTATTTTTTTACACCGGGATAAGTGGCAAAATACCCGTCAATAAGTTGTTTGCCTTCAGTGCGTGTGATATTCAGGCGTTGTGACAAGCCGAAAGCAGAAATACCATAAATGATTCCGAAGTTGGCAACTTTGGCTTTCGACCTCATTTCGCGGGTCACCTGGTCCAGGCTGATCTTAAATATTTTGGCAGCAGTTGCCGCATGAATATCAGTGTTTTGTCTGAACGCTTCTATCATGCTGCTGTCTTCGCTCAGGTGTGCCATCAGCCTGAGTTCGATCTGTGAATAGTCGGCTGCCATGAAAATATTGTCAGAACCCGAAGGAATAAAGGCTTTGCGAATCTCCCTTCCTTCCTCATCCCGCACAGGAATGTTCTGCAGATTGGGGTTATTGGAACTGAGCCTCCCGGTGGAAGTTACAGCCTGGTTGTAGGAAGTATGGATTTTCCCCGTAACCGGGCTGATCAGCTTAGGCAATGTTTCCACATAGGTCGACAACAATTTCTTAAAACCACGGTATTCAAGAATTTTATTGATGATAGGATGCTTATCGGCCATTTTCTGTAATTCCTCCTCGCCGGTGGCAAATTGCTTTGTCCTGGTCATCTTTGGATCATCAATGATCTTCAGTTTGTTGAAAAGCACCTCACCCATTTGTTTGGGTGATGATATATTAAACTGTATGCCTGCCATAAGTTGAATTTCTGATTCAAGTAATGCTGTTTTCCTGTTTAATTCGACAGCATATGCATTCAATGCATCAACATTCAGTGAAACACCTGTTTTTTCAATGGCTGCAAGCACCCTGACCAGCGGCATCTCGATATCACCGGCCAGTGAGGTCATTTGATATTTCTGCAGCTCTTTTTCGAGCAATGGTTTAAGCTGCCAGGTAACATCAGCATCTTCGGCGGCATATTCCTTTATTTTACCCACTTCAACAAAACGCATGCTTAACTGATCTTTCCCTTTTTTCCCAATGAGTTCATCAATAGATACCGGTTTGTAGCCAAGATAGACCTCCGAAAGAAAATCCATATTATGCCTCAGCTCAGGCTGCACCAGGTAATGAGCAATCATAGTATCAAAAAGCACACCCTTCACTTCCACCCCGTAATTGCCAAGCATGAGCATGTCGAATTTAATGTTCTGCCCGATCTTACGAATGGCCGGGTTTTCAAAGACAGGTCTGAATTCCTGAATGATCTGCAATGCTTCGGACTGATCGGCAGGAATTGGAATATAATAAGCTTCGTGGTCTTTGAAGGAAAATGACATGCCCACTAATTCGGCGGTACTGGTATCAAGTCCGGTGGTTTCGGTATCAAAGCAAAATTCAGGTTGCTTCATCAGCAATTCAATGAGCGACCTGCGTTTTTCATGATCATCTGTCAGGTGATAAGTATGTTCAATGGTTGAGATATTGCTGAGGTTGACCGGGGTTTCCATCACAGACTCAGTTTCAGCCGGAACGCTGAAAAGGTCAGGCTGCACCCCGGTATTGAAAAGGTCCGGTTGAGCGGGTGATGGTGGAATTGTATTAGGAATTACCTTACCGATACCAAGGAAACGATCGGCAAGAGTCTTAAATTCAAGTTCTGCAAATATTTTCCTCAGTTTTTCCTCATCTGGCGCTTCCATGATCAGCTTATCCTCATCGAATTCGACCGGTACGTCCAGCCTGATGGTCGATAAAACCTTTGACATTTTAAGGTCATCAAGGGAAGCCAGGATTTTCTCCCTTTCCTTTTCCTTCAGTTTATCAATATTCTCAATTATTTTTTCCACACTGCCGAATTCACGGATCAGCTTTCCGGCGGTTTTTTCACCAATTCCCTTCACCCCGGGGATATTATCGGATGCATCGCCCCACAAGGCAAGCAGATCAATCACCTGGAGCGGATTATTGATCTCAAAGTTTTTACAGACTTCTTCCACTCCCCAGATTTCCACTTCATTCCCCAGGCGTTTCGGTTTAAACATAAAAATATGTTCCGATACAAGCTGTCCGTAGTCTTTGTCGGATGTCATCATCAGTGTGGTATAATTCAGGGTTTCTGCTTTTTTTGCCAGGGTGCCTATCACATCATCAGCTTCAAAACCGGGCACTTCGATGATGGGTATTTTAAACGCGCTGATGATCTCTTTGATAAATGGAACGGCCACCTTAATACCTTCGGGGGTTTCATCCCTGTGGGCCTTGTACTGTTCGTACATCTGGTGCCTGAAAGTACCGCCCGGCGGATCAAAAACCACTGCGATGTGAGTAGGTTTTTCCTTCCTCAGCAATTCCTCGAGCGCCAGGGTAAACCCGAAAACAGCAGAAGTATTCAGTCCTTTTGAGGTGATCCTCGGGTTTTTGATAAAGGCATAATATGCCCTGAATATCAGCGCATAAGCATCGAGAAGGAATAATCTTTTTTCATTCATAATCTGAAACATAAATATCAGGAATTATCGGAAGCAAACCATTCGGCCCAGGATGTTGCGGTCTCCTGCAGCCTTACACTGAAAAGAACAAGATGGCCGGGCAGTTTTTCTGCAATCCGCAAGGCAAAGTCAGTTACCAGGTTTTCGCAGGTTGGCTGGAAGTTCAGTACAACCAATTTATCGGGCATTTGTTTATAAGGTGAAGTATTGTCATTGATGGCCAATGAGTTGATCGCCAAGGAATGATCAAATTGCGAAATGATATTTTCATGGACTATCTTCTTCAGGTCACCAAAATCAATGACCATCCCTGCTTTGGGATTATCGTCACCTGTGTTTGGCCGGCCCGATACCGTGACAAAAAGCCTGTAGGAATGGCCGTGAATGTACCTGCAATCACCATCATAATTCCACAGTGCATGTGCCATTTCAAAATGGAACTCCCTGGTTACCCTGATTACTGACATATCGAATATATTTGCATAAAAAAAAGCCAATATCGGGTTTTTTTCCGGATTGGCTTTTTCCTTTTTTTTTGAAGAAGCAGTTCTAAAAGCCTTCCATGGTTACCTTACTAACACAATTAATAATGGAAAACAAACTTGAATGCTTCAGGTAATAATAGGTATTCTTACCCTCTCTTTGTGACAGAAGAACTCCTTTATCCTTGAGAATTCCAAGATGGTGTGAAGTGGTCGACTGTTCAATGTTCAGCAATTCATATATCTGGGTGACCGTAAGTTTTTTACCGTCTTCAAGGTGACTTAATATTGCAATCCTTACCGGATGTGCAATGGCTTTTAACATGTTAGATGCATGTTCTAACTGCTCTGCTTTTAAATCAGAAATTTTCATGTCCCGAAAATTTATATGTGAATATGCAAATATATCATTATTTAAATTAAATGTTTATGTTTCGAAAGCATAATATTTGCAGTTATACAACATAGTGAAATAACAATTTGAAGATTTGAAGATTTGAAAATTGAGTCCATTCCGGAAAGTGAACATTCTGGACTAAAGTCCAGTAACTAATTGGTTTTCAATAACCCCGGTCTTAAGGCCGGGGTTATTAATATCTCTGAAATATAGGGCTTTAGCCCTGACACTTTTAAGATTTGACCCTTTTCGGAGTGGATTCAAAATTTGAAGATTTGAAAACCAAGTCCAAAATTACTTGTTATTTGTCAATAATCTTAAACTCGGTTCGCCTGTTCAGCGCCCTTCCTTCTTCGGTATCATTGGTAGCAACCGGCATTGTTTTACCGTAACCTTTGTAATTGATCCTGCCGCTACTGATCTTATGAGCCACTAAGTAATCCACCACTGATTTTGCACGGTTTTCAGACAAGGTCTGGTTCAACTCATCTGATCCCACGTTATCGGTATGTCCTCCAATTTCTACCTTTATCCCGGGATTTTTGGTCATGAAATCGACCAGCTTATCAAGTTCGGATTGTGATTCCGGTTGAAGGTCATACATATTGGTTTTAAAGAAAATATTGTTCAGTACTACCTTTTCCCCGACTTTGATAGGTTTCATTCTGATATCAATATTATAGGGCTTGGAAGGATCTTTTAGATTTTTCAGTGAAAAATTTTCTGAATGAAACAGGTGGTCGTCTTTTGAAATATTCAGCGAGTAATTTTTATCTACCGGAAGGCAGACCAGGTACTCACCATCGGTTTTATTGGACCATGTTTCGGCTATGGTGACGTTATTGTCAATATCAATTAACTGAAGCCTGGCTTCGAGGGGTTCACCTGTTTCATCGTCAATGATTTTTCCTTTGACATAGTTGGTTTGAATGGGTTTTGCCTGTTCGTACAAATCAAAGGTGTAAATATCTTTTTTACGGCTGCCGGGACGCTCGGTCGAATAATAGGCAGTGGTACCCTTTGCATTTACGATCAGACTGCTTTCATCCTGGAAAGTATTGATCGGGTAACCGAGATTTTTAGGAGTTCCCCATTCACCGGCAGCATTTTTCCGCGATACAAAAATGTCGAAGTTACCCATTCCGGGCCACCCGGTAGATGCAAAATAGAAAGTCTGGTTGTCAGGGTGAATAAACGGGCTCATCTCATCATCAGGAGTATTGATGCTGTCGCCGAGGTTGACCGGCATACTCCATTTCCCGTCTTCCTGCAGGATGGTTTTCCAGATATCCATGTTTCCTTTGCCTCCCGGCCTGTTACTCACAAAATACAAAGTCTTGCCATCAGAAGAAATGGATGGCTGCGATTCCCAGTATTGTGTATTGACGGGAGATCCCATGTTAACGGGTAAAGTCCAGCTATTTCCACGCTTGGCTGAAAAATACAAATCGCAACTGCCATATGAATCTTTGCGGTTGCAAGCAGTAAATATCATAAACTGCCCGTCGGCCGAAATACTTTGGGCACCTTCATTACCGTCGGTATTCAATGGAGCCCCAAATGGCCTGGCTTTTGTCCATTCACCGTTCACTTTATGACTGATATAAAAATCTTCCTGGCTGGTAGCCTCGCTTATCTTATTCTTTGGTACGTCAGGAAAAGGAACATCCACCGTGGTAATAATTGTATTTTCGTCAGCAGTGAGTGACGGACTATAATCATCCCATTCGGTATTCACGTTCTCCCCAAGGTTCTTTGGTTCAAAGGGCACAGGATGTTTCATGACATTGATGGCAAAATCACACTGCTTTATTTTTTCCTTTGCTTTTTTACTTAATTCCGGTTTGTTACCGGTTTCCAGGAAAAACTGATAATTATTTTTGGCTTCTTCATATTGTCCTGTCAAGAGTAGAGCTCTTCCAAGATTATAATAAGCCGATGGGAAAAACTCAGGATTGATGGAAATGGCTTTCTTTAGGTCTGCGACTTCCCTGGAATAATTTTGCATGTCATGGTATATATCCGACCTGAGTAAGTAAGCTTCAATAAATTTATTATCAGCGCTGATGGCAACATTAAGCTCTTCCAGCGCCTGTATATCTTTTCGCACATCATAGTATTCAGTTGCCAGTTTATAATGGCGTGCAGCTTTGCCCGAAGAAGTGGTCACCTCCTCCTGTGCATGCAGGGAAATTGTAAGGATCATCAGGCAAATTCCGGATATCAGACTTTTAAACATGTTATTTTTTTCAAAAAGATAAATATACAAATTATAAACGATGCACCGGTTGAAAAATTAGTTGCATTTACGAATCAGAATTATTTAACCTAAACATGTATTCCAAAGTTCCGGTTAATAAGTACCTTATATCTGGATTCCTGACGCGTGTTGGCAAAAAATTCCAAATAACAAATCACAAAAAACAAATAATTAACAATATCAAAATTTCAAATAAAAAACAAACTACTTTGAATTTGTCATTTTGTTGATTGAGATTTATTTGTTTTTTGTCTTTTGAGATTTGTTATTTCTTGTTTGGTTCTGGCTCGGCAGGCTAGGATAATGAAAATTTAGTCCCGCTGATAATAATAAATTATGTAAGTTTGAAACTCCAATAAACAAATGAACAGATGAAAATCATATGCATAGGAAGAAATTACGCTGATCATGCGAAAGAACTGAATAACCCTTTACCGGTTGAACCTGTTTTCTTTTTTAAACCCGATTCAGCTTTACTGATCAATGATCAGCCATTTTATTATCCTGATTTTTCCACTGATCTGCATTACGAAGTTGAGATAGTTCTCAGGATTGGGAAAGTTGGTAAAAACATTTCTCCCGCATTTGCCGGCCGTTATTATGATAAGATTGGTATTGGAATTGATTTTACTGCCCGCGACCTTCAAAGAAAGTGCATGGCTGAAGGATTACCCTGGGAAATGGCCAAAGGATTCGATAACTCGGCTGCCATCAGTAAATTTATCCCGAAGGAAAATTTCAATGATATGAAAAAAATCAATTTCAGACTGGATATCAATGACAAAACGGTGCAACAGGGCAATACACGGGACATGGTTTTCAGCTTTGAAGAAATAATCAGCTATGTTTCCCGGTTTATTACATTTAAAACTGGTGATATGATTTACACGGGTACACCGGCAGGAGTAAGTCCGGTAAAAATCGGAGATAACCTGAAGGCTTACCTGGGAAATGAACTCATGATGGATTTTCTTATCAAATAATACCTGATTAATTATTTACTGTATTATGATTTTTTGTTCAATTATTTAACCAGGAGACGCTAAATCATCAAATAAGAACAACTTATTGCGGACATATTAATTTTCACTGATAAATAAACTGTTTTGAATTTTTTCCAGTTGATTTTTTGCATTTTTTTCTTCTTACTTTTTGTCGTCACAAAAAGTAAGCAAAGGAGAATTAACGAATTGAACTCGTTCCGTCTCGGTCTTCGGCAAGCTCAGACACCATCCTCGACTTCACTCAAACAGCAATTCGTTGATAAGGAATTATTTATTTTATGCTTCGCACTCATTTATTATGAAAATATTTGAAAAAAATGATTTTTCCTATGTTCATTTTACTTAAATGTGACTATGAAAGCCCTGTGCGTTGGACGTCCACGAACGGTGTGGAATACAACATGCCATTTCGACAGGCTCAATGGCCGTTACCAAAAGAAGTGGGCGTTGAGCTTGTCGAAACGTCTCGTTCGTGGTGCCTTTTTGGTTACTCACCCCGACAGGTCGGGGTTCGTGAGACCGCTTCGCTTAGTTCTTTTGGGCATACAAAAGAAGTTGAATATGAATAATATAATAGAAATAAATAAAATTCAAATCAGTTTTTAATTTCCTGATTCTTGGTACAAAATCAATTTAAATTTTACATGACAATTTCAGATAAAATGAAAAGTATATTTCTCATTTTATTTTTTCACATGCTGACATTCAGCTGCCTGACGGCGCAAAACAACAGCAGGCTCGTATTTTACGACCAGAACCATAAATTAATAAAAGAAAGATTCGGAGTGGCTGATAATGATACCACCGTCAGGAATGGATTCTACGAACAGTACAACTTGAACGGATGCCTGGTTTCAAAAGGCTTCTATCAGAATAACAACAAGACCGGACAATGGATCACCAGAAATGATGATGCCAGGGTAATAAGTGCCGGCATTATTCAAAATGAGAATATTACAGGATACAATCTCAGGTACAACGGTTCAGGGAATATTTCAAGACTCGAATTTATTAATAACGGACACCTGCAGAAGGCAAAACAGGATTTGCACAAAAAGCTCATCGACTCATTAATGACGGCAATCATATCACTTTCAGGCAGTAGCGATACATTGTTCAGCAAGAAGACTGCTTACTTCAATGAACGTGTTGGTAATTATAAGTTACTGGCAGATGACAGCCTGAAATATTACATAGGATTAAGACTGATCGGCGATATGATTAATTTCAGTTCTGATGTTGAAGATTACCTGTCATATAAAAAAGAAATACTCAGGATTTCAGGTAAGATTCAAAATAATTACAAGGGCAAACTTTACAGTGCTTATCAGAAAAGACTTTCAGAGGTTGACTCAGACCTAAAAATATTCTACAGGTCCGACTCACTTCAGCTCAGAAATAAAGCAGGAGTTGCGGCTATCATTTCTTTTAACCGGTCGGAAAAAAATATTGACAGGTTGCTGGCCATTGATAATGAGCTAAATAACAAGCTTGCGGTTTTCGGTAATAACTATAAAACCAATTACCCGGCAATTTATTCGCGACAGGTAACAAACCTGAACAAACAGGCTGATCTTTATCATTCAACCGATTCTCTGGAGTTAAAGATCAGTATTGGTAATAAATTGGTAACCAGGCTTGATTCACTTGACTCATGGTACAGCCAGTTCGACATGATTGACAGTTATTTGCTGGGAAGCCTGCCAGGTGTGAGGAATAAGATAAACCAGAATTTTCCTGTCCTTATAAAATGCTATCTTGATCCTTTTGAGAAAGATATTACGGCATACAAAACCATTGATTCTGCTGAACTAAAACTGGCAAAGGGAGCATCAGTCCTGAAAAATCTTGAATTCCTCGGGTCATCATTAGAGAAGATGACTTCCAATGAAATGCTGATAAATACGAAATACCCTTCACTAAGAGATAATTACCTGAAGGACTACCCCGGAATTTTTAAAAATGATATAAAGCCAATTGAAGCTGAGATTTCAAGAAATAAAGCCGACACATTGATTGCGAGGAGATTGGAAGAAGGAGCAAAAATCATTGCAAAAATGAATGCTCTCGACAGTATATATATTGAAATTCAACAGATTGACAAAAAATTAGATGAAAGTTTACCGGCAGTAAAATCACATTACCATGATCATTTTCCAGGCATTTACAACAAAGAGATTCTTTCCTTTGAAACAAAAAAGAACGAATATGAAAACATTGGAACAGCAGTATCCAGGCTGGCCACGGGGAAAGACCTTCTTGACAAACTGAAATCATATGGTTCAGATTACATTATATTGCGAACACAGAAGTAGGACAAAATCAAGGAAATCGGTACCGGGATTGATTTATACCAGGCATGTACCATGATTGCCGACCGCATAAAACAGGGAGAGAAAATTTTAGCCGATATTCACTTAATGACAGATAATTTCGGAACTCTTAAAGAGCAGGAAAATGATATTTCACAAAGGCTTCAGCAGTCTGAGACAGGTTATAAAGATGCCTTTCCTGTTGTGAATAAAACTGAAATCAAGGAATTAAAGACAAAATTTAAAGAATATGGCAAGCTCGAGACAGTCGAAAAAAAGATTGCAATGGGTAAGATCATCCTTGACAGGCTTGAAATAGTTGAGAAAATTCTTCCGGAACTGAAGGAAATCAATAGCAATATTGCAGTTCTTTTACCAGATGTTCAGACAAAATATAAGAAATTTTACTCACCTCTATATAAAGCAGAAATCGTCCCATTCCTCCTGAAGTTTAAAGAATACGATGAAAACGGATCAGTAACAACCAAAGTAAATCTTGGAAAGAAGGTTCTGGAGAAATTAAAATATTACAATGAAAATTTCACCAGGATGAAAGATCAGGGGGATAAACTGAGCGCCAAATTCAACGAATTTAACGACTTATATAAGAGTCGCAAGGATGTCAAAAATATTTACAAGAAAGGGAAAATGGCCTGCAATGAGCTATTATCTGCATACAATGATGAAATCAATATTGAAAAGAAAATGTTGATGGGAGAGGATATTGAGTTTTTGTTACTCAAGTTGATTTCAATTGCCGGCAAGGATAATTCCGTACTGAACAACGATATAAAAAATGCCGAAACTCCGGCCGATGTAAAACGTAAGCTGGGATTGTGACGGATCATCCATGACCATTGCTGAACAACTCCGGCAACTGCTTCATATAAACAAGCTCTTTAAGTTTCTTTTGTGCCTCATAAGCAGGAGTGCCGAAATAGGTCTTGTTTCCTTCCAGTGATTTGGTAACACCTGATTGTCCCAGGACTATGGCGCCACTCCCGATGGTGACATTTTTCTGTACGCCTACCTGGCCCCAGAGGATCACGTTATCTTCGATTGTTACGCATCCACCGATTCCCACCTGGGCGGCGAACAGGCAGTTTTTACCGATTACTGTATCATGAGCAATATGAATGAGGTTATCCATTTTGGTTCCCCTGCCTACAACAGTATCACCGGAAACTCCACGGTCAATCGCACAATTGGCGCCTACTTCAACATCATCCTCAATGATCACTTTGCCGCATGAGAGCAGTTTTTCATAACCTTCGGGGCTGCGTTTGAAGTAAAGTGCATCAGAACCTATTACAGTATTGGCATGTATGATCACATTATTTCCGATGGAAACATGATCATAAATGCTCACATTGGAATGTATAATGCAATTGTCGCCGATACTGACATGTTGGCCGATAAAGGTGCCCGGCTGAATAGTGGTATTCCTGCCAATGCTGGCAGACGGGCTTATCATGTTTATGCCTGGCTGAAAGGTGGAAAAACAGGCAGTGAGTTTGTTGAAATCACGAAAAGGATTATCAGAATAAATGAGCATCTTCCCTTTTGTTTCAGCCATTTCTTTATTAATTATTACTGCTGAGGCATCGGAATTCAGTGCTTTTTCGTAATATTTAGGATGGTCAACAAAGGTCAGATCGCCAGGTTCAACCTTATGGATTTCATTGAGGCCTGAAATAATGAAATCAGCATTACCGTTGATCTCAGCATTGATAATCAGCGAAATTTCTTTCAGTGTGTAATTTCTGGGTAACTTCATCCTGATCTTTGGGGATATTATATTAATTTTAGAATTACGAATTACGGATTACGATTTTAGAATACAATCAGATGATATTTCCTGAGTGAAACAAAATTTATGTAATAAATTAATTTCGTTATAAATAATGATTAATACAGATGTGATATTGATCCGATTGGTTGCCTGAACAGGAAATAATTTGATTTCATGGAAAATGACAGAAAATGATTTTTTTTATTTTGCCCTTTCAGAATAGTCACCGGTGCGGGTATCAACTTTTATTTTATCGCCCTGGTTAATGAACAAAGGAACATTAACAATTGCCCCGGTGTCAAGGGTAGCAGGTTTCATGGCTGTTGATGAAGAGGTATCTCCTCTTAATCCGGGTTCGGTATAAACAACATCATAAACCAGGAAAGGAGGAAGATCACAGGTCAGGGGAGTTTCTGTGTCCACATGGAAAACCACTTCAACATCAATCCCTTCTTTAATAAATTCGGGTTTCTCTATCAGTTTTTCATCGATGGATATCTGTTCAAAAGTTTCTTTGTGCATGAAGTGATAACCATAATCATCTTTATAGAGAAACTGGTATGGACGTCTTTCAACATTTGCGACATTTAATTTAACTCCTGAAGAGAAAGTATTGTCGATTACCTTACCGGTGGTAAGATTTTTCAACTTGGTCCTGACGAAAGCCGGTCCCTTTCCGGGTTTAACATGCTGAAACTGAACGATTGTATAAAGTCCATCGTTGAATTCAATGCATAATCCGTTTTTGATGTCTGCTGTGGTTGCCATTATTATTAATGTATCATTTTTTGTAATCGCACAAAAGTATATCAAACAATGAAATATAAAAAATTAGGCATGATGTTTTTTAACTTCTGCAGCATTCGCACCATGCGGTAATCGTAGTGATGCGTATCTTTACGTCAATAAAAACAATGATAGTCCGGTCAGGATTAATTACGGACGAATGCCCGTATTTATATCAATAAATGATAAGATTGCTTTTCAAACCGGAATATTCGATCAGATCACATTTGACAGAACCAATGAACAATTCAAACTGAACCCTGATCGGGACATAATTAAGATCATCGGATATCCAGATGGTCATATCATCATTGTCTTTAAAAACACGTCCCACTTCTGTGACCGGCTGAAATCTGAGGCACCTGATCGTTCCCAGGTCAGTGTTGATTTTTTCAGTTCCTTTATACTTGATGATTAATGGATAAATCTCATCTCCAAAGAAAGTTGTCAGGGTAATGATATCATTAATTGTCAAACCTGAGCTTCCTTTATCCATCAATAGATTCCGCAGGTAATAAAATGCCGAAAGGATATCGAGCGTATTATCAGGAACAAAATGCTTTCCAGTTTTCTGGCTTATGACAAAATCGTTTTCCTGGTTGTAAATAACTTCATTATAATCACGGTAGTTCTGTTCATGAATATTTCGTATTGCCTTTAAAGGAAGGCCGTTTTTCGGTAATACATAACTTTCGTAAGTGTCATTTACCCTGTATAATTTGTCAGTCAGGCCTGTGGTTTTACCATTCAGGACTATCCGTAATACATCGGTATCATTGACTTTTGAATTTTCCACCTTCAGGCTGGCATATCCGCCATTAATCCACCCGTAGTGCAGTTTATATTTCAGATTCTCACCTGCCTGATAAGCATTGCTATATGTCTGGAATGGAATAGTTCCGTTCAAATACATTGAAAGTACAATGATAATAAGAATAATGACCGCATTCTTCTCATTCATTATTCTCGTTTTCATTCCTTTTTTCAGTATGGGTATGCTCATCTTCAGCTTTTCAGGAACGGCCATGCAAATTATCTGCCATTAAAATATTTTGCAAATGTTCAAAAAAAACACATTCAGTTCATAGGTTTTTTAACAATCATAAATAACCGATTATAAATTCGTGTTCAAATTTGATCAGTTTAGTGTTACCAAATGTTAAAACTTGCAAATATTTGTTATAATAAGATTGTTGGCACTATTTTAGTAAGTTAAAATACAGGATTACTTTAATTTCAACCAACTATGAATGAACTGTACAAAAAAACATCAAAAAAAATCTGGGGTTTGATTGTATTCGTGCTGTTTATTTTTTCCATCGGATATGCCCAGATCATCGCTCCTGATTTTTCACTGACTGATACACATGGTAATACATATCATCTTTACCAGGAACTGGATGCCGGGAAGATAGTTGTCCTTGATTTTTTCACGATTGGCTGCGGCCCGTGTGCCAATGGAATATACATGATTGAACCGGTTTGGCAGAATGCAGGCGCCGACGGATCACATCTGTGGATATGGGGAATTGAATCTTTTTATGGAACAAATTCAGCCATCGACAGTTTTATCAGCAACAACGGGGGAAGTTTCCCTGGTTTTTCAACTATTGGCAATGAGGCAATACTTGCACTTTATCAGATCAGTTATACTCCCAGGTACTTTGTAATTCGCCCCGACCGGTCAATGAAAACCGTTACGGTTGATCACGTGCAGGAAGCCGTTAATTCTGTTTTATCTGCCGTTCCGGAAATGTCAGCAGATCAACCCGGAAAATCACAACTGATCAGAATTACTCCGGTTGATCAGCTTTCAGTAAAGTACTATTCAAAAAATGACAATAAAATCAGTTTCGAACTTTACGACATGCTTGGCAATCTGAAAAACAAAATTACTGTTTCTGCTACAAAAGGTTATCATACCATTGATCTCATGTCCGCCAAACTTGTTCCGGGATATTATATTCTCAGAATGCTTGAAAACAGCTATTTGTGTGACATCAAAAAATTTACAGTAAATTAGCCTGTTTTTTTCAGGAATCAGGAATCAGGAGTCAGGAATCAGGAATCAGGAATCAGGAATCAAATTCAAAATAGTTTCTTTTTATTTGAAATTTTGATATTGTTTATTATTTGTTTTTTGGAATTTGGTTTTTGGAATTTTTTGCCAGAACCTATCAGGATTTCAGAAATAAGTTCATAACTCATAATTCATAACTCATTCCGCCTCAGGCGGATCATAACTCATCTTACGGACTTTATGAAATTTATTACTTCATTTTTTCTTTGTTTAATTTATTATACCTCGTTATGCCAGCATATCACATATCCTGAATTAATCAGTATGGGGCAAAACATGCTGGAATTTGTTCCTGAAGGATGGAAAATTTTTAAATCTGCCGGGGGCGACCTGAATAATGACAAAGCAAAAGATTATGCCATTATTTTACAATCCCGGGATAGTATTTGGTTTAAAGAAAAATCAGATAACAATAACGATAGTGTATTGGCTCCTGCCCGGATACTGGCAATTATTTTATATGATCCGGAATGCAGGCAATACAAGCTGGCCGGTTACAGCAATTCATTTATCATCAGCGTCCTTAATCCTGAAGAGGGAGATCCTTTTGATACTATAATAATCAGCCAGGGATTCCTGATGATCGGATTTCACAGTAATTATCACCAGGGAAAAGGGTTTAAGGCAAATTACCTGTATAAATTCAGATATCAGAACCGGCAGTTTTACCTGACCGCGGCCGATTATGTCAAATATAACAGGGTCAATGCTGAAACCGAAACCCGGAATTATTATTTTACCAATAAGAATGTCAGGATTACAACAAAATCTTCTAATGCTGAAGACAAACCCAGGGTAGAATGGGAAAATTATAAACTGAAAAAACTGCAAACATTGAGAACCTTCATCAGACCTTTTACATGGCGGGTTAGTGAGGATGTTTTGCTTTGAAATTTTATGATCTAAATCACTATTGTCCGGAGAAAACATTTATAATCATCTTAAATCCCACGGGTGTATGAGGTTCCAAAAGATTTCGCCCCTACAGGGCTTATTGTTGTTAGAAATATTTTTCTACAAAGATTTCACCCCTGACGGGGTTTAACTGATACATCAAGACTTTAATCCCGTAGGGATGGTATCTTTGTAGCAAGAAATAAATTGCGGCATTTAAGTCACGTAGTGACGACATAAAATTTGACCGGACAATAATGCAACTGAATAATAAAATATTCTTATGAATGATCTTAAAATCTCCATTGACCGGGTATTTGATTTTGTAAGTGAAAACGAAATTCAAGGATTATTCAGCGATCTGGAAGTTCAAAATAAAGCCCTGCACGAAAAAACCGGTAAGGGCAATGAATTCCTTGGCTGGGTAAACCTGCCCTCATCAACTACAAATGATGAAATTCAAAGCATACTAACCGTGGTAGAAGATTTGCGTTCTGAGGTAGAATATATTGTGGTCATCGGAATCGGCGGCTCTTATCTTGGTTCAAAGGCCGTGACTGAAGCTCTGTCGGACAGCTTCCACAATAATTTACCCCAAAATGGATATCCTCATATTCTTTTTGCCGGGCATCAGCTTAGTGAGGACTACCATTATGAACTTCTGGATTTCCTGAAGGACAGGCAATTTGGAGTGATAGTCATATCAAAATCAGGCACTACCACCGAACCAGCCATTGCATTCAGGTTGCTGAGAAATGAGATTGAAAGAAAATTGGGCAGGGAAAAAGCAGCAAAACGTATCATTGCAGTCACTGATGCTGCCAAAGGTGTGTTGCGATCAGTTGCTGACAGGGAAGGATATAAAACCTTTATCATTCCTGATGATGTGGGAGGCCGTTATTCAGTGCTGACTCCGGTAGGCCTGCTGCCTGTTGCCATGGCAGGTTTTGACATCCGCCGGCTCATGGATGGCGCCAGGAAAATGGAAGAGATCAGCGGCCTGGCAACAAGACATGATCAGAATCCCTGTATGATTTATGCTGCTGCCCGTTATGCCTTGTTCCGCAATTATTTTGAAATTGAGATGCTGGTGAATTATCATCCAAAGTTGCATTTCCTGGCCGACTGGTGGAAACAATTGTTCGGGGAAAGCGAAGGCAAGGACCAGACCGGGATTTTCCCTGCTGCTGCTGATCTCACCACTGATCTGCATTCCATGGGTCAATATATCCAGGAGGGCAGACGGAATATTTTTGAAACTGTAATATCAGTAGTAAATACACGGCACATTTTAAGTATTCCTGAAGACAGCAATGATGAGGATAAACTGAACTTCCTGTCCGGCAAAAGGATCAGCGAAGTGAACCGTATGGCTGAGCTTGGAACATGCATTGCCCATGTTGAAGGGGGAGTACCTGTAATCAGGATCGAAATACCGCGAATTGACGAGTATTACCTCGGCCAGTTAATATATTTCTTCGAGAAAGCCTGCGGTCTTAGCGGTTACCTGCTGGGGGTCAATCCCTTTGATCAACCTGGCGTTGAGGCATACAAGAACAATATGTTCGCCCTGCTTGGCAAGCCCGGCTACGAAAAACTGACAGAAGAAATCAGGAAGGGATTATAGCTGCATATAATAAGTCTGACTACAAAGGACACCAGGGGTTTCACATGCGTAATTATTTTATATTTGCTGATATCCAGTCACGTAGTGACGGAATCTTTGTAGTATCAATGTTTGTTGCTGATATCTAAACCACGTAGTGGTGGCATCTTCAAAATAATTTATCCTTGTAATTATTTTGTTTGCTGATATCCAGTCACGTAGTGACGGAATCTTTGTAGTATCAATGTTTGTTGCTGATATCTAAACCACGTAGTGGTGGCATCTTCAAGACAGTTTATCCTTTCATAGATTTCGCCACTCCGTGGCTTATATAACATGAATACCATACAGCTACAAAGATTCCGTCATTACGTGACTGGGTACATGTTAAAATCTTTGCTCAACCGTCATTTTGTTTCTTAGTGTTGGTCTCCGCCATGGCGGAGAGTTCCATTGAAATAATTAAACCAAAGCGAACATTGATTTTCACGATGGGATTTTTTTCAAAAAGGATTTTTCAAATTCTATTTTATTTTAAATGCCTTTTTGATCTGGTTTACGTAATCCAGCTTTTCCCAGGCAAAGAAATCCACCTTTTTCATGTATTTTTCATTGCCATTATCTTTACACTTGCGAACATCCCCGCTTTTGCAATATATTTCCACCTCCTTCGTGTAAGGATCCCTACCGAAATGTCCATAACGCGCAGTTGGCAGAAATACCGGGTTGGTAAGACCCAAACGCTGGATTATAGAATATGGACGAAGGTCGAAAATTCCCTGTATCACTTTGGCAATTTCACCGTCGGCCATTATTTTTCCTTTGGCATCTTTAACTTTGGCTGTGTGGTTGGTGTTAACATATAATCCGACCGGTTTGGCAATTCCAATGGCATAAGCAACCTGCACCAGTACTTCTTCTGCAACACCGGCTGCCACCATGTTCTTAGCTATATGACGCATGGCGTAAGCAGCCGAACGGTCGACCTTTGATGAGTCTTTGCCTGAGAAAGCGCCACCACCATGAGCGCCCCGTCCGCCATAGGTATCAACAATGATCTTACGGCCTGTGAGACCGGTATCTCCATGAGGGCCGCCAATTACAAACTTGCCTGTCGGATTCACCAGTAGTTTATAGTCATCTTTAAAAACCTTCTTGTCGAATTGGTATGTTTTGTTTTTTATTATCCTTGGAATAAGAATATTACGAACATCCTCGGTGATCTGCTTCTGCATGGCTTTTTCGGCTTTCTTTGCTGCTTCAGGAGTTTTACCTTTAGGCAACACGAATTCGTCATGCTGGGCAGAAATAACGATGGTATCAATTCTTACCGGTTTTCCCTTGTCGTTGTATTCAACGGTGACCTGTGATTTTGCATCAGGTCGGAGGTAAGTCATCACTTTGCCTTCACGACGGATCACGGAGAGCTCTTGTAATAAGATATGAGCCAACTCAATAGGCATAGGCATGTAATTGTCCATCTCATTGCATGCATAACCGAACATCATGCCCTGGTCGCCGGCTCCCTGTTCTTCCTTGCTGGTCCGCACCACTCCCTGGTTAATATCAGGCGATTGCTCATGAATGGTGGAAATGACCCCGCATGATTCGCTGTCGAACCGGTATTCGGCCCTTGTATAACCGATATCCCTGATTATTCTTCTGGCTACTTCCTGGATATCAACATATCCCTTGGTGGATACTTCACCGCTGCATACCACCAGCCCGGTAGTAACCAGCGTTTCACATGCGACTTTTGAATCCGGATCCCAACGCAGAAACTCATCAAGCAAACCATCGGATATCTGGTCGGCCACCTTATCAGGATGACCCTCAGAAACTGATTCTGAAGTAAATAAATAAGACATATTAAAAATTTTATCAGTTAATAACTAAAAAATATACGGAAATAGTCCGCAAACTGTGATGGGTTGGGATTTTTGATCTATGCAGAAAAGAAAATTGCTTTAGCATTTTTTTCTGTGGTTGCAATCAATCAAATCTTTCCACAATCCACTGCAAAGAAAAGCCAAATTTCACAAACAACAAGAAAATTGTTTGTTAATTCGGGAAAAATTTGAATTATGACGATAAAAGAAGCACAATTGAAGGTAGATCAATGGATAAAATCCTATGGTGTTCGTTATTTCAATGAACTGACAAACTTGGCATTACTGGTTGAAGAAGTGGGAGAAGTCTCCCGTATTATTGCAAGAAAATACGGAGAACAATCGTATAAGAAATCGGATGAGACAACAAACCTTTCCGATGAACTGGCCGACGTTCTTTTTGTATTAATTTGTATTGCCAACCAGACGGGTATTGACCTGGAAGAGGCTCTGGCATTGAACCTTGAAAAGAAAACAGCCAGGGACAACCAGCGGCATATTGAAAATCCCAGGCTTCAGAGTTCATAAAGTTAAAAGTTATTAAGTTTATAAAGTTGTAAAATACAAATAATTACGTTTTAAAATATTTAAAACATTATTTTATATTTATAATTGATTATTAGCTTATTACATTGACTTTCTACTTTATGAACTTTATAAACTTTATGAACTCTGTATTTCTCCTTTTTTTGAGAGTTTGTTCTTAAGCGACAGCCAGATAATCACCAGACCGGCAATAATAAATGGGATACTGAGCAGCTGTCCCATGTTCAGAGGAAGTTTGTTTTCGAAATCAACCTGGTTTTCTTTCAGGAATTCAACCAGGAAACGTATTGACCACAGCACTGCCATAAATATTCCGAAAAGCAAGCCTGCGCGCTGTCCCAGGTTCTTCCTGAAATAGGCAAAATATAAGAACAGGAAAAGTACCAGGTAAGATAATGCTTCATAGATCTGGGTAGGATGACGGGGTACCGGGTTATCACGCATAAATACAAAAGCCCATGGAACATGGCTGGCTTTTCCGAAGATTTCAGAGTTCATCAGGTTTCCGGTTCGTATAAAAAAACCTGACAAAGCAATTACAATCACTATTCTGTCGAGTATCCACCACCAGGATTTGCCGGCTTTTCTGGCAAACATCCATAAGGCGGTCAGGATTCCAATCGCGGCGCCGTGGCTGGCAAGGCCACCTTTCCAGACCATCAGTATTTCAAACGGATAACGGAGGTAATAATCAGGCTGGTAAAATAAGCAATGCCCAAGCCTGGCGCCTACTACCGTGGCTACTCCCATATATATGCTAAGTTTATCAAGCAGTTCCTGTGAAATACCTTCTCTTCTGAATATCTTCAGCATGATAAAATACCCGAACACGAAGGAAGCTGCGAATAATATCCCATACCACCTGATTGACAATCCTCCGATATGAAAAACCTCAGGGTCAACATTCCAATTGATATAGTTTAAAATCATTATCTTACAATTAGTGCCTATTTACCGGCAAAACTACAAACATTCTCCGGAAAAATGTCAGGACAGAGTTGAACTTTATACGCATTTTTTGTAGTCATTAGAGAAATTTATGGATTAAAAATTTATTATTTAAACCACATAGTCACATAGTTACACATAGTTTTTCTATGTTTTCTATGTGCCTATGTGGTAAAGAAATAAAGGTTTTAGAATTCTCAGTGAATCCGATTAGGTCAATTGATTGTTCATTTAAGGAAAATACTTTCAATTTTGAAAAAAATCATGCAAGTTTGCCGAAATTTTCAGATGAAGTTCAAATTCAGAAACGGCAATATCCTTTTACCGGCGATCATTCCGGTTACCATCCTGATTGCTTTTCTGGTAAACAGTTGTGCCAATGTGGGCATGCCTTCTGGTGGTGTCAAAGATACTGATCCGCCGAGGGTGGTTCAGAGCCAGCCTCCGGACAAGTCAAAAAATTTCCATGGACAGGTCATAAAAATCACCTTTGATGAATTTGTACAGTTGAAAAATATCAGCAAGGCACTGATCGTATCACCTCCGGTAAAGAAAAAACCGGAAATAATCATGAAGAATAAAACCCTGGTAATTGACCTGAATAATCCATTGCGTGACAGTACAACCTATACTCTGAATTTCGGGGATGCCATCTCCGACCTGAACGAAGGCAACGTACTTAAAAATTTTCGTTTTGTTTTTTCGACCGGTAATATGATTGATTCCCTGCAGGTCGGTGGGATTCTGACCAATGCATTCACATCCAAACCGGAAAAAGAGGTGCTGGTTATGCTGTATCCCGAAGGCAGCGATTCGGCGCCTCTTAAAGAACTGCCTGTTTATGTAAGCCGTACGGGTGATAAAGGAGATTTTCTTATTAGCAATATCAGGAAAGATACTTATAAAGTGTTTGCCCTCAAAGACGATAACAACAATTATATTTTTGATCAACCAACAGAAGCCATTGCATATTTTGATCACCCTATCATACCTACAGCCGCTTTGTCTTTAAAGGCAGATACACTCAAAGTTCTGATGGGCGATTCCGCCTGGTACGACAGTATCAGAAATGTGAGCGTCACTATGTTCGCCCCGGCAAACCTGCGTTTGTCTTTGTTTCAGGAGGTTGCTAAGAAGCGGATACTTACCAAACACGAAAGGCCTGCCCGGAACCAGTGTAACTTGTATTTTAACCAGCCATTGACGGAAAACCCCGTTTTTAATCCCATGAATTTTACTCCTGCTGCTGACTGGATCAGTCCGGAATACAACAAAACCCGCGACAGTATTATTTGCTGGATCACTGACAGCCTGGTGGCAAGCCGCGATACTATCAGGTTGCTGGTAACTTACCGGAAGAACAATGAAACAGGAGAAGCACAATTGCGTACGGACACGGTTGTTCTGGGCTTTAAACCCAAACCCATTAAAAAGCATGAAACCCCTAAACCGGTGGTATTGAAAACCGGTTGCAGTGTTCAAAAATCGAAAAAGCTTGATTATGACAAGGATATAATTTTCGACTTTTCAGCACCCGTAAAAAGCATTGATACATCCAAAATCCAGCTTTATAATATTGTTGATTCCATACAACTGCCTTTGCACTTCAGGTTTAAAAAGGACAGCTTTTTGCTGCGCAGGTACACACTTTCAACTACATGGACTGATGGAATGAGATATGGCTTATTAATTCCTCCCGGCACTTTTCACGACATTGCCGGTAATACCAATGATACCGTCAAATCCACCTTTATCCTTCAGAAAAAAGAGTTCTATGGAAATATCATTCTTAAAATCAATAACCTGAGTTCAAACGGAATCGTACAGTTAATGAATGAAAAAGATGTTGTTCTGAAGGAAGCATTTATAAACTCAGGAACCACGGTCAGATTTGATAATATTAACCCGGCTACCTATCACCTGAAATTTATTTTTGATGACAACTGGAACAAAAAGTGGGACACCGGAAACTACATTAAAAAACTTCAACCCGAAAAGGTGCTTCTTTATAAGGAAGATGTGAAAGTACGCTCAAACTGGGATGTTGAGCTTACCTGGGACGTTTCGGCACAGGGATATCCGGCAAAATAACTGAAACTTTCCATTTTTGACTGACCTATATTGGAATATGGTATTTAAATTTGAATCAATATTTAGTCCCTATGTTTGAATATTTACCAGATGATTTTCAGTATTTCATTCTTCATACTTTTTGTCGTCACAAAAAGTATGCAAAAAAGACTTAACGAATTGAACTCGTTCCGTCTCGTTCCTCGACTTCACTCAAACAGCAATGCGTTGATAAGGATTTTTATATTTTATGCTTCGCACTCATTTATTATGAAAATTTTGAAAAAAATTACTTTGCCCATATTCTTTTTACATAAATTTGACCATGAAAGCCCCGTGCGTTAGCCGTCCACGAACGGTGTGGAGTACAACATGCACAGACCCGATAGCGTTGGCCTGTGCGAAAGTGCATGTTGTATTCTCGTTCGTGGTGCCCTTTTGGTTACTCACCCCGACAGGTCGGGGTTCGTGAGACCGCTTCGCTTAGTTCTTTTGGGCATGCAAAAGAAGTTGAATATGAATTATATAACAGAAATAATTATAATTCAAACCAGTTTCTGAATATTCATATTGGGGTATGATTCGTCCGTTTAACAATAATAGCAATGAATTCACCGGTTGATAAAACCCAGATACAAGGCTGGAAAGAACTACGAAATAAAATCACTCATGATGCAAAGGGAATTAAATTCAGGTTGCCCGCATATTCTGAATTTATGCCTTCTCCGGTTATAGATTGCAATGATCATGTTTTTACCGATCACGATATTTTTTCTGATGATAATCTGAATGGCTGGAATATCACGGAAATGGAAGAAGAGCTGGAATTGAAACCAGGCATTGAAAATATCGGGACCCAGGTAATGCAACATCTGATTAAACTTGGGAAAGGATTGCCCGAATATCATATTGGCGGCCATGGCAACCAAAATCTTACCAATAATCCTTATTGGCCTGATGATCTTGCGAAAAACGCAGGAAAGCTGAAAAACGAACAATACATTGTCTTTCTCCCGATGATGCTGTCGCGCACTCAGGATGACAAGGGTCGTGTACGTTGGACCTTCTTTGGCAACAGCATTGACGATCCTGAACAGGTTTTCTGGAAATGCTTTATGGCCGAAGCTTCAGAAGAAATCAGGGAAAGGAATTTCATTACATTCATCTCACAAATCCTTGAAGAGACGCATCATGTGAAAGTCTCTGACAGATCACAGTTATCGGGAATTGGCTTCAGGATTCTGGAAACAAAAAATACAGATTTAATCCCGACCCGGGCAAAATCATTTCTGATTAATGACAATGATTCTTTTGAAAATGTAAAATTCATACTGAGCTTTCGTCCGTTCAGTCTGCTGCCTGATCTGATCAGGAAAAAATATCTTGATGGAAAGATAGTTCTGCTCCCTTTTCCCGGCAGTCTTGTTTTCCGGGGCATGAACAATTACCGGGAACTTCAGGCCGGCTTGCCTTTTGCAACTCAGATCCCGATGCAGAGAATGGTAACCAGGCACAGCGGCCATGAAGGAATCCGGGTGCCGCAATCAGGCTGGATTTATGAACCTCATCCCTCTGTGAAAGCATCCGATGTTCGTCATGAACTTATTCTTGACACCTATCATCGGACTCACCGGTGGCAAAAGATTCACAAAAACGAGGATGAATTAACCTATCCGCATCGTCTGGTTAAAATTGCCGAAACCCTTTTCAGTACGGACCTTGACACTATGGGATTATATGGTAAACCCATGGCAAGAAATTGCCAGCTCTGGAGAAAAGATTATTCCCTGTTACTTGACGGTCCGAATGCATCTCCCGCAAAAATTTTAAATGCTGAAAATGAAATTAAACAGGGAGGTTTATTCGGTTACCGGTTTTTCTTCCCTCCGATGCGCATTGACAATCATGAGATATACTGGCACAGGCCATTGGTTGCTTATGTTAAGAAAACAACTGATGAAATCAGGATTCTGCCTGATGCTTTACATGGTTATATTTCCGCATACCAGTGTGAAAATGCCTCAGCATCACAGGTAATTGAATTATGGCCGCGGATAATGCAAAGACCTCTTTATTTATCAGCCCTGAAAAATTTCAAGAGTTCTCATGACAGCTTCGCACATCAGACCACCATGAATATTATTAACCTGTTATCCCAGAAGAAACTTTTTGCAGAAAACAGGATTCCCGGAAGTTTTGCACGGCGCCTTCTTCACATTGGGAAGAATGAAACTTTGGAACAATGGTTGTCTTCCTTGCCCGGATTATCAGATGATCCGGCAGCCGGACAGGAAATGAAAGTTGAACTGGAAAGAATTATTGAACAGGAATATAATGAAAAACCTCCGGAGGGCATTACTTATCGATATACCGCCACACGTGCTTTTGAAGAGTCATTCTGGAATGATATTTTCACATTATCCCATGGAAATTTTATCAATAAAGACAATGCCGATTTTGTTGATGACGAACCTACCCTGCATCAACTGAAGCACCATAAAAGAGACCTTTTGCAACTCGGCGATTTTCTCATTTCATGTCATCGCGCGGAAATTGAAAAAGCCGGAATGAAAGGCATGGCATATTGCGGCGAACTGCCTTTTAACTGGCAGACTGATTTCAGCTTTAACCAGTTTACCGGCTGGAAAAATAATCAGAATGAACATGAAACGGAGAGAGATATCCTGGTGGTTATCCCCGGGAAAAACCGCGGAGAGGCAGTTGTGATGGCCGATCACTATGATACGGCATACATGGAGGATATTTATGAGAAGGAACGCGGCGGTTCGGGCGCCCGCTTGTCGGCCGCAGGCGCGGATGATAATCATTCTGTCACTTCCGCTCTGCTGCTTGCATGTTCTGTATTTCTTGACCTGGCTAAAAACAATCTTCTCGAACGCGATGTATGGCTGTTACATCTTACCGGTGAGGAATTTCCTTCCGATTGCCTTGGCGCACGGCATTTTTGCGAAGCCGTAAAAAATAAAGATTTAAAACTCCATATTGAGAATAACGGTATAATTGATCTGTCAGGAATGACTATCACCGGGGTTTTTGTTTCTGATATGATTGCACACAACAATGAAAAAGACAAAGATATTTTTCAGATATCTCCGGGTAATAGTGCACAATCCGTTTTCCTGTCGTACCAGGCACATATGGCAAACCAGGCCTGGAATTCCGGGACAGATGAATGGAATTCCCTTCCTGAAAGAAATCATTGCAAGCGCGGCGTGCGAAGCAGCGACGGGATCACCATTCCTGAACCCGCCAGGCATCTCCCGTTGACAGGCGAAGTACGTACAAAATATAATCACAGCAGTAGCCTTTACAATACCGATGGCCAGATTTTTTCCGATGCCGGAATGCCTGTCGTGCTTTTTATGGAAAACTATGATATTAACCGATCAGGTTATCACGATACAAAAGACACCATGGAAAATATTGATCTCGATTATGGCGCAGCCCTCGCTGCCATAGTCATTGAAACGGTTGCAAGAGTTGCTGCCCTGAAGGAACTGCGCTTTTGAACTCCACCTCCGGCGGACGAATACTCGAACAGTCAGATTTTAGATATAATAAGTCAGAATAATAATAGAAGAAAAAGATTTAATTATCCTCAAAAATATTTTGTATTTTTGTTTTACCAAATTCAGGATGACCGGGACTTATCAGAAATATAATAGGTAATTGACAAAGCAAAGACATAGAAAAAGCAAATATTGAGGAGAATGAATATTAAAGGTTTTGAAAATATAAAGGAATAAAAATTATCTTACTCATCCATATTGGAAATGAAATGGGGGGAAGGTGAATCTATAAGATAGTTAGGCATAAGGCGAAAAAAAAATAGCCGAAACACAAACAGAAATTAAAAAAGACATTATGAAAAAGACAATTTTACTTTTGACATTGATTGGTTCTTTATGCTTTTTAAGCAATATAACAAATGCACAAACTTCTAACTGGCTTTGGGCGAAAAGCACAGGAAGTATAAGTAATGAATACAGTAATGCCACCTGCACCGATTTAAAAGGGAATGTTTATATAACGGGTACTTTTCAGGGCACTGCAATTACTTTCGGAAGTTATACTTTAAACAATAAAAATGCAGGAACACTTGACATCTTTGTAGTAAAATATGATGCGAACGGAAATGTGCTTTGGGCAAAAAGTGGGGGCGGTAATAACTACGATTATGCTTACGGAATTTGCACCGATGCAAATGATAATGTATATATAGAGGGATATTTTGAAAGTCCTTCCATTTTATTCGATATGATCACTTTAAATAACTTTGGCAGTCAGGACGTTTTTTTAGTAAAATATGACTCCGTAGGCAATGTACAATGGGCTAAAAATGGCATCAATCACAATGGTGCAAGCAGCATCGGCTGGGGAATTTGTTCTGATGCTTTGAGCAATGTTTATATATTTGTTTCTTGTAGTTCTAGTATTATTTTCGATCAATATACTTTAAGCCAAGGTGCTTTTATAGTAAAATATAATAAGAATGGCAATATTATTTTGGTTAAAAAGATAGCTAGTGGTTTGGTCGCTAATGGTAGAGAACAAAGTATTTGCACAGACATAAGCGGAAACATTTATATAACTGGAGGTTTTCAAAACCTTGCCATTTTCGGAAATGATACTTTGTCAGGTAGTTGGGTCAATATATTTATAGCTAAATATGACGCGTATGGCAATTATCTTTGGGCAAAAGGCCCAAGCGGGGAATCCATTGGTAGTAGTGTTTCTGCCGATGCAAATGGCAATATTTATTTGACAGGCTACTTTGGCACTTCAGTTGCATTCGGGAGCGATACTTTGGCTGGTTTACCATTTTCAAGTTCTACCATTTTTGTAGCCAAATATGATTCAAACGGTAATGCACTATGGGGAAGAAGCCCTGGAGGAACAAATTCTGATTTTGGCCAAAGCATTTGCACTGATTTAAGCGGCAATATTTTTGTCACGGGTTATTTTACAAGCCCCTATCTTAACTTTGGAGGTATTCCTGTTATCAACAACAATGTTGGCAATAATGACATTTTCATAGCGGAGTATGATGCAAATGGTAATGCGCTCTTTGCACAAAGCATTGGCGAGGGCAGTGAATATGGCATGGGCGTTTGCGCTGATAGAGGCAACAATATCTACCTGACAGGTTACTTTGGCAATTACACGCTCAACTTCGGCAGTAACACACTTATTAATAATGGCAGCTATGATACTTTCTTAGCAAAATTATCTACTCTTGTAGGGATTAATGAAATTCATGTCAATGAAGGTTCATTAGTAATTTATCCAAATCCCGCAAAAGAAAACGTTATGATCATTAATCCGCAAAAATTAGATATAGAAATTTTAAACTTACAAGGACAATTAATAAAAACAATAAACAATGCCGAAAATCAAACAACTATAGACATTTCAGCCCTTGCAAATGGAATTTATTTTATTAAAGGGACAACAGAAAAAGAAATAATAGTAAAGAAACTTATCAAAGAATAAAATCGCCCGGTGAATAACAAAGGCATACTATCAGCGGGGCAGTGGGGTTTTAGGACAGTACAGTTCTTATATCCAGCCTCGATGTATTAGGACAGGAAACGGCTTCGATTCGCCCCGCCGAATAGCAAGCCTCGACCGTTATGGCTCATTAAAAACAACATTTTGAATTATTTTCACTATTTTGCCAAAAAAAGAAATATTATGGAACACATTGTCAATCTGCATATAGAAAAATTACCGGAAGGGTTTTATCTTGCCACTTCTGATTATGTTCAAGGTCTCGTTGCTCAAGGCAGAACTATCGCTGAAACTATTGAAATTGCCAAAGATGTTGCGAAAAAACTTATCGAAGCACAACGGATTTGAGTTTTATAGACAAGCTGCCGGAAGCCACGAAATCTGGTATAATCCAAAAACAAATCGATTTACTACAGTTCCAAATCATTCCGGCGACATGCCCGAAGGAACATTAAGAGCAATACTGAAACAAGCCGATATCGATATTGACGATATCCTAAAATAATAGAAACCTAAACAAGCCATTACAAACCATTTAGCCCAATAGTTATCAGCAATTCAGAGGGTATGGTATTAAATAAACCACAATCGGATTCGATTTTCCTGGCATTAAATCAAAACCGCTACTGAGGCCAAGCGGTGTGCGTTGCGGGCAAACAATAAAAACACAGCAGACCAGTTGAAATAATAAATATTTTCGTATTTTTGCTAAATGAAACAGAGAATTTACATAGATACTTCAATAGTAGGCGGGTACTTTGATGAAGAATTCAAAGAAGCTACCCAAGAACTTTTTAAACGTTTAGAAAGAAAGGAAATAATTTTTGTTGTTTCTGATCTTCTTGATCTTGAATTAATTGATGCACCAGCTAATGTAAGAAATCTTTTATATAATTATTCCAGAAACAATTTTGAACGGGTTTCATTGACAGAAGAGTCTATGAAACTTGCAGATACATATATTTCAGAGAAAGTAGTTGGATTAACATGTTTAGAAGATTGTAGGCACATAGCTTTAGCTACGATTAATAAAGTTGATGTACTTGTAAGTTGGAATTTTAAACATATTGTAAATCTTGACAGAATAAAGAGTTATAATTCTATTAATTTACGGCTTGGATATTCAATGATTGAAATAAGGAGCCCCAAAGATTTAATAAATTATGAAGACGAATAAAAATAACAAAACATTTGACGCAGTAAAAATGATGCGTGATATACGAGATAAAATTAGTGTAGAGACGATTAATATGTCATTTGAAGAATTGCAAAAGTATATCGAATTAAGAATTAAAAATAGTGGATTGAAACCTGTGGGACAATAGAATTCCGGCGCCCAACAAGCCGCTCATTAGCAATGGCGGTGGTTTCAGGCAATTCAGCATTCCAGCACGCAGAAATGTCAAACAAATGAGAAAAACAAATTCTACGCAATCCGATACTGCTTATAGCTGCTGGTAAATGTTTACCTAATAAATAAAAAAACCGTCACTGAGGCCAAGCGGCGGGCAGTTATGAATACCGAACATTTAAGAATTTAATAAAGGAGATCAAGATATGAAATTGTCTATTCTTGTAGGTAGTGGAAAGAAGATCGGATTATTAACATTGCCTTTTTTAGTAATCGGGTTAACCTTAAATGTTTTTTTCCCTTCTTTCTTCAATGTTGGTGGTCCGCATCTGTCTCTGCTGGTAGTTTCAATTATTATTCTTGTTCCGGGAATAATAAACTGGATATGGTCTGTTGTTTTAATATTGACAAAGATTCCAAGGAAGGAGCTTATAACAAACGGACCTTATTCAATTATAAAGCATCCATTATATACTGGAGTAGCTCTTCTCGTACTTCCCTGGGTTGGATTTATTTTCAATACATGGTTAGGTGCAGTTATAGGAATTATAGTATATATTGGGTCCAGGATATATTCACCGGAAGAAGAAAAAATATTATCACAACTATTTGGTCAAAAATGGGAAGAATACTGCAAGAAAGTATTACTGCCATGGTTATAAAATTGTTGGTCAAAGTATATTTCGGGCACTGGTTCTAACATGTGTTAAAAGCAATAGCAGTGAACATTATGACAAAATCATTCGTAAATTTGATAAAGATTCCATTGGCTAAAATAAATAGAGTTCTTCCGGTAAATGCGTGGGTGAATAAGTAAGTTAATAAGAGGGGTGATCCAAAGAATATTCATTATTAGTTGACGTATTCGAAATATTGAACAACTTTACAAACAAGTATTGTCCCGGAGGGACATAATATCGGTAGAAATCAATGACCATCATCAAAATTAAAGTTCCGTCAGGAACGAAATATTGAAAATGTAATGTACATCCAATCAATTCAGATTCATGTTATTTCAAGGAAATGATTGAAAAATATATCGTACCTACGGCACTTGACATTTAAATAGATACATTTCTACCGATATGTCGTCCCTGACGGGACTAAAAAACGCATTTTCTGAAAGAGTCTTTTTTATCAATACCTAAGCATTATCCGGAAGAACCATGAATAGTAGTGTCAATTCGCTACTACTAAAGTCCCGGGGCCTTAGTACCCATTTTGAAAATTAGTAACCGATATTTTAAAAGTGATTTGAAAAACTCATAACTTTGACACAAAATTAATTGTAACTATTCAGGTTGTTTAGATTATAGACTGTCAGGCTTTTAGAAAAAATGAATTCAATTAATATTCCTGTTTTCACCATTTGTTCTGTTTCATGATACGTATTCTTATAGCTTACAGCCTAATAGCCTACAATCTAATCCTGAGTACTTACAAAAATAGAAATAACGGTTGATAATTTTGAAACAAACAGAACTTTCAAAATAATCCTGGCGTTACGTTAATCAATGTCTTTCTTTAAAGTCATCGGATTGATTTAAGAACAAGGATTAACGATTTTAGATTTAAGATTATCAGTCACATCAAAAATCTAAAATCGTTAATTGATATTCTGAATTCATAATTCTGAACATTAAAGGCAGACTTTAACTAATTCAATTGTTCATTTAAACCTCCAGGTACCTGAGAAACTCCTCCAGCCGGTCGTTGTACATTACATCGATCTCACTGTTATGAAGAAACATGTATTTAATATTGTAGTTATATCTTTCAAACGTCTGAACCAGTGCTGACATATCAATTCTGTTGGTTTTGATCGTAATCTCAATTTTTGTTGAATCGGCAGGTGATTTGATATACAGGCTCAGTATTTTGGCATCATTGCTCTCGACAATGTTGGCTATTTCTGTCAGTGAGTAATCATTCATATTGAGTTCAAGGACAATGATCCCACCTTTATGACTGACTGCCATCAGGTTGGCAACCTGGTACATCAGACCGTTCTGGGTAATGACACCCATGAATTCATTTTTTCCGTTAAGAACAGGTACAACCGTCAATCTCAGGCGGGAACATATTTCAATCACCTCGTAGATATGCTGGTCGTGCATCACATAAGGTCTTAACAGAGATAATTTATGATTGCCGATGGTTTCGCCGGCATTGTTGAATTCTGCAATATCAGTATCAGATATTAAACCCAGGAACTCTTTGTCATTAACAATTGGAAGATGCGAAACCCTGAATACATCCATCAGGCTAAGCGCATGGACTCCGGTGTCGGATGGTTTTAAAACAGGAATATTTTCTGATATCAGGTCTTTTGCCAGCATCTGAGTTATTTATCCGGCAAAAGTAGTAACTTTTCTCACAATCTATTGTTTACCTGATCATCAATTAGTGCCTTTTTTCTTGAATCTTAATGCGTTTTGGCAAAAAAATCCAAAAAACAAATCACAAAAAACAAATAATTAACAATATCAAAATATCAAATACGAAATAAACTTCTTTTAATTTGTCATTTTGTTGATTAATATTTATTTGTTATTTGTATTTTGAGATTTGTGATTTCTTGTTTGGTACTGGCTCGGCCGGGTTAGGATTTAGAAGTTAAGAAAGAATTCGTATTTTTGCAATAAATATCATCTGCTATGATAATGAACTTCAAAAAACGGATGGAACTGCTCTTTTTGTTTTCCTTGTTCGGTATTACCACATTTGCCTGGAATACCCCGGTGATCCTTGAACCGGATTCCGGTATTACCACATGGAATGTAGTTCATTTTGCCTGGGACCCGGTAGTGGCATCCACTTTTTATGAACTTCAGTTAGATACCGTACCCGGATTTTCTTCAGTCGTTTTGTTTGATACCATTATCAATTATATTGATGCTACAGGAAATGGTGATGCATGGGCATATATAAGCGATCTGTATTTCGGGAAAACCTATTACTGGCGTTTGCGTGCCTATGGCAGCGGAGCATATTCCCCATGGACAGCCATCAGGGATTTTATTACCCGCGATTATGTTGCACTGGTTTCACCTGCGCAGAACAGTCAGAATTATACCAAAGTAAAGCTTGACTGGAATGCTCACCCCGGTGTTTTCTATTACGACTATCAGATTGATACTGTCAGCAGCTTTAATTCGCCGGTTCTGATCAGCGGGTTTACTACAGCTTTTTCTGAATATGACATGTTTTATGATACCGAACAGGAAATCTCCGGCCTGTTTTTTGGGAAAACCTATTACTGGAGGGTCAGGGCAAGGAATAATGTTGATGCGAGCCAATGGACCACCTGGAGTTTCTCAACTCTTAACCAGCTGGAACTGTCATCACCGGCTCAAAATGCCACCGTGTTTACAGGAGTTACTATTGACTGGCTTGCTTTTGACGGGATACAATATTATCAATACCAACTGGATACAACATCAAATTTTAATTCCCCGGCCTTTAAAACAGGTTTGAAAGCTTTTATTATGTTTGCCGACAGTCTTACTGATACCGAAGCATTTGTTGACAATCTGTATTTCGGAAGCCAGTATTTCTGGAGAGTAAGGGCAATTAACCAGGTGGATACTTCTTCGTGGGGAATCACCAGAATATTCAATACATTTTCAACTGTCAGTCTTAATCTGCCACAAAACAATTCTCTTGAATATACATCAACAGTAACTGACTGGCTGGCTCATGCCGGAGTTGATTTCTACGATTACCAGCTTGATACTGTCAACAGTTTCAACTCACCTGCATTGATCAGCGGATATACCATCTATATCAATGCGATGGACGATAACGATGATACAAAAATGACTTTTAATAATCTTTACTTTGGTAAAACCTATTACTGGCATGTGAGGGCAAGGAATCAGGCAGATACTTCCCTGTGGTCGGAAACAAGATATTTCCAGACATACGGCTATGTAATTCTTTTATCCCCGACTTACCAGGCTACGACATATACTGGGACTACCCTCATCTGGCAGTCACAGCCCGGAATCAGCTTTTATTCTCTCCAGCTTGATACCAATGCCAGTTTTACCACATCAGCATTTATCCAGGTTAATTCTATTGATACTAATAAATATTATATAAATAATCTTTTTTTCGGAAAAGCTTACTACTGGCGTGTAAGGGCAATGAACAGTACGGATACATCCGTCTGGAGCGCTCCTTCATTGTTTTATACCTGGGACCAGATCGGATTGCTCAGTCCTGCCGATGGTGCATTGAATCAACCGGATACAGGTGTGATCCTCGACTGGTTATCGCATCCTGGCGCCATGATGTATACCATGCAAATGGATGTTTCAAATGCATTCAATTCCCCGGCGCTGGTGGAGCAATCTGTCCAGTATATCAACGCCAGCCCGGGCAACCCTGATACTGAGTATCACACAGGATTGCTCCAATCAAATACAATTTACTTCTGGCGTGTGAAGATCATCAACCAGGTTGACACAAGCTTGTGGGATGAAAGATGGTTCAGTACTGGTTCCGTTCCCCCGAACTTACCGGTGGCACCATCACTGGTTCATCCCTTGCTTGCCGAGATCAGTGTGTCAGTAAATGCTACTTTGGTGTGGACTGCAGTCCCGGGTGTATCAGGTTATTTTTACCAGATTGCTGACAATCCCGATTTCGATTATCCTTCTGAAACATATACCACCGATACCTTTGCAACTTTAACAGGATTGGATTATCATAAAACCTATTACTGGAAGGTCAGGTCGTTTGATGGCTTGCTTGCGTCCCTATGGTCAGATACTTACTATTTCACCACCGAATTACAGCAACTTGCAACTCCCATCCTGACAAGTCCGGCTGACCTGAGTGTTGATATGTCAATTAATGCCACTACTCTTGACTGGGAAGATGTAAGTTTTGCCACATATTACGTTGTTGAATATTCAACTTTTGATAATTTCATGTTCAACCTGACCACACTGACACCTGTAACTTCGCAGGTAACTATTTCCAATCTTAGTATCAACAGTATCTATTACTGGAGGGTGAAAGCTGTGAACACTGGCATGATCAACAGTGACTGGAGCCTGGTGTGGTCGTTCACAACAGAGAATGACCTGAACGTGCCGGTATTACTCAGCCCTGCTGATTTTTCGATAAATATCCCGGTTACCAATATTTTGCTTGATTGGAATGATGTAGCACTGGCTACGGGCTACCAGGTGGAGTATGCCACCGATTTTGATTTTACCAGCAATTTAGTCGTTCAGACTACTCCTGTATCACAATACCTGATCAGTTCATTGAATTATTTCCATACTTATTACTGGAGAGTAAAAGCGACATCCGATACTGTCCTTGCCAGCGGATGGAGCACAGGCTGGTCGTTTTCAACAATGATTGATACCAATTCCATAGCGGAATTTACAGGATTGAAATACAAGGTATTTCCAAACCCGACAAATGGTATTATTCATTTTGAAATTGAAAACAATCCGGACAATGTGGAAAGCATTATTGTCACAGACATTTTCGGGCAGATGATATATGAAACAAAGCCGGCAGGACTGAAAGAAATTCTTATCAATCTTACCGGCTTTGAAAACGGAGTTTATTTTGTAAAAGTTACCGGAACAACAGGTTCATTTTTCACTGAGGTAATAAAGACTTATTAGGTACTTAAGAAAGCAAACTTACCAATATGTTGTCGCTAATTTTATTCCCGTGAAACAGATTTAATCCGCCTCAGGCGGATCAAATTTTCAAATTAATTCAGTTCCGTAATACACTTTCAATCCTGATCCGCAACAGGACATTAAATCCTTTTGCCAACGATATTCCAGTCGACAACGTTCCAGAATGACTGGATATAATCGGGCCTGCGGTTCTGGTAATCGAGGTAATAAGCATGTTCCCACACATCGCAGGTAAGGATGGGTGATTTGCCTGCCCGCAGGGGGTTACCGGCATTGCTTTCCTGGATGATTTCCAGTTTTCCTTCCTTATTTTTTACCAGCCAGGCCCAACCTGAACCAAACAGGGTAGTGGCTGCTTTGGAAAATTTTTCCCTGAATTCAGCCACTGAACCAAAATCCTTCAGGATGGCTTCAAGTAATACACCCTTTGGATCACCGCCACCATTCGGGGAGAAACTGGTAAAATAAAAAGTATGGTTCCATATCTGCGCACCATTGTTAAAAATACCTCCATCGGCATCCATCACGATGGTTTCCAGGGATGCATTTTCAAATTTTGTTCCCGGAACAAGGTTGTTCAGGTTATTCACATACGCCTGATGATGTTTTCCGTAATGGAATTCAAGCGTGCTTTTGCTGATATGAGGCTGCAGAGCCTCGAGCGAATACGGTAATTTGGGTAATTCGAATGCCATATTTTTTAATTATTAATGGTTAAACAATCGTATAAATTTCAATATTACTACAAAAAATACCGGGTATTTGTTCAAAAATAATTTATCCTTCATTAATTATTTGATAACTTTCAATAACTTATTCCGGTTTATGTTAAGGGAAGATGATTTTTGGATTATTTTTGCATGACCAAAACAGGCTGATCATGATAACACATTCTGATTCGATAAAGATCTTTTCGGGCAGTGCCTCAATGGATTTTGCAAATGAAGTTGCCAGACATTCCGGCACATCGCTTGGCAAGGTTGATCTCAGACAATTCAGTGATGGTGAATTTGAACCTTCCTACGAGGAAACCGTAAGGGGAGCCCATGTTTTCATCATTCAGTCAACCATTCCACCTGCGGATAACCTGATGGAGCTTTTGCTGATGATTGATGCTGCAAGGCGTGCATCTGCCTATAAAATCATAGCCGTTATTCCATATTTCGGCTTTGCCCGTCAGGACCGCAAGGATAAACCCCGTTGCTCGATTGGTTCAAAACTGGTTGCCAACCTGCTTGTAACTGCAGGTGTTTCACGTGTTATTACACTTGACCTGCATGCCGATCAAATCCAGGGGTTTTTTGATGTACCTGTTGATCATTTGTATGCCTCTTCTCTTTTCATTCCTTTCATTGTGAGTTTAAATCTTGACAACCTGGTAATTGCTGCTCCTGACATGGGAGGTACCAAGCGGGCCAATGCTTATGCAAAAGCCCTAAAATCGGGGCTTGTTATTGGCCATAAAGTAAGAAAGGAAGTGAATAAAGTAGAAGAAATGGCGCTGATCGGTGAAGTTTCAGGAAAAAATGTGATCATACTCGATGACATGATTGATACAGCAGGCACTCTGAAACTTGCAGCCGAAATTATTAAGGCAAAAGGAGCAAAAAGCATCAGGGCAATAGCAACTCATGCAGTTCTTTCCGGAGATGCATACAAAAATATTGACAATTCTCCTCTCGACGAGGTGATCATTACCGATTCAGTTCCATTGAAAGGCCATAGTGATAAAATCACTGTACTTTCCATTGCACCGGTATTTGCCGATGTCATTATTAAAATTACTAATTGTGAATCTATCAGCTCCAATTTTATTATTTAATCAGTCTGTCCATAATATTCAATATTTTGATTAACGAATATCGATTACTCACAACTTTTTTTTATTTTTTAAGGTGTTCGTGAAATCGCTTCGCTAAGTTAACGATTTTTGATTTTTGATGTTATCATTAAATCAGATGATTACATTTACTTCATAAATCATAAATCGTTGATCCTTGTTCTAAAATCAAAAAGAATGACTTTAAAGACAAACACAAATTAATGTTTTTTGGTATTCCTTTTTCCTTATATTTGCACCTCGTTTTAAAAATAAGTATTAACGTGTAATGGGAAGATAATGAATATGTTAATTATCAGGATCATGTCATTTTCTTTGAGTAGCACAAAAATGTAAAACAATGAAATCAATTGAGATCAATGGTGTTGTTCGACCGGCACTGGGAAAAAAAGGATCAAAAAAGGAAAGAAAAGAATTATCAGTTCCATGTGTATTGTATGGAGAAGGATCAGAAAATCTGCATTTTTCGGCACATGAAAACCAGTTTCTTCCGCTGGTTTACAGTCATGAAGTATGTACTGTGAGAATTAATGTAGGTGGTAAATCGTACAATGCTCTTTTAAAGGATATTCAGTTTCATCCGGTAACTGATAAAATCCTGCATAGCGATTTTTTTCTTATACATGATGAAAAGAAAGTAAATATTGGTGTACCCGTTCATGTTAATGGATTTGCTGAAGGTGTCAGGGCTGGAGGAAAATTACACCTCGAACACCGCAAGCTCAAAGTAAAAGCATTGCTTAAACATCTGCCCGACCATATTGATCTTGATGTTACAGAATTGGGAGTGGGGCAAAACATCAGAATAGGTGATATTCATATTCCAAATGTTGAACTCACTGAGCAAAAGAACGTGGTAGTTGTTTCTGTGAAGATAACACGAGCTGCCAAGGAGGTGGAAGTTGCTGAAGCACCGGTGGTTGTTGCACCTGTCGTAAGTGAAGAACCTGTAAAAAAATAATGATTAGCTTGTTTTGAATTGAAGTATCTGATAGCCGGCCTGGGTAATATTGGTGAAGAATACCGTGATACCAGGCATAACATAGGATTTATCGTGTTGGACGCTCTCGCCGGGGCGTCCAATTCTGTTTTTACCCATGAACGCTATGCATATCGAACAGAGATGAAGTTCAAAGGCAGACAGTTGGTACTTATTAAACCCACTACGTATATGAATCTGAGTGGTAAGGCAATTAACTACTGGCTGCAAAAGGAAAATATTCCTATAGAACAAATGCTCGTGATTGTGGATGATATCGCGCTTCCCACAGGAACCATCAGGATCAGGATCAAAGGCAGCGACGGTGGTCATAATGGATTGAAACATATTAATGATACACTTGGTCACCAAAATTATACAAGGCTGAGATTCGGAATTGGAAATGAATTTTCAACAGGGCAACAGATTGATTATGTTCTGGGTAAATGGACCACCGAAGAAAAAAAACTTTTGCCTGAAAGATTAAATATGGTCATTGAAGCCGTAAAAAGCTTCGTCACCATTGGCACCGAAAGAACCATGAATTTTTATAATAACAAGTAGGATTCGTTAATGCCTGCTTATTTCTTGCCGCAGGATTTACAGTATGTTTCTTTTACCAGCGGATTTTCAAATACCTGTACCGTGAAATGCTTGCCGTCGAACAAGCTGCAGTACCGCTTGTGATCTAGTTCATCTGCCTTCTTCATCGCCCTTACAAACTTGTTGGTCATTTGAATTTCAGATGAGTAGCTGCAAAGCGATATATAGGTAAACAGCAATTCTTCATTCACATTTTTATCGTCAACAAAAACTTCCAGTAATTTAAGAGCGAATTCATAATCGTGATGATTCATAAAGGTATAAGCCAGCTGCAGAGAATTTTTCCAATCGCTGGCATTCAGCTTCACTATTGCTTTAATGCGGTTGAGACTTTCGGTGAGAGTCTGTGAAGGAGCAGTCAGAGTATCCAGCGCGGTCACAATCCTGAACTGATAATCAAGATTCAGGTTATCAAGGCTTTCTTTGCTGATCGGAGTAACATATAATTTATCAAGTCGTGTCTGATTCTTGTATATTTTGACATCATCACCCAGAGGGCCGGATTTTACATCATAAAGTAACTGATTGAATGATATGTAAATATTTAAAGGATCGAGCTGGTATAATTTATTGATCTGTTTCCCGTATTCATCTTCCTTAATCAGGTTTAGATGAGCCTGCATCCAGAGTTTATTCATAAGTAAACTCACATATTTTGCATCAATTGGTATTTTTTCAGTGGTGACTGCTTTTTCGTCGTATTTTTTTGCCAGCACTTTTTTCATTATATATTTCTGGATTGAGAAGGCGAGGGGCAGATCCTGTTTCTTGACCGCATTATTGAATTCCCATAATACATATCCCTGTTCTTTATCGCCACGCAGATCAAAAGTAACTTTCATTTCCACCTGGGCAAACCTTTCCTTTTCGAAAATTGGTTCCAGTTTTGATTCTAACTTGTTATCCTTTATATTCTTCTGTGCATCTTTCAGTGATATGGTGGCCAGATAGGCATATTCCGTTCCGATCACGTCTATTTTAAACAGGTTCCAACTGTTCGTAGTGAGAATGTCATTTTCAAAAGGTTCTGTCTGTAATTTTTTGAAAATATCCATGATGCTTTCGGCCCTTTTGTGTTGTGTTATCATATTTTTTGTCTCGGATGCCTCAATGGATGAATATGCAACAATATCCAGTTCATTTATTACGTAATCAGGCACTTTAAGAGAATCGAGGTGGGGCTGGAAATCATCTCCTGTATATACCAGTTTGTTTTGCTTGAAGTTGATACGAAATAAAAACTCTTCCGATTTAGCTTTTGGAATATATTCAGAGGTTGTTTTTACAGTGACAGTGTCATTAAGTTTTTCAATTTCATGTGTTGCTTTAATACCCGCATTAAATAAAAATGGCTGTGGCATATTGCGGCAGAAAATATTATCTTTGATAAGTATCAGGTTAAGCTCATAGTTTTTCTCAATTCCGTCAGGCAGTTCGCCTAATTCAACCTTTAGTTTTGTTTTTGCTTCTTTACCTTCCAGCTGGTTGTTATCGTACAACTGGTTAGCAAAGACCGGTTTTGTCATGATTCCTTTAATAAAAAGATTATTATCAACGATGTTGGCACTGTCACATGGGTACTGGGCTTTCTGGATCACGTCAACGGCAAAACCATCTTTGGAATCACGCCTGATGAGTCTTTTCAGCTCTTTCAGGTTATCATGTTTAAAATAAATGATATTGTCCTTTACAAACAGGTTTTTCTGTAAATCCTGATTATTCCAGGATTCCAGCTTCTTACATACTTTTTCATCATAATTTCCAACACCGTATATTTTAAGTTTCAATGGTTCCGGAAGTTCTTTGATTTTACCGACTCCTTTGTTATAGGTCTTATAGTTGCCGAGAATGGCTGCAACAAAAACCTTATTACCCTTATCGTCAATAATAGTAGATACTCCTGCTATCAGGCAGGAGACGCTTGTTAATACGGAGGCAGATTTTGCACTGGCCTGCCATTTGGTAATAATCCCATTGGCAAATGAACGATATGTTGGCATATCTGCGCTTTTTTTCAGTGGCATCCGGGCCAGCAATTCCACTGCATTTTTAGTGCCTCCGGCTTTCATCACTGCTCTTCCTGTTTCATCCGGGTCAATCAGTTTAGCTTCGTCTTTTTTTGAAATGATTGTACAAATCTCTTTTGAAGCAACAGTAAGCATTTCATCAGATTTCAACTCATCAAGCCCCATATCAAGCCTTGCTTTGTTCATCTCTGACAAAACAGCAGCACTCATAAGTCCCGGATTAAACAGATCCATGTCAATTTTCTGATCCGGATTGAAGGATGAACTGTCTTTTTTAGTAACATCCACTTGTGAATAAACAAAAGAATGTGTGAGTAAAAACACTGAAAATAAAAGCAATATGTAGCTTTTGACCTTTATATTCATAATCAAAATTTATTGCATGTGAATTGCCAACAATTTACAAATATAAAATCATTTGCAAATATTTCAGAAATTAAATTTTATCATAATTATAATTAGCTGAATATCAATTGTTATATGTTGTAAATCGAATTGAAACAGAATAGACAAATGATGTAAGTCGTAAGTCGTAAGTCGTAAGTAATGAGTAACGAGTCAAGAGCCATGAGTCAGGAGCCACTTCATCACATTGAATATTAACAATCCTTTGTCCTGATACCTGATCCGCCTCGGCGGACTGATACCTGATTCATATTCCTGAATCATACGAATTGAAAAATCAGACTCACAAATAAAGTATTATTTTTGAATGGATTATTTATATTTAATGAAATGGGAAGAAAATATGTGATACGGCTGGTTATCCTGTTCAGTTCAGTCTCGCTTTTCGGGCTGCTTGTCACTCAGTTATTCTGGGTGAGAAACTCCATCAATCTTCTGGAACAGCAATACAACCACAGAGTTACTGAAGCATTGAACTCAGTACTGGAAGTAATGATAAGCAAAGAAGAAACTAACAGCCTGTCACTTAATGAATCTGAAGGATTATGCCAGCACAAGAACTTTGATCTGACTTTACTTAAAAATATTGGCTTCATGGATTCACTACTTAAAAGCCAGTTTAAAAATCATGATGTTGACTCAATATTTTATTTTTCAGTATTTAAAGCAAATGACCATAAGAACCCGATTATTTCAAAAGGAAATATGCATAATGTACCTTCGGGAAAACTGTTCAGGTCGTCACTGACATGCCCATGGAATACATTAAGCTATAATCTGGAGGTATATTTCCCGGAAAAGCAAAAGTTCAGCTTGCTGGATCTTTCACTATGGTTCGTGTTATCTTCTGTTTTTGTATTGATAGTGATTGGCAGTTTTGCCTATATCATTTATGTGGTTATAAAACAGAAAAAATTATCAGAATTAAAAAATGATTTTATCAATAACATGACACATGAACTGAAGACTCCGATTGCCACTATTTCGATGGCCAGTGAAGTGCTTTTGAAAAACCGGACTGATAATTCCAATGATCGCGTAGGGCAGTACTCAAAAGTAATATATGAAGAAAACCAGAGACTGAAGGCTTTGGTAGAGAGGGTTTTACAAATGGCCGATTTGGACGGTGATGAATTTACTATTACGAAAGAACGTACGAATGCTCATCAATTAATAGTCGAAACTATCGAACATTTGTGTCTTGATCAATGCCGTAAACCAGTCAGTGTTAATTACCGGCTAAATGCCACAAATTATTTTATCAATGTTGACAGGCTGCATTTTACCAATATCATAAATAACCTGGTGAGCAATGCCTATAAATATTCAGGCAGTGCCCTGGAACTTAATGTCAGCTCCCGGGATGAAGAAAACGGGATATTGATTACTATCGAAGACAATGGTTATGGTATTAGTTCTGAAGCCCAAAAACATATTTTCGAAAAGTTTTACAGGATTCCTACCGGAAATATTCATAATGCAAAAGGCTACGGGCTTGGGCTACATTACGTTAAGACCATGGTCGAAGCACATAAGGGGAATATCCGTGTTAAAAGTGAATTGAACAAAGGTAGCCGTTTTTTTGTCTATCTTCCTGTGGAATGATTTTCTGAATTTATTTCAATAATACCGGAATCGCTCATGGCAAATAAAGAAAACAAGTACAAAATACTTTTAGTCGAAGATGATAATAATCTTGGATTTGTATTAAAGGATTATCTTGAAATGATTGGCTATCAAGTTGTATTGAAGAAAGATGGACATGAAGGAGTAGTAACATTCAAAAATGATATTTTTGATTTGTGTATTCTTGATGTGATGATGCCACTCAAGGATGGATTTACAGTAGCTACTGAAATCAGGTCTATCAACCAGTCGATTCCGATAATATTTCTGACAGCGCTGTCAATGAACGAGGATAAGATCAAGGGTTTTAAAATCGGCGCTGATGATTACATTACCAAACCATTCAGTACTGAGGAGCTAAGTTTACGTGTGGAGGCGATTTTAAGACGTACTAAGAATATGGATTCTATTGGACTACACTATCATATTGGAAAGATCATATTTGATACTGACAATTACCTGCTGAAGCAGGATGAGACTGTCACCAGGCTTACCCGTAAAGAATCAGAACTTTTATTGCTTCTTTGCCAGAATATGAACAAATTAGTCAAGCGGGAAACGGTGCTGGAAAAGATTTGGGGTCGTAACGATTATTTTATGGGCAGAAGTATGGATGTATATATCACGAGAATTCGCAAGTACCTTAAGACTGATCCCACAGTGGAGATCATCAATGTACATGGAACCGGTTTTAAACTGGAAGCAGCAGCAGAAGAACACTAAGGTCTGAGGCAGCGCAGGTATAACTGAATGGTATTTTCCAGCCCATAGTATAATGCATCTGATATCAGAGCATGACCTATTGAAACTTCCAGCAATCCGGGAATATTTTCATTAAAATACCTCAGGTTTTCAAGATTCAGATCATGCCCGGCGTTCAATCCCAGACTTACTGAAGCGGCCAGTTCAGCGGCCTTTGCAAAAGGTTCAATGGCTTGTTCCGGGTTGGTATTAAAATTTGCTGCATATGGTTCGGTATACAGTTCAACCCTGTCAGTACCGGTTAGTGCTGCACCTTCAATATTTTTTAGATCAGTATTGACAAATAGAGAGGTCCTGATACTTTCTTTCCGGAACAGGTTGATCACATTTTTCAGTAATTCCATATGAGTTGTTGTGTCCCAACCTGCACAGGATGTCAAAACTCCCGGCGGATCAGGCACCAATGTAACCTGGTCTGGTCTGACCTCAAGAACCAGGCGAATAAAATCGTCAGAAGGATAACCTTCAATATTGAATTCAGTTGAGATGACCGGCCTGATTTCCCTGACATCATTATACCTGATATGTCTCTCGTCCGGACGGGGATGCACTGTAATACCCTGCGCTCCATAACGTTCACAATCCATTGCAGCTTTCAGTACGTTTGGTATATTGCCTCCGCGGGCATTACGCAGAGTCGCAATCTTGTTAATATTGACACTTAATCGGGTCATAGTATTATTTTATTCAGGTTGATCAGACCAAAGGCAATAGTCAATAGTCAATAGTCAATAGTCGTAAGTCGTAAGTCGTAAGTCGTAAGTCAAAACTCATAATTCATCACTCATAAATCCAATCTGCCTTAAAATTTACTCTATAATATTTGTCTTGCTATCAGATTTTGTAACAATCTTTCCCATCAGATATGAAAATAAACCAAGTACCAGCCCGGAAACTATACCGATAAAAATTCCGGTAACCAGCATAAAATACTTCGGATCAATACCCTTTGGCATACTTACCATCATTCTGGCTTCGGCCTGGTGATTAACCAGATAACTGTCAAAGAACATGAGATGGAAAGCGGTGATCCAGACACAGTTGAAAAGACTGGTAACAAAACCATGCAAAAACAATTTACCATCGCATTTTTTTGCAATAATATATGCACAAAATGCAAAAATAACAAGCCAGATGACTGGTTCAATACCTGCAGGAATAAAATACACAGTGGCTATTCCCATAAACAGCCCAAACAGCGAAAGAAGAAATATTAATTTAAAATTCATGAGTTATGAATTATGAATTATGTTGACTAATGCCTAATGCCTATTGCCTATTGCCTTTTCCCCGGGCAATCATCACTATTGGTGTACCAGTGACAACGGGGTTTGCATTGCAGGCATTGTATTACCTCTAAGCCCGACCTGGCATGCAAGGCCCAGTCGGGATCAGTAAGTATATCCCTGCCAATGGCGACCAGATCGGCATGTTTGTTCTTTATAAGAAATTCAGCACGGGCAGGGGTTTTGATGCTGTTCACCGCAATCACAGGAATGCTAATATGTTTCCTTATTTCGGATGCTGACCAGACAATCCAGTTATAATCAAAACCTTCAGGGATGGGAGGCGGATTATCCATATTTCCTCCATGGGATACATGAAGATAATCGATTCCTTGCTTTTCAAGGTAAGATGCTATCTCAATACCATCGGCCAAAAAGGGGCTGTTTGCCCCGAGCCGGCAAGCTATGATAAAACTACTGCTGCATTTTTTCCTGATAATATTGATAATATTGACTGTAAGACGCATCCTGTTTTCAAGAGATCCGCCAAAATCATCTGTTCTCAGGTTGATGGCCGGTGACGCAAACTGGTTTAACAGGTATCCATGTGCCCCGTGAAGTTCAACCCCGTCAAACCCTGCCTGTTCAGCACGGATGGCAGCAAGAACGAATGCATCCCTGATCTGGTAAATTTCACTGATGGTAAGTGCGGCTGTTTCAGGATTATCAGGAAGTGCAGATGGTCCTTTGGCAGATGGAGCCATTCCCGGAGCTATCTTGTGTCCGGCATGGTGTATCTGGATTAGTACTTTTGCCCCATAAGTATGGCATCTTGCCGGAATTTCAGCCAGCGCAGCCGCCTGCCTGTCGTTCCATAATCCGAGCTGTTCGGAAGCGAGCCTTCCTTCAGGCATTACAGCCGTAGCTTCCACAATGATCAGACCGGTTCCGCCTCTGGCTCTCGCTTCATAATGATTGACGCTCCTGCCGGTAACCATACCATCTTTATCCCGCCATCCGAAACAAACCATTGGTGGCATAACAATCCGGTTGGCAACAACCGTTTCCCTGATCGTTATGGGTTGAAACAAAGCTTCATACATAGAAGGTAAATAATTGGATTAACGGCGTAAAAATAGATAATTCCTTGTACCCGGTCTAATATTTTCTAATTTAGCAGCCTGAAATGCAGGTTTGGCAAGAATGAGACAACTATTGAAAAGTAACAGATATTTCGTAGTTCCATTATTTATTTTCTGGATATTGTGTGGAATAATCCTGTTATCTTTTTCAAAATCAGATATTCATATCGCATGTAATCATGTATATAGCCGCTTACTCGATGGTCTTTTCTATTACCTTACTTTTCTTGGAGATGGCTTATTTACCGTAATTCTGGTCATAATCCTTGCTTTGTTCATTAAATTCAGGCTTTCAGCAGCACTGGCTGCCGGGGCAGAACTGACCTCTATCATTATCCAGGTTCTCAAGCATTTTGTATTCAACAGCATGCAACGCCCGGCAAAGTACTTTGAAGGATTGTATCATTTACGTTTCATACCCGGCGTGGAGCAATATTATTATTACAGTTTCCCGTCAGGACATGCCGCCTGTGCTTTTGCAACTTTTATTATCATTGCTTTTTCGGTTAAAAATAATTTTATTAAGCTGGCCATGTTCCTGCTTGCTTTACTGATTGGCTATTCCCGCATTTACCTGTCCCAGCATTTCCTGGTGGATGTATATTTTGGATCTGTTTTCGGTTCTGTTATTTCCGCTGTTTCTTACTGGTTCTTCAGCCGGTTTACTTCCCCGTTTTGGGATAAAGCATTGTGGTTTAAAATAAATTGCAATGTTGACTAACCGGGCCAGCAGGCTTTGTAAATTATGAATTATGAGTTTACTTATGACTAACGACTAACGACTATTGACTATTGACTATTGCCTTTGGTCTGAACAACCTGAATAGATACAAAACATGTTAAGCAACCGGATGAATAATATATTGAGAAAAGACAGCAATATTTATTTCTTCTTAATTATTGCATCCCTTTTGTTATTCATGTCATTCCTGGGCAATGTTCATCTTTTCGATTGGGATGAGATCAATTTTGCAGAAGCTGCAAGGGAAATGACCACCACAGGTAATTACCTTACCGTTCAGATCAATTACCTGCCTTTCTGGGAAAAACCGCCCCTTTTCATCTGGCTGCAGGCTGTCTCAATGAATATTTTCGGGGTAAATGAATTTGCTGCCCGCTTTCCCAATGTTCTTTGCGGAATTCTTTCCCTTTCGTTTCTCTATTATATTGGCAAATCACTTGTCAGCAGAACATTCGGACTGATCTGGAGCTTGTTATTAGCAGCATCGGTACTGCCATTTATATATTTCAAATCCGGCATCATTGATCCGTTTTTTAATCTGTTTATCTTCAGTTCATTATATTTTCTTTACAGATATATGAATTCCCTGACTGTTAAAAAAAAATATGCCAGTATATCTGCAAGCGCCGTCTTACTTGGTCTTGCCATTCTTACCAAAGGTCCGGCAGCCCTGTTGGTCTTTATTCTGACAATCATAGTTTATTTCATTTATAATAAGTTCAGATTCTCTGTCAGCCTGAAACCTATGATAACCGGCCTGCTGATTCTCTTAATTACAGGTGGTTCATGGTTTATCGTCCAGATTGCTCTTGGCCACCATGACACGGTTGTACAATTTATTGAGTACCAGGCCAGGCTGTTTGCCACACGGGATTCGGGGCATGGCGGATTTCTGTTCTATCATTTTGTGGTATTGATGTTCGGAGTGTTTCCTGCCTCTGCCTGGGCGCTGCCGGCTATCCTCCGGCCAGGTAAATACAGGCGGTTAATGAGTGAAAATCAAAAGCAGTTCTTCAACTGGAACCTGATCCTGTTCTGGGTGGTACTGGTTTTATTTACCATTGTCAGGACAAAAATCATACATTATTCTTCGCTTTGTTATTTACCGCTGACTTTTATTGCAGCCATGTATCTTCATAAAACGATTGAAATGGGCACGAATTTCAACATTTTAAGCAGGATCAGCCTGATCATTATTGCGTCGGTGATAGCCCTTGGACTGATCTGCCTGCAGTTATTCATGGCCTTTAAAAATGATATTTTAAACAGCGGGTTTATTCATGACAGTTTCGTCCTGGGTAATCTCCAGGCAGATGTGCATTGGTCGGGGTTTGAGTTTGTTCCCGGATTATTTCTGCTTGCGGGTGTTATTTTTTCTATTGTTAATAAAATGAGCGCTCTGCTAAAAACTGTGATCATTCTCTGCTGTTCACTGGCATTTACCTGGGTCAGCATGATCCTGATTGTCCCGAAAGCTGAGGAGTACAGTCAGAATGCCGCCATAGAGTTCTATAAAAGCCTTCAAAATAAAAATGTATATCTGACAACCCTCGATTTCAAATCATATGCCCACTTGTTTTATTCTCAAAAACAGCCCGGTTCACAGGATATTGGCAGGGGTGATGAGTGGCTTTTGACCGGTAACATTGATAAACCGGCATATTTTGTATGCAAGATCAGCAGCTGTGATGAAATAGCATCAAAATATCCTCAGCTTCATAAATTATATGAGAAAAACGGTTTTGTGTTTCTGGAGCGTAAGCCAATGGAGACGAAGTAAAAACACAACAAAGATATTCGTGAATTAACCCCTTGGTCTTTCAGGATCATAGTAAAAAGTATTACATGTGACTATTTGCCATTGATATTGGATTTTTGATATTTCGCCACTACGTGGCTTAGTTTTACTTTACTGTCGTGTTTCTACAAAGATTCCGTCACTACGTGACTGGTTAATTTACCAGGTAGCAGGTAGCAGGTATCAGGTATCAGGTATCAGGAATCAAGTATCAGGAAAAGGCCCGGATTATTGTATTTATTATCATCTGGTTAATTTGTTCGTCTTTCTCAATCCCCCCGGCCCCCTTCGCCTTGATAGGATCATGCTGGCGCCCTTTCAGGGCTTGCAAACCATTGTACTCCAATGCTACAGGGCATTGCCCCGTGCTGATGCTCAAGCCCTTTCAGGGCAATTTGTTTGCCATTTAATAAAGTTTCTCAGTCACTTCGTCGCTTAATTCGTCAAGTTGCTTCGTTCGCTATGTCACTCATTCACTTCGTCCTTCAGTCGCCTTTTCGCCTATTCGCTTCGTTCGCCCCGTCGCTTCGTTCGCCTCGTCTCTCAGTCACTTCGTCTCACAGTCGCCCTTTCGCTTCGTTCGCCCCGTCGCTTCGTTCGCCAAGTCACTCAGTCGCTTCGTTCGCCCCGTCGCTTCGTTCGCCAAATCTCTCAGTCACTTCGTCACTTCAGTCCATGATTCCCAAGACCGTCCTTCACTTTCAGCCGATGGAAGTACCACATCAGGTCGAACAGAGGGTAAATGCCGATCCTGAACTTATCAGGAAAAGAGCCGGCCGAAAGTTTGTAACCAAACAGCCATGAAAAGCGGTCGGAGTGGGTGAAAACAAGCAGTCCCTTATTTTCTATGGCAAAGTCTTTAAAACCGATGGAAAACACATCAATATCTGCCGAGAAGTTTATGTTTTTATAAAACGGTCCGTCCACATCGAAACCGGCGTAAAGCAGCAAGGTATCCTGGTAAATGGAAGTGCGCGGGTATAAGACTGGTCTTTTGATTGCTTCGAAGCTTGATTTTCCGGATTTAACGGCAAACTGGAAACCGATCTTCAGTGTATAAATAATGTTTTTCTTCAGGTTATCATCCGGTTCAAAATAGGCAGAGCATTGCTTACCTCCCTGTTCTTTTGAGATCAGAATCTCATTATGGAATGCAAAAATCTGAGGTATAAATGTTTGCTTATTCAGCAGGTCATCGAATCCGTTATTTGCCAGTTGTTTCAGTGCAGGAGTCGGATAGATGAAGCCATGGTTGGTAGCAATGATGATCCGTTTTGCGTACCATCTTTTCTTCAGGCTGATATTGGGCGCAAAGATACAGGCAACCGGTTGCGATGATAATTCCATACTTCCGGGCAGGCCGATCGTGGACGGCTGTAGGGCAGCAATCCGGAAATCAAGCGGTGGCAAAGTTTTTGCCGTACCTACATTCCAGATTTGCGACTGGGCAAAAACACACTGGCATGATATTATGATCATTAATATGAAAATAAACCATCTCCATATTTTTTCTGTAAAGTATTTCACCATTGAATATTTTCAAATTTTCAAATCCTAACTTGAATAATTCATAAAAAAATAATAACTTCGTGAAACTTAGTGTCTTTGAGTCTTTGTGGCAGAAATTAGTCTTGCCACCAAGACACTAAGACACAAAGAAATCACAAAATTTATGAATTAATCAGACTAAAATCTTCAATTTAGTTTCCTGATAAAAAACACATTATACTTTGAAAACTATTTTCCCGCAAAATGTTTCCAATATAAAAATAGTTTTCTACTTTTGCGGCATGGATTTAGAATTGACAAATATATTGAAAAAGGTAAAAGATCTTTACCAGAAGTACGGTATCAAGAGCATAACTATGGAAGATGTTTCCAGGGAGCTTGGTATTTCAAAGAAGACTTTATACCAGTATGTTAGCGATAAAAATGAGCTGGTCAATAAGATCATTGATTATGAAATCAGTATCCGTGCTGAAGGTATGGATGCGATAGAGCACATGAATCTGAACGCCATTGAGGAATTGATTGAGTACAATAAAAACATCAACATCATGCTTAGGGAATACAATCCTTCGATGGAATATGATTTAAAGAAGTATTACCCGGATGCTTTTGCCAGGATCAGGGAAATACGTCGCCAACGCATGTATGAGAAGGTTTTGGCCAATATGAAAAAAGGCAAGGCCGAAGGCATTTTTCGTGCCGATCTGAACGAGGAAATCATTGCCAGGCTTTATGTTTCACGTACTGACAACCTTTTTGGCGACGAGCTTTTCTCCATCAATGAATCAACATCAAATAAGTTTTCACTCGAGGTATTTATTTACCACATCAGGGGAATAGCCAATAAAAACGGGATCAAAATATTAGAACAAAAATTACAGGAATTAAACCATAACAAAAATGAATAGATCAATATCCCTGCATTTCTTGTCATTATTCATTTTACTGATTTTCAGTCAAAATTTATTTTCACAGGAATCAGCCGTCAAAAAGTTCACACTTAAACAGGCGCAGGATTATGCGCTTCAGAACAATCCGAATATTAATAATGCCAGGCTTGACCGTTCCATTGCAAAGAAGACTATCTGGGAAACAACTGCTATTGGCTTGCCGCAGCTTAATGTCAAGGGTTCCTATTCCAATATCTTTAAAGTGCCCACCGTTGCTTTCCCTTCCACAACCCTGAATGTTACCGGTACCGATGTACCACTGACCACATCAAATTTCAATGATTATGTGCACGTGGGATATGGCGCAGGAGAAGAGTATCCGCTTAGTGTAAAGGAAAATACCACATTTGATTTTACCTTATCCCAGCTGATCTTCAGCGGTGCTTATATCGTTGGACTGAAGGCATCCAGGACTTTTTTCGAGATATCACAGCAATCCCTTGAAAAATCTGAATCAGAACTCAGGGAATCCGTGAGTAATTCATATTATATGGTTCTTATCATCGAAGAAAATAAAAGGATACTTTCCTCAATTCTTGAAAATATAACACGTCTGGCTTACGAATCAAAGGAAACTGCGAAGCAGGGATTTATTGAGGAAACAGATGCCGACCAGCTGCAACTGACGAAAACCAATGTGGAAAATTCCCTGAATACTCTGACCAGCGCTACCGAAGTGGCATACAATGTGTTAAAAATGAATCTTGGGCTTGATAATACTGAAAAGGTGGAACTCACAGAAAAGATTGATGATATTGTCAGCAATATCGACCTTGCTTTACTGACCCACAACTTCGATGTGACACACAGTATCAATTTCAGGATTCTGAGTAACAGCGAGCAACTATCAAGGCTTAACCTGAAGAAGGATGAAAGCGCTTACCTGCCTACGGTTTCAGCGTTTTTTAACCACCAGAAACAGTTGAAGAGCCCGGAGTTTAATTTTATGTCACCCAACACCCTTGGCGTTACACTGACGATGCCAATATTCACCAGCGGACAAAGAATGGCAACTGTGAGCAAACGTAAAATGGAAGTGGAAAAAGCGGTCAATTCAAAGGACCAGGTAGCCCGTAGCCTTGAAATTGAAGCCCAGCAGGCAAAGTCAGACTTCAGTTCCAAACTTGCCATTTACCAGAATGACAAGAAAAACCTTGAACTGGCAGGAAAAATTTATAACAGTTTTCTTACCAAATACAAGGAAGGAGTATCATCAAGTATGGAGCTTGCCCAGGCGCAATCGCAGTACCTGACTACACAGTCAGATTATTTCAATGCTGTTTCAGCCTTACTTACCGTCAGGAATAAATTAGTCAGAGTAATGGAATAATATTGTAAATCAATGGATTGTACCTTATTCAACCTGTACATCATTAATAAAAAATAATAAACCTAAATAAAATAACAAAGCTGCCATTTGTGTTCCTGCAATAAATATTAAACAGCCGGGTATTGGCGGGACACTGTTGATAGCTTTAAGCAAAAATCAATATCAATGAAAAGAACAATTTTTATAGTAAGCATCATTTTCCTGTCAATAGCATGCGGCAAACAGGACAAACAGTCACAACTGACAAAACTGATCAGCCAGCGGGATAAACTGAATGAACAGATAGCGAACATGCAAAAAGACATGGCCGCTACCGGAACAAACGGCGTGAAAGGGATACCGGTTGACGTTTCAGTTACTGATTTGAAACCCACGGAATTCAATCATTATATAGAAGTTCAGGGTAAGGTTGACGGGGAGGACAATGTTTCGGTCACTGCCAAAACAATAGGTGTAATTTCAAAAATCTTTGTTAAGGAAGGTGATAATGTGAAATCCGGACAGGTTCTTGCAGAAATGGATGCCCAGGTGGTGAAGCATGCACTGGAAGAACTGAAAAGCAAACTTGATTTTGCCACCAACATCTATAACAAACAGAAAAATCTCTGGGATCAGAAGATAGGTTCAGAGATACAATATCTTACTGCAAAAAATAACAAAGAATCCCTGGAAAACAGCATCGCTACTACAAAGGAACAGTTAGCCTTGTCGTCCATTATTTCTCCCATAAATGGTACGGTTGAAGAAGTTCCCGTGAAGGTTGGACAGGCTTTGCAACCCGGTACGATTGCCTTCAGAGTGGTAAATTTTTCAAAGATAAAAGTGATGGCTGAGGTAGCTGAAGCATTCTCTCCCAAAGTACAGGACGGGGACCTGGTACAGATATTTTTCCCTGATCTTAACCAGGAAGTTTCTACCAGGCTGAATTTTACGAGTAAATATATCAACCCGGTAAACCGTACATTTACCGTTGAAGCAAGGCTGGATAATTCAAATTATAACTTCAGGGCAAACATGATTGCAGTGGTTAAGGTGAATGATTACAAGGCAAAAAATACCTTTGTTGTTCCCGTAAATGTGATCCAGGGTTCATTGGAAGAACGTTACCTGTACCTGGCAAAAGAGGAAAACGGCAAACAAGTGGCAAAAAAACAAAAAGTCACAACCGGGGTCTCTTACAACGGGCAGTATGAAATCACATCCGGACTGAAGGAAAATGACAAACTCATTACTTCAGGTTACCAGAATCTGGTAGAAGGACAAACTATTAAAATCAGCGGATCAGTTAAATAATGCAATGATCAGGAAATGAAACAATTTAAGACAAAATTCAAGGAATTTTTTGCAACCAGCTGGGCCATTGAAAATAAAACCAGCGTTTATGTTCTGGCAGTATTCCTGTCAGTCATAGGGATCATGAGCTATTTCAGTATTGCCAAGGAACAGTTCCCGGAAATTGTAATACCACAGATGCTGATAAATACTCCTTATCCGGGAACTTCTCCTATTGATATGGAAAACCTGGTTACCCGTCCGATTGAAAAACAGGTCAAGTCATTAGCCGGTATCAAAAATATCACCAGTAATTCAATACAGGATTTTTCAAGTATACTGGTCGAATTTCAGACCGATGTTGATGTTACTGATGCAAAACAAAGGGTCAAGGATGCTGTCGACAAGGCACGCACCGACCTGCCTAACAACCTGCCACGCGACCCGGATGTGATGGAAATCGATTTTTCGGAGATACCAATCATGTATATCCAGATTTCAGGAAATTATAGCATGCAGGCCCTGAAGAAATTTGCGGATGATACACAGGATAAGATTGAATCACTGCCTGAAATTACCCGTGTTGATATTGTTGGAGCTCTTGAAAGGGAAATTCAGATCAATGTTGATATATACAAAATGCAGGCAGCATTTGTGACTTTTGCTGATATTGAAAGAGCTGTTTCTTCGGAAAATGTCACCGTATCGGCCGGGAATATTGAAACCTATGGCATGCAACGTTCCATCAGGGTGACCGGACAATTCACATCCCCGGACGACATGAGAAAAGTGGTATTTAAATCTGCCACTGGCGCTATTGTCTACCTGACAGACATTGCCGAAATAAAGGATGGTTTTAAAGAACAGGAAAGTTACTCAAGGCTTGGCGATCAGAATGTCATCACCCTGAACGTGATCAAGAAAAGCGGAAAAAACCTGATCGACGCATCTGATAAGATCAAGGATCTGATTGAGAATGACCTGAAAAAAAATATATTTCCTACTGATCTGAAGGTCACTCTTACCGGCGATATGTCGACGTTTACACGTAACACACTCGAAGAACTGAACAATACAGCTATCATCGGCTTTTTGCTGGTAACCATTATTCTCATGTTTTTCATGGGATTCAACAATGCATTCTTTGTGGGACTATCCGTCCCGCTTTCCATGTTCGTGGTTTATACTATCATGCCGGGTATCGGCTTTACCATGAATATGATGGTGATGTTCGCCTTTATCTTTGCTCTGGGTATTATTGTTGACGATGCTATTGTCGTGATAGAAAATACTCACCGAATCCACCGTACCGAACCCGATATTGTACTTGCCGCCAAAAGGGCGGCAGGAGAGGTTTTTGCTCCGATTCTTTCGGGAACCTTAACAACCCTTGCGCCCTTTTTCCCGCTCGCATTCTGGCCGGGAATTGTTGGGAAATTCATGCAGCAAATGCCAATTACACTGATCATGGCATTATTTGCTTCATTGTTCGTGGCATATATCATCAACCCTGTATTTGCTGTTTCCTTCATGAAACATGAATATACCAGGCCTGTAACTAAATTCAACCTGAAAGAAAGCTTACGGAGATTGGGCATGCTTCTCGGATTTGGCATTGCCTTGCACCTGCTTAAATGGCACGGTATGGGGAACTTCCTGTTTTTCTGCCTGCTGGCATACCTGTTATTCAGTCTGGTCATAAAAAAATGGATATATGGTTTCCAGAATAAGTTCTGGCCAAGGGTAATGGTATTGTACGAAAGCCAGCTCAGGTTTTTCCTGAAAGGCCGTAATGCTTACTATCTTCTTTTTTCAATTGTGGCTTTGTTTTTCATTACAATAGTAATTGTTTCAATCAAAAAACCCAAAGTGCTGTTTTTCCCCGATAACCAGCCAAATAATATATACGTGATGGTTAAAATGCCCATCGGCACTCACCAGAACGTCACTGATTCGGTTACCCGAATTGTTGCAAACAGGGTCACTGGTATTCTCGGCAAAGAAAATGCTGATGTTGAATCAATGATCACCAACGTGGCCGTGGGTGCAGGCAGTCAGAACAGTACTTTTGACCGCTCGATGGCATCCAACCTTGGCAAAGTGTCTGTTAACTTTAAAGAATTCAAATACAGGAAAGGTCAATCAACCACTTCCTATCTCGATAAGATCAGGCAAGCCGTGAAAGGGATACCCGGGGCGGAGATCTCAGTGGAAAAAAACCGGATGGGGCCGCCCACCGGCAAACCTATCAATGTTGAGATCAGCAGTGAAAACCTGTTCGATCTTATTGCGGTTTCAAATAAATATAAAGCCTACCTCGATTCCCTTCAAATTCCGGGTATTGAAGAAATCAAATCCGATTTCCAGGATAACAAACCTGAAATAGTGATAGATATTGACCGCAGCCGCGCCAATATGGAAGGTATCACTACCGGACAGGTTGGTATGGAGATCAGGACGGCAGTGTTCGGCAAAGAGATTTCAAAGTACAAGGAAGGCGAGGACGAATACCCTATCCAGTTACGCTACAGCGAAAAAACCAGGAAGAACATTGATGCCATTCTCAATCTGAAGATCACTTACAGGGATATGACCAACGGGGCGATACGCCAGATCCCTTTGTCGTCGGTTGCCAAACTGGATTATTCATCCACCTATGGCGGAATCAAGCGAAAGAACCTTAAAAGGGTGATTACCATTTCGTCGGAAGTGCTTTCAGGTTTCACTCCAAATGAAGTACTTGCCAAGGTACAGGATGCCACCCAAAAATTCACGACTAAACCCGGAGTTACATTTTCATATACCGGGGAAAATAAGGATCAGCAGGAAACCATGAGCTTTCTGTTTAAAGCATTACTCATTTCGCTCGGGCTGATATTCTTCATTCTCATTACCCAATTCAACTCAGTAAGCAAGACACTGATCATCCTTAGCGAGGTCATTTTCAGTATAATCGGTGTATTGCTCGGCATAGTCATTTTTGGTATGTCCATTTCTGTGATCATGACTGGTCTGGGTATTGTTGCACTCGGTGGAATAGTGGTGAGGAACGGAATACTGATCGTGGAGTTTTGTGATGTTATGAAAAGCAGGGGACTCCGTACACGCGAAGCCATCATTCAGGCCGGTAAGACAAGGATTACACCTGTGTTGCTCACTGCCACTGCCACCATGCTTGGCCTGGTTCCCCTGGCAATCGGACTGAATGTGAATTTCGTATCCCTGTTTACTGATCTCGATCCGCAAATCCACATGGGTGGCGATAATGTGATGTTCTGGGGGCCATTGTCGTGGACCATCATCTTCGGGCTCAGTTTTGCCACTTTTCTCACACTGGTATTTGTGCCGGCTATGTACTATATCGACTATAACCAGAAACTGAGATGGCGCAAGCGCCGTACATTAAAAAGAACCCTGAAGAAATTCAGGGAAAATAGTTAATCCATGTAAATTATGAGTACAACAACAATTTTGGTTGCAGGCGGGACAGGTGATCTCGGCGGACGAATTATTAAAGCCTTACTGAGCAGAGGAGCAGACGTCAGGGCCATAGTTCGCCACGGCACTGATGATACTAAGGTTCAAAAACTTGAGCAACAAGGGGTGAATGTCATTCGTGTTGATTTGTCAGACGTTAACGGACTTACTCAGGCTTGTAAGGGAGTATCATGCGTTGTTTCCGCACTGCAGGGATTGCATGATGTAATCGTTGATATTCAATCGATATTGCTCGATGCGGCCATTGCCGCAGGTGTGCCACGCTTCATCCCGTCTGATTTTTCCAGTGATTTTACAAAACTTTCAGTTGGCGAAAACAGAAACTTCGATTTGCGACGTGAGTTTCATGAACGACTTGACAAAACTTCCATTGCAGCCACCAGTATTTTTAACGGTGCATTTGCAAATTTACTGACCGGTCAGATGCCGCTCATTCTTTTCAAACTGAATAGAGTCCTCTATTGGGGGAATGCAGATCAGAGACTGGACTTCACAACGAAAGACGATACGGCCGCATTCACAGCAAGCGCAGCTCTTGATCCGTCCACTCCCCGTTTTTTGCGAATCGCCGGAGATCAGCTGAGCGCCCGGGAACTTTCAGTGATCATGAGTGAGCTGTCAGGAAAGAAATTCCGTCTGTTACGGGCCGGAAGTCTGGGAATGCTTCACACACTGATCAAGGTTGGGCGAATGGTCGCTCCCGGTGAGAAGGATATTTTCCCGGCATGGCAGGGCATGCAGTACATGCATAACATGTTCGAAGGCCGGGTAAAACTGGAACCACTCGATAACGATCGTTATACTGATATTAAGTGGACAAGCGCTAAGGAATTATTAGCTGCAGATAGATAGAATGGTAACTATTCAGGTTATTTAGACTATAGACTTTTAGGAGTGATGAGTTATGAATTATGAGTTGTTACCTGATGCCTATTGCCCAACCTGGACAAGCCAGAACCAGACAATAAATCACAAATCTCAAAATACAAATTATAAATAAATTTCAATCAAAAAAATAACAAAATCAAAGTAGTTTGTTTCGTTATTTGAAATTTTGATATTGTTAGTTATTTGTTTTTTGTGATTTGTTCCGCCACGGCGGATTGGAATTTTTTGCCAAAACTCATCATGATTCCAGAAATAAGGTACTGCTATGTATTCTTATAGCTAACAGTCTAATAGCCTACAGCCTAAAGGCCAGATCAGTGACAGCTTTAAAATGGTGCAAAAAATCATTTTTGAATTATTAACTTCCTGACATTATTTTCTTTCATGCCAATGATTTCAATGTAATATATACCATTGATCAGTGATTGGGTAGATACTTTAACCGGATTATTTTTTATATCCTTTTGAACAAGGGTTTGACCCAGTGCGTTGATAATTCTGTACTGCAGAGTTCCGGTGAGGCCACCACCCGGCAGGTAGATAATAAAATCCCCGTGGTTTGGATTGGGGTAAACAATAAAACCTGATTGATTGTCAGGATTGCTTATTCCGGTTAGTATAACATTAATAATATTTGAGCTGTCTGAAACGCAACCATATGAATCGGTAACTATTACAAAGTACTCGCCATTCATGCCTGGAATAAAGATTTGATTTGTCGCTCCACTTACAGGAATACCTGCAGTCAGAAAATACCATTGATTACCACTCGCAGCGGATGAAAACAGGGTATCAACATTAAGGGAAATGGTTGGAGTGGGTGGTAGAGGGTGCACTACAATGTTTTCAGTATTGGAGGTGACCGGGCCCGAAACACAGGCTTCTGATGAGGTGAGAACACAACTTACAGTATTGCCGTTTGCCAGTGTATTGCTTGAAAAGACTGCCGTGTTGTTACCAACATGATTGCCATTTATGTACCATGCATAAACAGGACTTGTTCCACCATTCACAGATGTAGCTGTAAAGCTGATGTTTGTTCCTGCACATATTGAGTTTTCCGGGACAGAAATAGAAACCGACGGGATAATGATCGAGTCAACAGTAATGGTTACAGGATTTGAGGTCGCGGTGGCCGGACTGGCACAACTCAGGACGGAAGTCATTACGCAATAAACTGAACTTCCATTGGTAATCTGGGAAGAGGAAAAAACATTGCTGGTATTAACTACCTGGGATCCGTTCACATACCACTGGTAAAAAGGTGTCTGACCACCATAAACCGGAGCGGCTGTAAAGCTGACCTGTGCACCCGAACAAATAGTTGTGCTGCTTGCTGTTAGAGATACAGATGGTACAACCGACGTTACTACATGTGCTGTAATGGGAACCCTGGCGCTGATGCAGTCAGGTACTTTAATCTGCCAGTCATAGAATGGTCCATATCTGCCGGTGTTATTGGCATTGTTGTAATAAGAACTTGTAATACTGAGAAATCCTGACAAAGTATATGGAAAACTGACACCGGAGTTGTTCCTTCCAAATCCTCCTGAAGTACTGGCCAGCTTAAAGCCTGAACCTACCGGTACATTCCAGTTCAGAGTCACTGTGCTTTCCCCCTGTGGAAGGGTAACAGAATCGGTATATATCACGGTACCTGAAGGGTTGATCATCCGGAATACTGCGTTACCGGCTGTTTGCTTATTCACTTTCACTGATACCAGTGTCACGGGAGTATAACAATCGAATACCAAAGCATAGATACCATTTGAATAACTGCTGGATGTATTTAAAATCCCGACATACTGGCTGGGCTGAACAATGTGATTTTCAACATAGTACGTTGTGTCGGAAGTCAGTACCGGTGTAGTATATGTTGTTCCTGTACCCAGATCCGTACCTCCGGTTGCAGCATTAAACCAATGTAGTTCACCGCTTCCGGAAGCAGTGAGAACTACCGCTTCTGAAAGGCATCCATAACCATCCGTAATACCAGGATTATCGGGAATATTAATAGTAATGTAATTAGGTTTGACAAGTGTATCTGACCCGTAAGCATTTGTACAGGTGAGTGTAACCGAATAGGTTCCGCTGGCGGGGTAGGTATGCAATGGGCTTTGCTGGTTAGAAGTTTGTCCGTCGCCGAATTCCCAGTACCAGGTGGTTGGAGTATTGGCAGACATATCGGAAAACTGGACATCGCTTGTACAGGTTGTGGTTGTGGGATTGGCTGAGAAATTGGCAGTAGGAGCAATGTTTCCGATTGGAAGCTGAAATGAAAAAATACGTGTTCTGACACCTTCGGAAGGAAAGTACTCTCCGGTATGCCAAAAAGTAACACCATCAGGATCAAGACTGGTATGTGAATAGTCCCCATCCCGATTGGATGAGGTTTGTGAAGAAGCTCCCGTTGCTACCACAGTTTCTCCAAAAGTCATAACACCCAGAGGATCACTTGCAAGACGACCGGTGAAGCATAAAGTCGGATAAATTGTGGACGACGATTTACAATATGCAAGAGCAATACTGCCGTTCATATCCATAGCGATACTTCCCATCCAACGGGTATCAGAATCAGGAGCATATGTACCTTCCTGATAGAGGCTCCAGGTTCCGGTGGACTGATCCTGACGCAACTCACACCATCTGATACTTCTTTGAGTTGAACTAAGTTTCACAGCCCAGTTCATCACCATCGAATTGTAGCCGGTCCATTTGGTCCATTGTACTCTGAACATAAGTACACCGCCGATACCATCCAGTTTTTGAGAAGTTCCCGGCTGGGTAACATCATTCCAGTTCGAATCGTAGGATGCATCGAATGCAGAAGTATTAACCAGGGTTGCATTAGATATTGTTGCCACAGGTGTGGCTCCCCAGGTTACAGTCATATTCCATATGTTAATCCCGTCGTTACCGCCGCCCCAGCCATTGTCATAATAAGCTACAAAAGGAAAGGGAGTACCGGCATCAGGAAGGGATGATGCTTCGGAAGCATCTGCCGGCAGAGGAATGAAAAACCCACTAACTGAACCCGTGGTAAATGTCTGGTAAACCGACCTTGCCTGTGGATTTCCTAAAATCATCTGGTCTCTTTCAAAACAAAACACTTTGTCAGTCGATTGGTTGGAAGTCATGTAATAACCATTTTCCCAGATGCTGAATTTCTCATAATCTGGAAACTGCGGTGAAGCGAAGGAATATGTGTAATATGAACCTGTAGGATCATTGGTTGTGGAAATAGCAATGTATACGTAGTTTCCCGTCTGACCGAACTGACTGAGAAACCAACGGTCGGCAAATTTATCATACATAAGGATCGGGTCGCCGTCATCACTGGTAGCAGGGCTCCAGAGTGAAGCAAGATCGGCCGTCAGTAAATTGCTTCCGGTGGATTTATCGAATACTTTAAAATTGGTTGCGTTAACTAATTGTACGTAATGATTCGGACCGGCTGCTCCTGTCGGATCAAATGGTCTGAATTGTGTTGAGTACTGTCCTGGCCAGTTTGCCATGAGGCTTTTTGTTCCAATGTGACGGGTTCCCATTTTTGTTTGTCTTACCGAAGGATCTTCGCCATACTGAGGACCATCAGCCGCTGAGTAAATAAATTTCTGCGGCGGACGATTTAATCGGTCAGGTGACTCCCTTACTTCATTATCCTTATCTTTTTTCACAGGATATAACTTTACTAAATCGCGCAAGGGCAATGTAATCCTGAAACTGGAAGGATAAATCACTTTTCCGGTATTTGACGCCGGAACATTCTGAGCAAAGAGGTTACAGGTAAAGTAAACAAACAAAATAACTAATATAGTTCGCTTCATTATAAAAATAATTTTGTGCAAAATTAACCAAATTTTAATTTTAGAATTTCTATGACGCATTTTAAGGAAAGAAAGGTGCATGCTGTCGGTAATTTTGATATATTTTTGCACGTCTTATTGAAATCCCGGTTATGATAAAGGATGTAAAAAGGTACTAAATTTTTCACATGAGAAAAAAATCCCTGCGGTGAAAAAGAATTTACGATTTACGAATTACGATTTACGAATCAAAGACAACAAATAAGCGACAACATGTTGGTAAGTTTGATGTCTTAAGCAACTAATAACTGGGAATTCCTCTCTACCGGTGAATATTTCTATTATATAGCATATAATATTTTGCAGATGCAAATCTGCGATGCAGGTCAATCAGACGGATAAATCAGTATGCATGCAGAACTCATTTTAATCTGGTAGCCTTCGCCTGGAATCATAATGCCAATCTGGTTTACTGACCATAATGGCCAATAAACCTGACCCATACTATTTTTCATAATAATGATATTCTCATTAATGGAATTGAGCATAGCTACCAACTCGCCTTCTGAAGTTCGTATATATCCCAACATACCCCATCCCGGGTTAAGACTTAAGGGAGTACTTTCCGGATCGATCTGATTACCGGTAATTGTTAATGTTGTTGCAGCAGATAATTTAATCTGGTAACCTTTGCCGGTAATCATATTGCCAATCTGATTCACTTCATATGCGGGCCAGTAAACCAGTCCATTTTCATCCTTGATAATAATGATTAATGATTGTATGGATGAAATAACATGGGAAATCTCAGGATTTTGCGGATTAATGAAGGTCGAGAATATAAACCAGCCTGTTGGAAGGTTTATATTCTGTGAAAAACATGTTGCGATAATTACATTTTTGGAATTGGAGCAAACGCAGCCATTCTGATCAGTGTAATTCAGAGTAAGGACAAAAGTACCTGAACCGCCCGCCTGTACCTGAACTGAGGCACTGCTGTTTGAACCGACAATTGTTGCATTACCTGTGACAGACCATGCCCAGCTGAGACCAGCGCCGGGACCATTCCAGGTGGCTGTAGCATTGGCGCAGACTGTTGCTTGTCCGTTAATTACACAAGTTGGAGTTGTTGCAATCGAAACGTTTTTTGAATTAGAACAAGTGCAGCCATTCTGATCCACATAATTTAATGTCAGTACAAAACTTCCTGATCCTCCTGACTGTACTTGAACCGCGGCATTTATATTGGGTCCAATGATTGAAGCATCACCTGTGACAGACCATGCCCAGCTGAGACCA
>JAPLDU010000060.1 GCA_026391255.1 Bacteroidia bacterium | reverse complement strand
TGGACAAGCAAAAGAAGAAAAGAACTTTACGGAGCAATCTCATGAGACTCTTGTGCAACGGGGGGCGAATAATTATTAAATTACGAGAGATATATAGAATTGATAAACAGAATAATACTGACTTATGTATAAAGAGTAGGCCTTAAGACCGGGGTTAGGAATGCGTCTGATATATAGGGCTTTAGCCCTGATCATCTCATAAGTAATTAATTTTCAGATTAGATTCAAAATTTAAATTTTGATCAATTTCTTTCTGGAATATCTATGTTGCTAAACACCTTATTTTTAGCAAATTTTAGAATAATTCTATCCTCCGAAACCTTAATATTATCTTACTTTGCAGTTTTAAAATAGGCAATAGGCAATAGGCAATAGTGAATGGTGAGTGGTGAATGGTGAATTGTGAAAAGTCACTCATCATTCATAACTCATAACTCATCACTATTTCCTGATACCTGATACCTGATACAAATAACTCATAACATGCGAATACAAAGATTACAGGCAGTGCACCAGGCAGACCGGGATTCAGATGCAGTAAACCTGGATGTGCTTGATCCCCTGATCAGAAAATATAAGGGCAAGCCGGGAAGCATCATTCCCATTCTGCAGGGGACCCAGGAAATGCTGGGATTTATTCCGAAGGAGGCTTTTGAGAAAATATCTACAGAAACAGGATTAAAGCTAAGTGATATGTACGGCGTCGCTACATTTTATGCCCAGTTCCGGCTTAAACCAGTTGGCAAATATGTGATTAAAGTCTGTCATGGCACGGCTTGCCATGTGCAGAATGCCCATGTGATCACCGAAGCGATTTCGGAAACTCTCGATGTGAAAGACGGAGAAACCACCACCGACAGGCTGTTTACCCTCGAATCAGTTGCCTGTCTTGGTTGTTGTTCATTAGCTCCTGTAATGATGATAGGCGGAAATACTTACGGTAAGCTTACCGGTAAAGAAGCCGTAAACATTATTAAAAATATCAGGATACAGTCTGTTGAAAATGTTAAAAATTAGTGATGAAGTGATGAAGTGATGAAGTGACGAAGTGAAGAAGAGACAAAGTGACGAAGTGACTGAGAGACTAAGTGACTGAGAGACGAAGTGACAATGTGATAATGAGACAATGTGATAATGTGATAATGTGACAAACCATCCATTCACCACTCACCACTCACCACTCACCACTCACCACTCACCACTCACCAATCACCAATCACCACTCACCACTCACCATTCACCACTCATCACTCATCACTCATCACTCATCACTCTTTTACATCTGAATTATAAAAATATGGAAAGGACGAAAGTAATAGTGGGGCTGGGCAGTTGCGGGATTGCTGCGGGAGCTGGAAAGGTCTATGAAAAAATCAAGGCTTTGCAGATAGCTGAGAATCTCGATTTTGAGCTGAAAAAAACGAGTTGTATCGGTATGTGTTACCGGGAACCACTGGTGGAAGTGATTGACAGTACCGGCTCTTACCTCTATGGCGGAATTAATGAGGATAAGGCAATAGAAGTAATTGACAAACATGTTACACATCACGAACCAATCAGGGAATATGTTGTAAAGACAGACATCTTTGATACTGAAGATAATGATTTTATTGATAACCAGATAAAAATTGCACTCCGTAATTGTGGTTTTATCGATCCTGAAGAGATCAGCGAATATGAGAAACGCGGAGGCTATAATGCCATTCGTAAAATTGCAGAAAATAATATTTCCCGTCTCGACGTAATTCAGACGATGCTTGGTTCAGGTCTGAGAGGCAGAGGTGGCGGCGGTTTCCCGACCGGCCTGAAATGGAAATTCGCAAACAATAATAAATCTACCGATAAATATATCATCTGTAATGCTGATGAAGGCGATCCAGGTGCATTCATGGACAGGTCGCTGCTCGAGGGCGATCCGCATTCTGTCCTCGAAGGGATGATCATCGGGGCTTATGCCATCGAAGCAAACCACGGTGTTATCTATTGCAGAGCTGAGTACCCACTGGCTATCAAACGTCTGAATATTGCCATCGATCAGGCCAGGGGCAAAGGATACCTTGGAACAAATTTATTCGGAATCCACGGATTTGATTTTGACCTGTACATAAAGGAAGGAGCCGGCGCCTTTGTCTGCGGTGAGGAAACAGCCCTTATCGCTTCTGTGGAAGGCGAAAGAGGTATGCCCCGCAAACGCCCTCCTTTTCCTGCCGAATCAGGTCTCTGGGGAAAACCGACAAATATCAATAATGTTGAAACATTTGCGAATGTTCCGTGGATCATCATTAATGGCGCTGAGGCTTATGCAAAATACGGGACTAACAAAAGCAAAGGTACCAAGGTATTTGCCCTTGCCGGAAAAGTAAAAAGATCAGGATTGGTGGAAGTCCCGATGGGTATCAGCATCAGGGATGTGATCTTTAAACTCGGAGGCGGTATACAGGGCGATAAAAAATTCAAAGCTGTCCAGTTGGGCGGCCCGTCCGGCGGTTGTATCCCGGAACATCTTTCTGACACACAGGTTGATTACGACTCAGTGAACGCAACCGGGGCAATTATGGGTTCCGGCGGCATGGTGGTAATGGACGAAACCACCTGCATGGTGGATATTGCCAGGTTCTTTCTCGATTTTACCCAGAAAGAATCCTGCGGTAAATGTACTTTTTGCCGCATCGGTACAAGAAGAATGCTCGAGGTATTGAACCGTATCATTGATGGCAAAGGTAAGGAAGGAGACATCGAAGTACTGGAGGAACTGGCGTACCAGATCAAAGATAACTCCTTATGTGGCCTGGGACAAACGGCTCCCAATCCTGTTCTTACAACCCTGAAATATTTCAGGAATGAATATGAAGCCCATATACGTGATAAAAAATGCCCGGCAAAAGCCTGCAAGCAATTGCTCACCTATGAGGTCATCCCTGATAAATGCACAGGGTGTATGATTTGCGCCATGAAATGTCCCGTTAAAGCCATTGATGGTGAACGCAAAAAAGTTCATTTCATTCACCAGGAAATTTGTACCAAGTGCGGAGAATGCTATTCCCGCTGCAAGTTTGAAGCAATCATGGTTTCGTAAATCAGTATCAAGTATCAAGTATCAGGAACCAGGAATCAGGAATCAGGAATCAAGAATCAGAAATCAGGAATCATATATCAGGAATCATATATCAGGAAAAACAACGATAAAAGTCCGATGATTTATTTATTTTCTAAACACCTAAAAGTCTACAGTCTAAACACCTGATAAATCATCAAAATATTATTATTAATTGAAAGCAAACAAAAACTGAAATTTTAAGATGAGCACCAATTATAATATCATTCTGAACGGTAAGATTGTCAAGGGAATCAGGGGAGAGACCATTTTGCAGTGCGCAAACCGAAATGGTATTGAAATACCGACGCTTTGCAATGATCCGAGAATTGACCCCTTTACATCCTGCTATGTATGCGTGGTGGAAGTAGAAGGAATGAGAGGACTTCAGCCTTCCTGTTCTACGAAGGTTTATGAGGGGATGAAGATTAATACTGAAAATCCCAGGGTAATTCAGGCCAGGAAAACCGCTCTCGATCTCCTGCTAAGCAATCATTATGCCGATTGCCTTGGTCCCTGCAAACAAACCTGTCCGGCAGGAGTGGATGTTCAGGGATATATATCCTTGATTGATAAAGGAATGTATTCCGAGGCTGTCGCCCTGATCAAGGAAACCAACCCATTGCCGGCCATTTGCGGACGCGTTTGCGTTCGACCGTGTGAAGTGGCCTGCCGCCGTAACCTCCTCGATGAAGGAGCACCAGTCGGTATCGATTACTTGAAACGTTTTGCTTCCGATATTGATCTCGCTTCACCTGATAAATTCAAACCTGTCATTCAGTCTTCCACTGGAAAAAAAGTTGCAGTGATAGGAGCAGGGCCCGGCGGACTTTCGTGTGGGTTTTTTCTTCAGAAAGAAGGCCACCAGGTCGATATCTACGAAGCCAGTCCCAAAGCCGGAGGCTGGCTCCGGTACGGCATTCCTGAATACAGACTTCCCAATGAGCTCCTGCAGAAAGAAGTGGATAACATCACCGAAATGGGTGTGAATATCTATTATAACAAGTCTTTTGGTTCAGATGTCAGCTATAAGGAAATTAAGAAAAAATACGATGCACTGATACTCACCATCGGTTCGCAGAAAGGTACGGGCATCGGTTGCGAGGGTGATGACGCGGGCAATGTGATGCCGGGCATCGATTTCCTGAAAACCATGGAGATAACCGGTAAACGCTTTGATTTTAAGGGTAAAACTGTGGCTGTGATCGGCGGTGGTAATACAGCTATGGATTGTTGCAGGAGCGCTAAGCGATGCGGAGCATCCAGTGTCTTTGTCATTTACCGTCGTACTGAAAAGGAAATGCCAGCAAATCCTATCGAAATACACGAGTCAAAGCTTGAAGGAGTTGATTACATGTTTCTTACAGCGCCGATAAGAGTAAATAAGGATGATCAGGGAAACATCAGGTCTATCACTTGCATTAAAATGGAACTTGGCGAGCCGGATGCATCGGGCAGAAGGCGTCCAATACCAAAATATGATTCAGAATTTGAGGTGCCTGTGGATTACGCTCTGGCTGCCATCGGCCAGAAAACCGACATCAATTTTCTGGATGACATCAATTCATTTTCCGCTGATAACCAGCTTAATCCCAACAAGTGGGGTGATATTGATGCTGATAAAGATACTTTACAAACCGGTATCCCTTCGGTATTTGCCGCCGGTGATGCAGTAACGGGTCCTGCAACCCTGATAGAGGCAATAGCCCAGGCCAGAAAGGCTTCCCACAGCTGTCACCAGTATGTATCAGGTCTCCCGGTCGAACCAATGCAAAAGGAATTTATCAGCCGTAAGGAAAACTTTATGGTGCAGGTAAAATCCGATTACTTGGGTAAGTTCCCTCATCAGTTGAGGGAAGAGATGCCAACACTCGAACCATCTGCCCGTAATAATTTTACTGAAGTTGAGCTTGGCTACGCGAATGAAGAGGTGGCAAAACATGAATCACAACGATGCCTCGAATGCGGTTGTTCCGAGTATTATACCTGTGATCTGAAAAGATTCTCGACTGAGTATCACGCCGAACAAAACAAGTTTAAAGGAGCATTCAACAAGTACGAGGTTGATTTCCGTCATCCGTTCATTGAGATCGACAACAATAAATGTATATTATGCTCCCGGTGTATCAGGATTTGCCGTGATGTGGTAGGTGCCAATGCCCTGGGACTGATCAACCGTGGTTCAGAAACTTACGTGGCTCCGAGTATGGGCAATGCATTGCAGGATACAAAATGCGAGTCGTGCGGTATGTGCATATCCACTTGCCCGACTGGCGCTATTACTGAAAATTTTCCCTTCAAACCAGGTCCTGTCAGGACAGATATATTCGAAACAATATGTAATTATTGCTCCGTTGGCTGCAAAATAATCCTGCACCATAAAAACGGCTTCATCATGAAAACCACCGGAGCTGAAGGATTGATCAACAATGACGGTAATATATGCAGGTACCCGAAATTCGGATATCAGTACCTTAACCAGAGCAATCGTATCTCAAAGCCTTTATTGAAGGTTAACGGACAGTTTCATGAGATTGAATTTGATAAAGCATACGAAATCATTGCCGGTAAGATAAAATCGGTAACGCCTGATGAGAATGCTTTCTATGCAGGTGCCCGTCTGACCAACGAAGAGATCTACCTTATCCAGAAATTTGCAAGGGCAGGCGCCGGAACCAATAATGTGACCAGCTTCCAGTATATCGAAAACGGGATGGATTACCGGCTGAATTCACTGGCCAATGTACCTTTTGATCAGATCAAAGATGCCAGTAAAATTTACCTGATTGGTTCAGAGATCAATATGGATAATGCCGTAGCAGGTTTTATGATCAATGTCGCCAGAGAAAAGTACGGGATACCTGTCACGCTGATCACTACTAAGGAAAACAGCGCAATGAAGGAAAAGGTGGACCAGGTGATCACGATCAGATCATATTACCATTTCATCAAAGCGGTGAATTACTACCTGATGGCAAATCAATATGAAAACCAGATGTTCATTGATGATAATTGCGAGGTTTTCTATTCCTATAAGGAAAACCTGCTGTCAGAAAGCTTTATGTCAATGATCAGGTATTCGGGTGTTCCATTTATGGACAGTATCATTGAGTTTGCCCGTGAGTTCAACCGGGAAATGAACGCTGTTATTGTTTTCTCTGAAAAGGAACTTTCACCGGCTTCCTGTTTTGAACTGTTCAACCTGAGCCTTATCACCGGAAAACTGGGAAAGACTGCAAGTGGTCTTATTTCCCTGAAAGAAAAGAACAATTCACAGGGTTTGTTTGATATGGGAGCTTTTCCCGGGTTAATGACCGGTAACCGGTTGGCTGGAAACCCGGAACAGGATGAAAAAATTAAAAAAATCTGGAAAATAACGGAACTGCCTCAAATAACAAATAATGATCAGTATGGTCTTCTTGAAGCAGGCCTGGTGAAAAACATGTTTATCTTTGGCGAAGATCCGTTGGGATGTGCTGTTAACCGGGAAAAAGTCTCTGACTGGCTTGAAAAGGCAAATTTCATCATGGTTCAGGATTACATCATGAGTGAAACAGCCGCCAGGGCTGACCTAGTGATGCCTGCTTCTTTCCCTTTCGAATCAGGTGGCAGCTTTACCAATACACAAAAGGTCATTCAGAAAATTGAAAAATGGGAATTCAGCAGGAATGACCGCCCGTTAAACCTGGGTTATGAACAACATATCGAAATGCTGTCCAGGTTTAATATCAATGGGTTGAATACTATCGATGATATTATGTCAGAAATATTTTCACTGCTTCCTGATACGGGTGAACAAAGGAATTATAAATTTGTTCCGACAAGACAGGATGACCTTTCCCGCTTGTTCACCAATGGTTGCGACCAGTTAATTCTTAAGTTTGACAAGGAGTTTTCGCAGGCAGTAGGCGATAGGCAATAGGCACTAGGCACTAGGCGATAGGCAATAGGCAATAGGCAATAGGCAATAGGCAATAGGCAATAGGCACTAGGCAATAGGCACTGTGCACTAGGCACTAGGCACTAGGCAATAAGTAATAAGTAATAAGTAATAAGTTATAGCCAATAAGGCCACAGACAATAGTTTTTAAGAACTTTATAAACTTTACAAACTTTATAAACTTTACAAACTGTCTGACTTTTCTAGTGCCTATTGCCTAATGCCTATTGCCTGAATAGTTTCTTAAATTTTAAAATAAATTAAGATGAATAGTATTAAAACAATTAATGCAAATTGTCCCGGATGCGGAGCATCCCTGATGGATAGGACGAATCCCGTTGATAGACTACCAGGTATTCATCTGCTGATCGATACCGGGAATAATAAAGGAAATATTCAACTCAGCTCAGTCTGCGGAAGTACTAATTAGGGTCTGCTGTTTATGTCAAGTTGTTAAGATTTTGTACTTTGTTCCTGACAGTTGAGTAAATAAAATTTTGATCTGCCGGGAAATTATTTTCAACTTATTTGCTGAGAAAGT